>CAUVIG010000073.1:0-9938 GCA_963551745.1 uncultured Actinomyces sp.
AGGGCGCCGGAGGGACCGGAGGGCACGGGCGGGCTTCGAGGCGCGGCGCCGAACGCAGTGAGGACGCCTAGCCTCGCGGGCGGCCGGGCCCGACGGCGCCCGGAACACCAGCGGGGCCGCAAGCCCCGAACAGTCAGAACTCCTCGTAGTACTCCGGGTTCTGGTCGGCCTGGCGGCCGTCGGGGCGGCCGAGGGCGCTGATCGCAGCCATCTGATCGTTAGATAGCGAGAAGGAGAAGATGTCGAGGTTCTCGCGCTGGCGCTCGGGCGAAGCGGACTTGGGCAGGGGCATGGTGCCGAGCTGGTAGTGCCAGCGCAGGATGAGCCGAGACGGGGACACGCCCGCTTCGGAGGCGAGAGAGACGATCGCGGGGTCTTCGACGATGCGCCACTTGCGCCCCAGCGGGCTCCAGGACTCGGTGAGCACGCCGACCTGTGCGTGATAGGCCAGCGCGGAGGCCTGCGGGAAGTAGGGGTGCAGCTCAATCTGGTTGACGCTCGGGTACTCGCCTGTCTCGGCGTGCACACGGTCGATGTGTTCGGGCAGGAAGTTGCACACGCCGACGGAGCGGATGAGGCCACGGTCGCGCGCCTCCAGCAGCGCCTGGAAGGCCTCGACGTACAGGCCCCGCTTGGGGTTGGGCCAGTGGATCAGGTACATGTCCCAGTAGTCCAGGCCGGCGCGCATGAGGGATTCTTCGAGGGTGTAGACGGCTTCGTCGTAGCGCTGGTGGCGCCCGGGGAGCTTGGAGACCAGGCGCAGCTCCTCGCGAGGCACGCCGCAGCGGCGCACGGCCGCACCGAGGGCGCCCTCGTTCTCGTAGTTGAAGGCGCTATCCAGCATGCGATACCCGGCCTCGATGCCAGACACCATGGAGGCCACGCCCGAGGTGCCGCGCAGGTTGTAGGTGCCCAGCGCGATCGAGGGGACCTCCAGGCCGTCGGACAGGGTGTATGCGGGGATCTCACTCATGCCTCAAGCCTAGGCCACCTCTCGCGCGGCGTTCTACCATTGAGATATGGCACAGCTTGAACTGGACGAGGTCCACGCAAACGCGGTGGACTATCAGCATTTCCTCCTTGATTCTCCTTCCCCCTATCACGCGGCCGAGGTCGTGGCGCAGCGCCTGGTGGACGCCGGCTTTACGCGCGTCGACGAGAAGGGCGCGTGGGACGCGTCCCCGGGCGGTCACGTGATGGTGCGCGGCGGTGCGGTGGCCGCGTGGTTCATTCCGGAGACGGTGGCCGATGACGCGGGTTTCCGCATCGTGGGCGCGCATACGGATTCTCCGGCGTTCTCGGTGAAGCCGTCGGTGCAGTCGACGACGCCGGATGGCTGGGGCCAGATCGACGTCGAGGTCTACGGCGGCATGATGTGGAACTCGTGGCTGGATCGCGAGCTGACCCTGGCGGGTCGCCTGGTCCTGAATAGCGGCGAGGTCGTCCTGGCGCGCACGGGCCCGATTGCGCGCATCCCGCAGCTGGCGATTCACCTGGATCGGGATGTGAATCCGGGCGGGCTGAAGCTGGATCCGCAGAAGCACCTGCACCCGGTGTGGACGGTGGATAACCCGTACGGCAACGTGCTGGAGTATGTGGCGCGCACGGCGGGCCTGGACGACGCGTCGCAGGTCGCGGCCTTCGACCTGATCCTCACCCCCAGCCAGGGGCCGGGCTTCTTCGGCGACAAGGGCCAGTTCATCGCGGCCTCGCGACAGGACAACCTGTCGAGCGTGCACCCGGGCCTGGTGGCCCTGGAGCGCCTGGCCGCGGAAGGAGCGCCTGCGGACGGCGACATCACGGTGTTCATGTGCTTCGATCACGAGGAGGTGGGTTCGGAGTCGCGCACGGGCGCGGCCGGTCCGATCCTGGAGACGGTGCTGCGCCGCACGGCGAAGGCGCTGGGCCGCGACGAGGACGGTTTTGAGCGCATGCTGGCGGCCTCATCGTGCGTGAGCGCGGACGCCGCACATTCGGTGCATCCGAACTATGCGGGCCACCACGATCCGGATAATCGTCCGATGATGGGTCGCGGACCGATCATCAAGATCAACTCGAAGCAGCGTTACGCAACGGACGGCGAGGGCATCGCCCTGTGGAATCGCGCGTGCACGGCAGCGGGGGTGGCCTCGCAGAGCTTCGTGGGCAACAACGCGATGCCGTGCGGCACGACGATCGGCCCGATCACAGCGACCCGCCTGGGGATCCTGACGGTGGACGTGGGCGTGGGCCTGCTGTCCATGCACTCGGCGCGCGAGATGAGCCACGTGGATGACCTCCTCGACCTTTCCCGGGTGCTCGAGTCCTACTGGCGGGGCGCCTGATACCCGCGCACATGGAGAAACCCCAGCCTCGTCCATCAGTCGGCAAGGCTGGGGTTCCTTCGTCTATCGGGTGCCCTCAGAGGACGGGCACCGCGGCGACGGTGACGGGCACGTTGCCGCGCGTGGCCTTGGAGTAGGGGCACAGCTCGTGGGCGCGCTCGACGAGGGCCTGGGCGCGCTCGAGCTCGACGCCGGGGATGAAGACCTCGAGGTCGACGGTCAGGGCGAAGGACGCGCCTTCGGGGCCCAGTCCGACCGTGGTGCGCACGACGGAGTCCTTGGTGTCGATGTCCATTTCCTTGGCGGCCAGGCCCATGGCGCCCTGGAAGCAGGCGCCGTAGCCCATGGCGAAGAGGGCTTCAGGGTTGGCGCCGTCGCCGGGGCCGCCCAGTTCCTTGGGCATGCGCATGACGTGGCTGATGCCGAGCGCGGGGACGGAGGAGGTGCCGGCGCGGCCACCGGTGGAGTCGGCGGTGACGGTGTAAACGATGTTGTTAGGTGTATCCATGCACCCATTCCACCACTAGGACTTCAGTCCCGCAAGAGGTCTGACAGGAACACAAGCTTTTTCGCGCACACGGGGACGAGGCCGGGACCTGCCCGCATCACGCGCCGTCAGGCAAGGAAGTCGGCGTCGGGTCGGGCGCTCAGGGCCTTAGCGACGGCGCGGCGGAAACGGTCGTTCATGGGCGGAAGTTGGTCCGCGCGGAAGAACACCGTCTCGCTGTTTTCGCCGTCGGCAGGGCTGGGCTCGCCGCTCACCCACTCCGCAGCGAAGGCCACGTCCAGGTAGGTGGTGACGTCACCGTTGTCGTAGGTGACGGGGCCGACGACCTCGACGGAGAGGAGGCGGCGCACCTCGATGGCGACGTCGGCCTCCTCCAAGGCCTCGCGAGCGGCCGCGACGGCAGGCTCCTCGCCGGGGTCAACAATACCGGTCACGGGTGTCCAAGCACCGTTGTCGCTGCGCCGGACGCACAGGATCTCGACCCCCTCGGGTGCAATGGGGCGCTCCCAGTCGATCGGCGCGCAGTCCGGCGCGGGGCGCAAGATGACGACGGTCGTGCCGGGCATCCACAGGGGCGCGTGGCCGACATGACGGCGCAGTTCGAGGACGAAGTCGGGGGTAGCCATGGCCCTAGTCTACGGAGACTTACAGAAAGGAGGTGATGACCGGCAGGAGCAGGATCTTCACGATGATCGCGAAGGCGAAGAGGGTCGCGTAGGCCGCCTCAATGCGCTCGTCGGCGACGCGGGCATCGGCGGCCTGCAGGACGGCCGGTTGACCGAGGAAGCCCGCGATTCCGCCCGCGGCACGAGCGGAGGACAGGCCGATGAACTTTGCACCGAGAGCCTGGATGACGCAGCAGACGACGACCATGACGGCGGCGAGGAGGGCGGCGCGCCAGCCCTCGGGGCTGCCGAGCAGGCTCGCGAACTGCGGGCCTGCGTTAAGGCCCAGGGCAGCGAGGAAGAGCATGAGCCCGATCTGTCGGATCGTCAGGTTTGCGGCGGCGGGCAGGGTCCACACAAGCGGTCCGGTGCGGCGCAGGGCACCGAGCAGCATGCCGACGATCAGAGGGCCGGCGGCGGCGCCCAGCTGGAAGCCCTGGCCGCCGGGCAGCGGGAAGGACACGATGCCCAGGAGCAGACCAAGGACGAGGCCAATACCGAAGGCCATGCCGTCAACCTCAGCGACGCGACGCTCGGAGTCGCCGAGCCACTCGGCGATGTCGTCGAGCTCGTCCGTGGGAACGACGACGGCGACATGGTCGCCGAGCTGCAGGTCGAGGTCGTCGCGGGCCAGGAGGTCCAGGTCGCCTCGGCGCACGCGCGTGATGACGGCGCCAAAGCGCTTGGTGACGTTGAGTTCGGAGACGCTGCGGCCGGCGACGTCGGGGTTGGATACGACGATGCGCTCGAAGGCCAGGTCCGAACGATCATCCTCGAGGTTATGGTCGAGGATCTCACCGACGAGTGGGGCCGTCTCCTTGATAGACGCGGGGTCGCCGACCATGACGATGTGGTCGCCCGGCAGCAGGTCCTCACCGGGAGCGGTGACGCGAGTGCGCCCGTCACGGCGCAGGTAGGACAGGCGCACGCGCTGGTCGCGCCACGCGTCAATCTCGCGCGTATTGATGTGCTTGGAGACATGAATGCTCACGGCCTCCAGGGAAGAACCCGCGAGGGAAGGGGTGTCCTTGGGGCCGACCCACTTCCTCGTCACAGTGATCGTGACGATGAGGATGCCGCCGATAACACCCACCGGATAGCCAAACGCATAGCCGACCGCCGCGTTGGGATCTCCCGTGAGACGGGTGGCTGTGTCGAGGGCGGGAGCGGCCGTCAGAGCACCCGTGAAGAGACCCGACGTGAGCCCTGAGGACAGGCCGAGGAGGAGGCCTCCCGCAAGCGCGATGACCGCACCCACGACGCACACGATCGTGGTGAGGGCGAGGAGGTTTGTCTGCTTACGCAAATCCTGGAAGAAGGTGGCACCCGCGGAAATACCGACGCAATACACGAAGAAGGCCAGGCCCATCGGCTGGACGATCGACATGTGGGTGCTGACAACCTCGGGATGCAGCGCCGAAACGGTGAGGCCGACGAAGAGAGCACCCGCCGCTCCAAAGCGCAGCGGGCCGATCCGAATGGCCCCAATCGCCGCACCCAACGCAACAACGACAAACAGTGCGAGCAGGGGTGAAGACGAAAAAAGAGAGGCCATAGCTTTCAGAGTACCTGTCATGCGCCCGGCGTTCCCCACGACTGTCATATCGCCTGCGTTATGAACCTCACGGATTGGTTACACTGGTGCCAGAAACTGAAAGGACGGTCATGTCTCAACCAGCACCCGGATGGTACGCCGACCCCGCAGGAAGCCAGCGCCTTCGCTGGTGGAACGGCGGCGAGTGGACCGAGCGATTCCACGATATGCCGCAGCAGGGAGCACCTGTCGCGCAGCAGACGCCCACAGAACAGGCGGCGGGGCAGTACATGCCCGCCCAGTCGCAGGCCCCGACCGTTTCCTCAGACCCCTACAATCCGTCGGGCACTGCCCCGCAGCTAGGCGTCGCCGGCGTCGGGCCGCAGGCAGACCCGCAGGCGGCAGAGGCCACACCGAAGAGCGGTCGCGGTTGGCTCATCGGCGCTATCGTTTCCGCGCTCCTCGTGGTCGTTTTCTTCGGCACGATGGTGTATGCGGGCATGCAGCTGCGCGCTCAGAACCTTGAGTGGCGCGACGTGCAGGATCAGCGGACCTCCACAAAGATCGGCCTCGACAATAAGCAAGAGGAACTCGACAAGGTGAAGAAAGAACTCGAGGAGGCACAGAAGTGAGCTACGGATTCCAGCCCCAGGCGAAGAAGCCCTCCCCCCTTCCTCAGATCCTAACGATCATTTGTTCGGTTCTCGCCGTCATCTTCCTCCTTGTCAGCGCCACCATGTTCGTCAGCGCTCGCTCGAAGGCGCAGGAGATTCAGGACGCGCGGGCCGAGATCCAGTCCGCGGATGCCCAGACCGTGGAGCTCAACAGCGAAATCACGTCCACTAAGGAACAGATCGACAAGGCCAAAGCGAAGAAGGACGCTCAGGAGTGGTGCGACGGCCTCACCCGAGAGACCGCAACCGAGCAGAAGATCCAGACTTCGGGCAAGGGCCTCACATCGATGTCACAAAACAAGCGCGACGCAATCGATAGCCTCTGCCCTCAGAAGAAGGCCTTCGCTGAAGCTTTCACGCAAGACGCAAAAGCAAATACCGAAATGGTCACCCCCGAGAGCCTCGATTGCCAGAAAGACGGCAACACGATGACGATTACGGCCACTGTCAAGATCACTGCTCCCTCGCTCCTGGCGTTTGGCAGCATGGACGTTACGTACAACGTGTTCGCCGCCGATCACGCGATCAGCAAATCCGATACTCCGCTCGGGACAGTAACCGCCACCGTACCTTCGAGCGGATCGGGTCCCCTGTCCACAGCCGTGCCGATCTCGGGCAACGAGACGCATTGCTCGATCGACCCGGTGAGCATCTGGCCCACCGGTCTATGAGCGCCATATTCACAGCCATCTCCTGACACGAGAGAAGGAACCACCATGAGCGAACCCGCGGAAGGCTGGTACGCCGACCCCAGCGGTGCGAACCAGCTGCGCTGGTGGGACGGCCACGCGTGGACGGACTACGTTGAGCCCTACGAGGCACCGGCGCCCCCTCCTCAGGACGCTGAGGTCGCAGTTCCGGCGGTGGACGAGGCCTTCCCGGCTTCGTCCGCTAAGGATCAGGCCATCACTTCCACGGATGCACGTACGTACGCCGTCGATCCCCCCATCCCCATGCCCGAGGCCCCCCTCCCGCGGGAGGCCACCCCCACCTCGTCGGTAGCGGAGGCACAGGTCGCGCGGATTCCGATGCCCGCCTCCCTCGTTGATGACAAGGGCATCGACGAGGCGGATGCACCCGAGAGGAGCGGAACGCTCAAGTGGGTTCTCACGTGCGCGGCGTCGTGGGTGCTCGTCGCTGTTTTCATTACTGTTCTCGTCATTGCCTGGTCGCACCTGGGGGCCAGCGGCCGCATTCACGAGCACGCGAAGAGCCGCGCTGAGGCCGCCCAGAACGAGCTCGACACCGCCCGCTCGACGCTCGAGTCCATCAATCAGCAGCTCCAGGAGGCCACCAAGTGAGCGCTCCCGCACCCCTGCGTGCCGCCACCGTCGCGGGCGCCATCCTCGCCACGCTTTTCATTGTCCTCTCAGCCATCGTCGGGGGCATCAACGCGTGGCGCACGCATTCCGCATCCACGTACGAGGCACAGGCCGAGCAGGCACAGTCCGAGAAGGCCACGGTCGATCAGCAGATCACGGACGCAAAGGCCGCACTGGATGCCGCCACCGTGCGCAAAGACGCCGAAAACTGGTGTGATTCGATCACGCGCGAATCCGCCGCGTCGATCCGAGACTCGCTCAAGACCTACGATTCGGCGACCCAGGCGACCAAGGACGCGATCCACGAACAGTGTGCAGCGAAGGAGACCCTCGCACAGGTCTACCGCACCAACAAGGACGCGGACTTTTCCATCGCGGTGGGCGAATGCACGACCGATCAGGTCACGACCACGGTGAACGGCACGCTCACCCTCAAGGACTCTTCCCTGATCGCCTCGCTGGGTACACTCGACGTGGAGATCAACGGATTTACCGCAGACAAGGGGACAAACCCCAGCCCCAGCTCGCCATACCAGGGCACGACGACCATCACCCTGACGCCCGGCTCGCCCGCGACTTTCGCGCTGACGATTCCCTACGATCCCGCGATGACCGACAAGACCGAGTGCGGCGCGACGATGACCAGCTGGTGGCCCTCCAATCTATGATCCGCGGTGAATCCGATCACCGCAGCAATTCCAATTTTTTCAACTCGCATAGAATTGGGGAGACACAGTGAAAGGAGTCTCCCCGTGAGCACCCCCACCCCCGGTCTGCCCGAAGAAGCGGCTGCCGCCCCCATTCCCCCCGCCGGCCAGGTGCCGGTCGCGCCGAGCCCCGCGGTCTCGGCGGCCATGCCGACGTTCACCCCGCTGACTGCCCCGCGCCCGCGCGCGACGGGCGGCCAGATCGCGATCGCCGTTATTACGTCGGTCCTCGTCGTCCTTTTCGCCATCACAACCCTCATGGCTGCCGGCATCTACTCCATAAAGAGCAAGGACCTGACCGAGACCCAGGAAGAGCTCAGCACCGTTCAGCAGGAGCTTCAGGAAGCGCAGGAGGCCGCCAAGTGAGTGACAACAACATCCCCACGCCCGAGGCCACCCCGGCTCCCGTGACGGTCGCGACAAAGGCCCCGAAGAGCAAGGGGCTGTCGATCTACAACCGCGTCGCGCTCGTCGTCCTCCTGATCCTCATCATCGCAACGACCACCCTGTTCACCTTCGCCATCCAGAAGACGAAGGCGCAGCAGGACATGCAGGATGAGATCCAGACGCTGACGGACCAGAGGGATGCACTCGCGGCCCCGGCGTGGTGCGAGCAGGTGACCCCGGACAACGTCGACAAGGTCGACGAGCTCTACTCCAAGTACAACAGGATGTCCCCGGCCGCTCAGGATGCCGTTGACAAGAAGTGCAAGGATCGCGTCGAGACCGTTCAGCTGCTGAAGTCCAATGCCCCGGAAAACGCGTTCGCGGTTGATTCTACCTGCGCCCTTGACGACGCTCAGACCACACTGCACTGCTCCGTGGACGTCTCCCCCGCCAGCGACACGATGAAGACCAAGCTCGAGGCCTTCCCGACGACCGACCTGACTCTGCAGATCTGGTTCGACGATTCGCAGTTTGTCGTCGGCACCCCCGATCACGTCGTTGACGACGTCGCGACCGCGACGATGATGAACGGCGAGAAAGTGACCGTCGAATTCACGATTCCCTACGACATAAGCTGGGGCACCAACTACAAGGTCGAGGCCACGAAGTACTTCCCGCATGCGTGAGCCAGGCATTCTGTTCTGACACACTGGTCCCGTCGCCCCTTTCCGGGCGGCGGGATCACGTGTATTTACATCCAACAGGCGTGCGGCACACGTCGCAGTGTGCACCCGTCACGGCCTCGCTCATGCGGTTAGTAGTGCTCGTGAGAGTCGTATCCGCGCAGCCGGTCCAGCTCGCGGCGCTCTTTCTTCGTAGGGCGCCCGCTCCCCTTCTCCCGCATGGCCACGGGGATGTGCACGCGCGGACGCTCGGGCGTGCGATCGTCGTAGGCGGTGCGCGCCTGCGGGTAGGACACGCGCTTGTTCAGCAGTAAGTTGACTCCCAGGATCCGGTCGAAGCCCTCGATGCGCACGCGCACCTCGTCGCCGACGCGCACCTTGTAGGCAGCCTTGACGGACTCGCCGTTGACACGCACATGCCCAGCGCGCACGGCAGCCGTCGCCTGCGACCGTGACTTGAGCTGGCGGGTCGCCCACAGCCACGTATCGACACGCACGGCCGACGAGGCGAGGGCACCTGCGGGGATGACGACTTCTTCGGGGGTCTCACTCATCGCGAGCGCCTAGTTGATGCGACCGATGCGCTTCTGGTGGCGGGGCGTCAGGATGATCGCGACGAGGGCGCACAGGATCGGCATACCGATCAGCATGCCCAGCAGGGCTCCCCAGGGAACGATGGGGCGCAGCGTCGACGTCAGCGTCGGGAAGATCCCCGAATTCGCGAAGGTAATGACGGCGAGCACGCCCACGACAAGACCGGAGAGCACAGCCGTCGGAATCGCGTTGAGCGCGAGCACCACGCCCTGCCAGGTCGTGACGTGGCGGCGCATCGTGGGAGCCGCGCCGATCGCATCGAGGGTGTCGAGGTCCGGGCGCATATCCGAGGAGGACAGTACCACCACGAGGGCAACCGTTGCCGCGGCCGCGACGACGGCAATCAGCGCGGCAACGGAGGGCAGGACCAGCGACCGCATCGTCGGGGCGATCACCTGCGCCGAGGCGCCGGGCACCTGGCGCGCAATTGTCGTCTGGAAGGAGGGGGCGTCCACCGGGTTCACCGGCTTCTCGACGGTGAGGAGCTCACCGAGCGGCACAGCGCGCAGGCCGAGGGCATCGGAGGCCTGCGGGGACAAC
>CAUVIG010000074.1:0-9618 GCA_963551745.1 uncultured Actinomyces sp.
GTGGTCAGGCCGCCCTCGTCGATGGAGAGCGTATCGCCGTCGGGATCAACGTCGTTGGACAGCACGTTGATGTTGAGGACACGATCGGGGCGAGCCTGCACCGTGTCCGGAACGGCCACAGGGTTCTGATTCGTCGCCGGGGACGGGGAGATCGCGACGCGCACGCGGGCTGAGGCACGAGCGCCCTTTCGGTCCTCGACCGTGTAGGTGAAGGTATCGGTGCCGACCGCCCCCCGGTTGGGCGTGTAGTCGATCCATGTAGCCGAGGCGGTGGCCACGCCCTGCGTCGGTGAAGAGTCCACGCCGACCAGGGTCACCGAGTCACCGTCAGGATCGATACCGCTCAGCGTCACGGGGATCGTCACGGTCTGCCCCGCGCTCGTCCACGCGTTAAGGGTGCGCGGACGGGGGGCCTCGTTGCTGTCGGAGTCCGGGATGACCTCGAAGGTGACCGTACTGGAAGCGTGGTTTCCTGCGGAGTCGATGACCGAGTAGGTGACTTCAAGGAGTCCGGGACTGTTTCCGGCCTCAAGGCGCACCTGGTTTCCGGTCACGAAGGGCGTTCCGACCGCCGAGGCCTGGTCGTACTCGAGGGTCGACTCGACCTGGAGGTTCAGACCGGCCGGGGAGCGGTCGTTGGACAGAACCGAGACCGTGCCGACGTCGCCGACGCGCACCTTTGCCCGGTCGGGCCGCAGCACGGGGGCAATGTCGGAGCGATCCGAAGCGCCGGGAATCACGGTCACCTCGGCGGTGGCACTTCCCTGACCATTAGAGACCGTGTAGGAAAAGGTCACGGTCTTGTCGATGCCCGCATGGGCGGTGATCCGAAGGAGGTGGCGTTCGATGAGCGCAACCTCAATATCGGGTGCCTTCGTCGTATCCACCGAGGTCACTGAGAGCATGCCTCCGGCGGGGTCGTAATCGTTGCCCAGGGGATTGATCAGGACGGACCCGCCCTGGGGCAGGACGGCTGTGTCGTTCTCTGCGATGGGACGCACCGAGGAGGAGGCCACAACCTCCACGCGGATGATACCCAGCGTCGTCGCGATCCCGTCGGAGACCGTGTAGGCGAAGGAATAGGATCCGGGCTGCTGCGCCCGAAAGTCGATGGTTCCGCGGTCGAGATCCGGGGTGAGAGTCGCACCCGACGGGGCTCCGGAGACAGCGGCGAGGGAGAGCGGGTCGCCGTTGGGGTCGGTGTCATTCTTGAGCGGGTCAAGGGTGACGATCTCACCCGGCTGGGCCTGGAAAAGGTCGCCGTTGGCCGAAGGCGGGAGGTTGCCTGCCTCCTGGACGTTGACGACGAGCTCTCCGCGGGCCTCGGCCCCCTGGTCGTCAGCCACCGTCAGGACGACGGTCTTGGGGCCAGCCGACGCCCCCTCCTCCACGATGGTTACGGTGCCGTCTTCGACGAATGAGACGTTCAGGCCAGTCGCAGCCTGGACCTCCTTGAGGTAGATCGGGTCACCGTCGGGATCACGCCAGTCACTGAGAGCCTGGTACTGGATCTGCGCGCCCACCCCGATCTTGACGGAGGAAGAACGCACCTGAGTGGGGGCCTCGTTCTGGCCGTAGGGGTGGACCGTGACATGAACGTGGGCGGAAGCGGAGGCCCGCCCATCCGAAGCGTCGTAGGTAAAGGACGTGGATCCGCTCTGGTCTGCGGAAACGTCCTCGATTTGTAGGGCGCGCCCGCTACGAGCCACGACCACGGAACCCCATCCCGGCTGCGAGGTCGGGGTGGCGGTGAGCACGTCCCCGTCCAGGTCGGAATCGTTGTCCAGGACGGGCAGAATGGTCGAGCGTCCCGGGCGGATGCCAAACTCGTCGTCGACGGCCTCGGGCGGAGTATTTTCCTCGCGCTGCTGCGGGTCGGCCACCTCGTTGGTGAGCTCCGGGCTATCCTGCTCTTCTTCGCTCTCTTCGAGCTGATTCTCGACCTCATCCCAGTTGTCCATCAGGACCATGTTCGAGTCGGGCAACCACACGTTCCCCTCGGCGACGTCGTTGAGAACGATGGCCTTGCGATTGGTACGAAAGACAACCTCGCGGGCGGAGACGAGCGTATCGACGACCATCTGCTCGTTCGAGGCCGGATCCTTGCAGGAGCGCACATACGCCCCCGATCCGCTCCACGCACCGTAGGCGCATCCTTCGTGCTGCACGGGTGCCGCCGGAATGCCGACCGGGGACCCCTCGGCGGCGGGGGTGATCACGGGTTGCCCGCCCGTCAGCGGAATCGCTACAAGAGAGGTGGCCGTGGCCATCAGGACCGAGTCCTCCTTCGGTCCGGCCTGCTGCAGAACGGCGTCGGCCTCGACACCGGCCGCGCCGAGGTCGATGGTCTTATTCCCGGGAAGAAAGAGGGTGTTAGAGGCAGAGTCAAGGGCGACAACCTGATCGCCGACGACCGTGAGGGAAAGGCGGGCATCATCGGAAATCCCGTTGAGCTGAGTGGTCTTCGTTTCATCGACTGACCCGCTGTGCTTGACGGTCGTGAGCGTTCCCGAGTTCGACAGGGAGTACACGGAACCGTCCTCGCCGGTCACGAATGCGCTGGCCCCCATGTTCGAGGCCAGAGCTGCAGAGTCGGCGAGATTGGAGGGGCTCGGCGATGCCGCAGACGTTGTCCACAGGGTGCCATCGGCAGCATTGAGGACGCCGAGGACGTCACCACCCTGCATAGCACTCGAGCCGGCGGGCAGGGCCGTCGGAGAGCCGAGGGCAACCTGGGTGACGTTGACGGGGGCAACGGTCAGTGAGCCGAGGTCGGAGACGGTCACCGTTTCGCCAGCCTGGCCAACGTCAAAGTTGGTAGCCTCTGTGCGCAGGGCACCATCAAGGATGCGAGCTTCGTAGTCGAGGTGGCCGACCAACTGCTTGGACTTGTTAGTCACCCAGATACCGCCATCATTGACGTTGACCTGAGTCACTTCGGCACCCTTGTAGATGACGCCTGCGATGCAGAGCGCAGCAACGACCAGCACGAGAACAAACGCCGGCAGACGTCGCCTCACACCGGTTACGTTTCGTCGCTTGTGCGCGCTCATTGACCCTCTCCCGATTGCTGAGTAGTGCCCGCGCAATAGTGTGGCATAACTTCAACCCAGCCTAATAGTTAACCAGAATCTATCAGAGGCGAGATTACTTAACAACTAGAGGGCGGCTCGCCGCAGAACGAAGGGACGCCCTCTAGAAAAAGCACTTTGTCAGCTTCAAACAATTGGCGAGTAAATCACTCCCCGTTGAAGGTGAACGCGCGATCCTTCCCTTCTCCGGTAACGCCAACGGTGACAACCTGACCGGGTTGCAATTCTCCGAACAGGATGCGCTCGGACAGCGCATCCTCGATCTCGCGCTGGATCGCACGACGCAACGGACGCGCACCCAGGACCGGATCGAAGCCCACGTCCGCGAGCAGCTCACGCGCCTCGTCCGTCAGCTGCAGACGCATGTCCTGAGCCTCCATACGCTTGGCCAGCTTGGCGATCATCAGGTCGACGATGCGCGCAATCTCGGGCTTGGTCAGCGGCGGGAACACGATCGTGTCGTCGACACGGTTGAGGAACTCGGGACGGAAGTGCTGCTTGAGCTCCTCCGCGACCTTCGACTTCATACGGCCGTAGTCGTGCGTCGAGTTGTCCGCGGTCTGGAAGCCCGTGAGGACCCCCTTGTTGATGTCGCGGGTACCCAGGTTCGTCGTCATGATGATGACGGTGTTCTTGAAGTCCACCTTGCGACCCTGCGAGTCCGTCAGGCGCCCCTCTTCCAGGATCTGAAGCAGGGAGTTAAAGATGTCCGGGTGAGCCTTCTCGACCTCGTCGAAGAGGACAACCGAGAACGGCTTGCGACGGACCTTCTCCGTGAGCTGACCGCCCTCGTCGTAGCCGACGTAGCCGGGAGGAGCACCGAAGAGGCGCGAGGCCGTATGCTTCTCGGAGAACTCCGACATATCCAGCTGTATCAGGGCGTCCTCGTCACCGAAGAGGAACTCGGCAAGGGCCTTGGCCAGCTCAGTCTTACCGACGCCGGTCGGGCCGGCGAAGATAAACGAGCCGCCGGGACGGTTCGGATCCTTCAGACCCGAGCGCGTACGCCGAATCGACTGGGCAAGAGCCTTGACGGCCTCATCCTGGCCGATAACGCGCTTGTGCAGCTCGTCTTCCATCTTGAGTAGCTTCGCGGTTTCGGTCTGGGTGAGGCGCACGACCGGGATGCCGGTCGACATGGCCAGGACCTCGGCGATCTCCTGATCCCCGACCTCGGCGATCTCGTCGGATTCGCCGCCCTTCCAGGCATCTTCCTTCGCCTTGCGCTCCTCGGACAGCTTCGACTCCTCGTCGCGCAGCGACGCGGCCTTCTCGAAGTCCTGGTCGTCGATGGCCGCCTCCTTGTTGCGGCGCACCTCGGCGATCTTCTCGTCCAGCTCGCGCAGCTCCGGCGGCGCAGTCATGCGGCGGATACGCAGGCGCGCGCCGGCCTCGTCGACCAGGTCGATCGCCTTGTCGGGAAGGAAGCGATCCGAGATGTAGCGGTCCGCCAGCTCGGCGGCCGCCTGGATCGCGGCGTCCGTGATGATAACGCGGTGGTGAGCCTCGTAGCGGTCGCGCAGGCCCTTGAGGATCTCAACCGTCTCGTCGACGCTGGGCTCCTCGACCTTCACGGGCTGGAAGCGACGCTCAAGGGCAGCGTCTTTCTCGATGTACTTGCGGTACTCGTCGTTCGTTGTCGCACCGATCGTCTGGAGTTCGCCGCGGGCCAGCATGGGCTTGAGCATCTGCGCGGCGTCGATCGAGCCTTCGGCGGCACCCGCACCCACGAGGGTGTGGATCTCGTCGATGAACAGGATGATGTCGCCGCGCGTGCGGATCTCCTTGAGTACCTTCTTGAGGCGTTCCTCGAAGTCGCCGCGGTAGCGCGAGCCCGCCACCAGCGAGCCCATGTCAAGGCTGTAGATCTGCTTGTCCTTGATGGTTTCGGGCACGTCGCCGTGCACGATCGCCTGGGCCAGGCCCTCAACGACCGCCGTCTTACCGACGCCGGGCTCACCAATCAGGACCGGGTTATTCTTCGTGCGACGTGACAGAACCTGCATGACGCGCTCCATCTCGACGCGCCGGCCGATGACAGGGTCCAGCTTGTTCTCACGGGCGGCCTGCGTCAGGTTGCGGCCGAACTGCTCGAGGATGGCAGAGTTGGAGCGTTCGGGACCACCCGAACCACCCACGCCCGCACCCACGGATTCGCGCCCTTCCTCGTCACCGCGCTGGTAACCGCTGAGCATCTGAATCACGGTCTGACGCACCTGCGCCAGGTCCGCACCCTGCTTGGTCAGGACCTGGGCGGCCACACCTTCACCCTCCTTGAGGAGGCCGAGCAGCAGGTGCTCCGTACCGATGTAGTTGTGGCCCAGCTGCAGGGCCTCGCGAAGGCTCAGCTCAAACACACGCTTGGCGCGGGGGGTGAAGGGAATGTGACCCTCAACCGGCTTCTCGCCCTCGCCGATGATCTCAATGACCGAGGCACGGACGGCCTCGCCCTTGATCTCCATCGTCTCCAGGGCCTTGGCCGCGACGCCCTCACCCTCGGAGATCAGCCCGAGCAGCAGGTGCTCCGTACCGATGTAGTTGTGCTTGAGACCGCGGGCCTCGTCCTGCGCGAGCACGACGACCCGGCGAGCGCGGTCGGTAAAGCGTTCGAACATGCCTCTCCTCATTTCACAGGATGGGCATTTCGCCGAGCTCGGCGTACACCCGTCCCAGTTGACTGGTTACAGCCTACGGAAAGCTCCCGCGCCGTGCGCGCGCTTTCGCCCTGGGCGCAGGGACGAGACCGGGGCACGCACCACCGGTACTCTCCCTGGTCACCCCACCTCGAAGTCGCACGTAATTTCCCTCAGTCAGTTTTCGACGAGCCGCACAAACGTTGGAATTGCGACGACCATTTTTCAATGCGTGAAAGGTTGCCCCGGGAATGACGTGCGAGATTGGAGGGAAACTACGCCTCGACGAGGACCGTGAAGGGCCCGTCGTTGACCAGCGAGACCTCCATCATCGCGCCGAACTGGCCGGTCTCGACGTGCAGGCCCCGGCCGCGCAGGTCGGCGACGACCGCGTCGACGAGGGGCTCAGCCTCCTCGCCGGGGGCGGCGTGCGCCCACGAGGGACGGCGGCCCTTGCGGGTATCCCCGTACAGGGTAAACTGCGAGATCACGAGGACCGGGGCGCCCGCATCGAGCGCCGAGCGTTCGTCATCGAGGATGCGCAGTTCGGCGATCTTGCGGGCGACCGTGGCCACCTGCTCAGGGCCGTCACCGCGTTGGACGCCCAGGAGGACGACGAGGCCCTGGCGCCTCTCCCCCGCCTCGTGCGGATCGAGGGCGAGGCGGCCGACGACGGCTCCATCGACGCGGACCTCGCCCGAGGCGGCGCGCTGGATGACGGCGCGCATCAGCGCGCGCCCAGGGCCGAGCCGAGGCCGCCGAAGCCCGTGGAACCGCCGCGCTGGCCGGCCTCGCGCGAGAGGTCGGCGCCCGGGCGAGTCTCCGGGGACACGGAGGACTTGCCGTGAACGGGCACGATCTCCTCCTGGGCGGCGGCGACGCCGTCAATATCGAAGACGGTCGTCACGGGCACGGCGCGGGCGATCAGCGCGAGGGCGACCGGCCCCTCGTCCGCGTGACGGGCCGAGGAGGTGATGACGCCGACCTGGCGTCCCCCCACCTCGATGGGCGTGCCGGGCGCGGGCAGGTCGCCGCGCGAACCGTCCAGCTGCAGATACGTCAAGCGGCGCGGGGGCCGACCCAGGTTCAGGACGCGGGCAATAGTTTCCTGCCCGCGGTAGCAGCCCTTCGTCGTGTGGACGGCGCTGCGCAGCCAGTCCACCTCGGGCGGGATCGCGCGGGCGTCGGTCTCGCGGCCCAGGCGCGGCTTCCACGCAGCGATACGCACCGCCTCCCACGCCAGGTACCCGGCTCTGCAGCGCGAGCCGGCCTCGGGGCAAGCGGCAAGCCACGCGGCCTCGAACTCGTCCGCAGCATCGCGTGAAACGGCGTGAAACATCATCGGGGTGCGCGCGCCGGGGTGGCGCTCGCCCTGGAAGTAGGCGGCCCCGCCCTCCACGACGCCGGGCCACGGGTCCTCCCAGGTCCACAGGTGTCCGGGCAGGCCGGCCACGGACTCGGGCGTATTCGCGCCCGCTCGGACCGAGGAGAACACAGCAACGTCGCGCTGTTCAACGCTCACGCGCATCGCAAAACGCATCGAGTCGAGGAACGACACGAAAGACTCGACGTCCGAGCGCTCCACGATCAGGAGCAGCGCCTCCCCGTCGTCACTCGCGCCCGCCCAGTGCTCGACGCGCCCCTCGGGCGAGAGGATCAGCAGCTCACGGCTCGCGCCGGGCACGAGGTCGGTGACGATCTGGGAGGCCAGCGACGTCACCCACGTGAGCCGGTCGGCGCCGGCAACGGCAATGACCGCCAGGTCCGGGCGGCGCACCAGCGCGCGGCCGCCCTCGAGGGCCCATTGCTCCCCCGACGGATCCCCGAAGTGCGGGGTCACACCGAAGGAGGCCACTGCCTCGTCGACGAACTCGGAATCGGGCGCGGACTCAGACAAGGAAACCGTCCTGGGAATCGTCGATGCCTTCGATGACCTCGCCGGACTCGGTCGAGGCCAGCGCGGTGCGCATGAGACGGCCGGAGATCTCGACGTCGGCCTCATCCTCGCCGTCCAGCGTGCGCTCCTGCGTCCACATGAGCTCGCCCGCGACCAGGCCGAACATGCGGCCCAGGTGCGTCACGCGGGTGGCGCCCACGCCGAGAGCAATCGCGTCGGAGACCATCTGCACGCGCGGGCTGACACTCACGCCGTCCCACACGGCGCTGTGGCCCTCGGTGGACGCGGAGGTCGCCGTGAACTCGCGGGGATTGTACTGGCCCGGCGGGGGCAGCGGCGCATCGGAGGGGGCGACGGACACGTACACGGTCTCTTCGCTGATCAGGTCGCCCTTCTTGATTGCGGACAGGCCCTTCGCCGCGTCCCACGTGGGATCGATCGGCTCGGAGGCGACGCCCGCGTATACGCGGGTCACCAGGCGCATCTGATCGCCGACGACGTCGCCGCGGATCTCCTCGACGACGGGGGAATCCTCGGAGGGTTCTTCCTGGCCGGGAGCGGCGGGGGCGGCGTACATGCCCCAGCCCTCCCAGGTTCCAAGCATCCACGCGACGGGAGCGACGAGTGCGGGCAGGTCAGCGGGTATCACCATCATGACTCCAGCCTAACGCCTCGGATGGACGTGGGCGCGCGAGCAGGGGCGCGCGCAGCTGGCAGCGAAAAAGGGACGAGGCCGGGGCCCAGCCACGCGGTCGCCCAGCCGTCCCGGGGTCTCAGATTCCGCCGATGCGGATCATCGCGTAGACGGGCAGGGCGGCGACGAGGAACTTCGCGGCGCCGCGGCCTAGGATGTTGGCGAGCTCGGCGGAGGATGCGCGCTCGCCGAGCAGCGCGTCGACGACGGAGACGGCGAAGCCGACACCGAAGCCGGTGACGCCGCCCAAGGTCAGGAAGGCGGCGAATTCGCCGAAACGCTTTGCGATGAAGGGGAAGACGACGGGCAGCAGGTCCGAGGTCTGCCCGAGGAACCATGCGATCGAGGCGACCACGAGGCCCGCGACGAGGCCCGCGATCATCGCGAAGGCAACGCCGGCCTTCGCACTGCGCCCGAAGCGCGCCGAGGCCGCGCCGATGACGGCCATCAGGGCCGCCATGGGCACAATGCCCGACCAGCGCTCATGGACGGTGAGGGAGACCCACATGGCGCCGGAGGTGACGATTAGGAGGCCGGTAACCGACGAGGCGAGCGCCGCGCTCAGGGCCGTGGAGCCCCAGTGCCCACTGGCACGCCCCACGGAGTGATTGCGCGGCGCGGGCGCGTCCAGGATCGTGGCAGCAACCAGCGCGACCAGCGTGATGCCCGTCAGTGGCACGGCGATGTCGAGGTTCTTCCAGTAGGCGACCCCCATCGGGGTCAGCGCGCCGCCCAGGGCGAGGACCGCCTGGGCGAGCCACGGCATGCGCAGGTGCGCCAGCGTCGGCCAGCCGATAGCCAGCAGGAAGGACGCGACCGCGACGACGGGGCCGACGCTCCAGCGAGACCCGGGCAGCCACCACGCGATGATCGTGGCCGCGGCCAGCACGGTGACGGTGAGAATACCAATGATCGTGGGCACGTGCCGGGTGGCCAGGGTGTCGCGGCGACGTCCACGGCCTGGGCCGGTGCGGCGCCGCGTAGGCGGGGTCGATGTCATCACGCTTCCATGGTCCCACATGTGCGCGCCTCACGAGGCAGGGGCCGCTCGCGTGGGTCGGCTGTCCCGGGCACGGGGTGCTGTGTCGGCCCCGCTTCATGCTGCTACGACCTCGGCAATGTCGCACGCGCTGTGGCGCACGCCCCGTGTGGGTTGATGCACGCCGCCACGGGATGCGAGCCGGCGTTGACTGGTCGTACAGTTATGGGGCACGCCGGACCGGTATGCCCCGGGCTCCAAACTCTGCCGCTACGAGCGGCCTTCGCGCCGACAGGCGCATTCGGTTCGGCGTGCTTTGTCGT
>CAUVIG010000075.1:0-9614 GCA_963551745.1 uncultured Actinomyces sp.
TACGAGGAGAATGCCTTCAACCGCGTCGTGCGCCGTGTCCTTCCAATCACGGACGGTTTTATCGGCAACCGTATGCTGTACCGTCACGGCGGACGCACGTACCTCACCCCGCTGTTTGTCGTCGTGCTGGCCCTGGGATCCGCTGACCTCATGTTTGCCTTTGACTCGATTCCCGCGATCTTCGGCATCACCTCGCAGGCATTCCTGGTGTTTGCGTGCAACGTGTTTGCTCTCATGGGTCTGCGCCAGCTGTTCTTCCTGGTGGACGCTCTCCTCGGCAAGCTCGTGTATCTGGGCTATGGCCTAGGCGTGATCCTGAGTTTTATCGGCATCAAGCTGATTCTCGAGGCGCTACATGCCAACACCCTGCCGTTCATTAACGGCGGCAGAGGAATCGAGTGGGCGCCGGAGATTTCGGTGTCCGTGTCGCTGGGAGTCATCGTTGTGACTCTGTTGGTCACCGTGATTGCGTCGCTGGTTCGCAGCGCGATGGGCGAGGAGGGTGCCGATGAGCGTTGACAAACTGACGATTGACGAGTGTGGCCTGAGCGCCGCCGAGGTCGCCGAGCGCGTTGCCCGCGGCGCGGTCAACCGGGTGAAGGACCACACGTCTCGCTCGGTGACGTCGATTATTCGCGAAAACGTCCTGACGCTGTTTAACGCGATCATCGTCGCGGCGTCGGTCATCGTGCTGCTGTTCGGCGACCTGCGTGATGGCATTTTCGGTGGCGTTATGATCATCAATGCGGTCATCGGCATCGTGTCTGAGCTCCGCGCGAAGCGGACCCTCGACTCCCTTGCCATCGTCGATGCGCCGCAGGCGACCGTCCTGCGCGACGGCACCCTGTCGGTCGTGCCTGCACGCGACGTTGTCCTTGACGACGTCATCGATCTGACGCTCGGCGATCAGGTGAGCGTGGACGGCACGGTCCTATCCTCGGCAGGCCTCGAAATCGATGAGTCGCTGCTGACCGGCGAGTCGCGCCCCGTGAAAAAGAAGCAGGGCGATCAGCTGCTTGCAGGTACGAGCGTCGTCGCGGGTGCCGGCCGCATGGTGGCCACGGCCGTAGGTGAGCGCGTCTACGCGCAGGGCCTGTCCGAGCAGGCGCGCGCCTTCACACGCACGGTCTCCGAAATCCAGACGTCGATTAACCGGGTGCTGCAGGTTGTCTCCGTCATGCTGCTTCCCATCGTCGTCTTGACCTTCTACTCGCAAAATCGCATCGCCGGCGGTCACGGGGGAGACTGGCGCGAGGCGCTCGTGCTTTCGGTCGCCTCGGTGATCGGCATGATCCCGCAGGGCCTGGTGCTCCTGACGTCCATGAACTTCGCGATCGGCTCGGCGACGCTGGCACGCCGCGGCGTGCTCGTTCAGGAACTTCCCGCCGTTGAGGTCCTCGCGCGTGTGGACTGCCTGTGCCTCGACAAGACGGGGACGCTCACCACCGGCGGCATTCGCGTCCGCGGTGTCGAGGTCGTCTCCGGTAACGAGGCCGCGGTGCTTCGCGCCCTGGCGAGCGCAGCAAGCGATCGCACCAACGCGACGGCGGAGGCCATTTGGGAGCACCTCGGCGAGGTTGAGCGATCGGGTGCGGCTGAGCACATCGAGTGGTCCGTCCCCTTCTCTTCGGCGCGCAAGTGGAGCGCGTGGGGGGCCGAGCGCGAATCCTGGATCCTCGGCGCCCCCGAGTTCGTCATCGACGAGGCCTCGGCTGCCAATGCCGAGCTCCTCGCGAAGGTGCGCGGCATCGCTGCGGAAGGCTCCCGCGTGGTGGCCCTCGTCCACGCCGACCAGGCTGTGGCCAACGACGAGCTTCCGGCGATCCGTACCGTTGCTGCCCTCGTGGTCCTTGAGGAAGATCTGCGCCCCGACGCGGCCGAGACTCTCGACTACTTTCGATCCCAGGATGTGCACGTGCGCGTCATTTCGGGCGACAATCCGACGACGGTGGGCGCTCTGGCCGCGCAGGCGGGCCTCACCGCGCCCGACGGCACGCCCGCGCGTCTCATGGACGCGCGCGATCTGCCCGAAGACCTGACCTCTGAGGCGTTCATCGACGCGATTGAGAATCATGACGTGTTTGGGCGCGTCACTCCCGAGCAGAAGCGAGCGATGGTTGGAGCCCTCCAGGCGCGCGATCACTGCGTGGCCATGACGGGTGACGGCGTGAACGACGCGCTCGCGCTCAAGGACGCCGATCTGGGTATCGCGATGGGTAACGGTACGCAGGCTACGAAGGCGGTCGCCCAGATCGTCCTCGTAGACTCGAAGTTCTCGGTGCTGCCGGGTGTCCTGGCGGAGGGCCGCCGCATTATCGCCAACATGGAGCGCGTGTCCTCGCTGTTCCTGGCTAAGACCACCTACGCGGCCGTCCTCGTCATCGTGACGGCCCTGGTCGGCTGGCGATACCCGTTCCTGCCGCGCCAGTTCAGCTACATCGACTCGCTGACCATCGGTATCCCCGCGTTCTTCCTGGCCCTGTGGCCGAACCCGCGCCGCTACGTGCCGGGCTTCCTCAAGCGCACGCTGTCGCTCGCGATGCCGACGGGCATCATCCTGGCGGCGGCCGCACTCACAGCCTTCGGGATCGTCGATGGCCCGCCGCAGGCGCGCGAATCCACGGCCGCGATTCTCTCCCTCATGCTGGGGGCGATCTGGCTGCTCGTCATTACCTCGCGTCCGCTGTCGACGTGGAAGTGGGTGCTCCTGGTGAGCGTCATTTCCGCGACCGTGGGCGGCGTTCTGATTCCTCCCGTGCGCCACTTCTTCTCGATGGTCGCGCCCAGTGGATACGAGTGGCTCGTGATCCTGAGCGTCGGCGCATGCGCCGCACTGCTCATCGAGGTCGCGCAGCGTATCTTCTACGCGCGCCAGTTTGCGCGTTCCTTGGAGGGCTGAGCTCTCCGGATACGAAGCGAGGCCGGTGTCGGGTGTGAACCCGGCCCCGGCCTCGTTCGAATGCGCGGATCAGAACGCCCGGATGACGGGGTTCCACTCGCGGATGAGGCGCGCCTGGATGACCTCGGCGACGTAGAAGGGATCCTCGTTGAGAATGCGCTCGATGTCGGCCTGGCTCTCGGCGTTGATGAGGATCAGGGCGCCGGGGATCTCGCCGACGAGGGGACCGGACGCAATGTTGATTCCCTGCTCGAGCAGGCCGGAGAGGAACGCGCGGTGCGTCGGGCGAACCTCGTCCATCGTTTCCGTCATTGAAGGGTTGTACACGTATTCAACTGCGTAGAATGCCATAGCCCCAACACTAGCCCTGATCCGTGCTTTTGCCTAGAGGACAGCTAGGATCGAGGGGTGCATGACAAGCTAATCATCCAGGGTGCCCGTGAACACAACCTCAAGGACGTGAGCCTCGAGCTGCCCCGAGACTCCATGATCGTCTTCACCGGACTGTCCGGATCCGGTAAGTCCTCCCTCGCATTCGACACGATTTTCGCCGAGGGACAGCGCCGCTACGTGGAGTCGCTATCCTCCTACGCGCGCCAGTTCCTCGGGCAGATGGACAAGCCCGACGTGGACTTCATCGAGGGCCTGTCGCCCGCCGTCTCCATCGACCAGAAGTCGACCTCGCGCAACCCGCGCTCGACCGTCGGCACGATCACGGAGATCCACGACTACCTTCGTCTGCTCTACGCCCGCGCGGGCGTGGCGCACTGCCCCGAGTGTGGCGCTCGCATCCAGGCACAAACGCCCCAGCAGATCGTCGACCGCGTGCGCACCATGGACGAGGGCACGCGCTTCCAGGTGCTCTCCCCGGTCGTGCGCGGCCGTAAGGGCGAGTACCAGGACCTCATCGACGAGCTGCGCTCCGAAGGCTACACGCGTGCAATCATCGACGACGAGATGGTTCGCCTCGAAAATGCACCCAAGCTGGAGAAGAAGCTCAAGCACACGATCGAGGTCGTCGTCGACCGCCTCGTCGTGCGCGAGGGTATGCGCCAGCGCCTCACCGACTCCGTCGAGACTGCCCTGCGCCTGTCGGACGGCCTCGTCGTCATCGACTGCGTCGACCTGGACGCCGACGATCCCGAGCGCCGCCGCCGCTTCTCCGAAAAGCGCGCGTGCCCGAACGACCACCCGCTGATGCTCGACGAAATCGAGCCGCGCACCTTCTCCTTCAACGCTCCCTACGGCGCGTGCCCCGACTGCGCGGGCCTCGGCTTCCGCCTTGAGGTCGACCCCGAGCTCGTCGTGCCCGACGAGGAGCTCTCCTTGGCAGACGGTGCCGTCATTCCGTGGAACTCCAACTTCAAGTACCACAAGAAGCTCCTCGAATCCCTCTCCAAGGAACTGGGATTTGCGATGGGAACCCCGTGGAAGTCCCTGCCCAAGAAGGTCAAGGACGCCATCCTGTACGGCAAGGACTACGAGGTCACCGTCAAGTTCCGTAACCGCTGGGGTCGTGAGCGCTCCTACTCGACGGGCTTCGAAGGCGCCGTCAACTATATCGAGCGCAAGCGCGAGGAAACCGAGTCCGCGGCAGTGTCCGAAAAGCTCGACTCCTACATGCGCGAGATCCCATGCCCGACGTGTCATGGTGCGCGCCTCAAGCCCGAGGTTCTCGCCGTGCGCATCGGCGACAAGTCGATCGCGCAGCTGTCCGACATGTCGATCGCGGATGCTCGCGCGTTCCTTGCGGACGTCGAGCTCGAGCAGCGCGCCCGCTCCATCGCCGCGCCTATCCTCACCGAGATCGAGGCGCGCCTTGCCTTCCTCGTCGACGTCGGCCTCACCTACCTGACGCTGTCGCGTGGCGCCGGAACCCTGTCGGGTGGCGAGGCGCAGCGTATCCGTTTGGCCACGCAGATCGGCTCCGGCCTCGTCGGTGTCCTGTACGTTCTCGACGAGCCTTCGATCGGCCTGCACCAGCGCGACAACCGCAAGCTCATCGCCACCCTTGAGCGCCTACGCGACCTGGGCAACACGCTCATCGTCGTCGAGCACGACGAGGAGACTATGGAGGCCGCTGACTGGATCGTCGACATCGGCCCTGGTGCGGGAGAAACCGGCGGCTGGGTCGTGCACTCGGGCCCGCTGTCGGAGCTGCTGAAGAACCGCAAGTCGCTGACCGGCCAGTACCTGTCGGGCAAGCGTCGCATCGTCCTGCCGCCGACCCGACGCCCGATCGACAAGAAGCGCGTCGTGACCGTCAAGGGCGCGCGCGAAAACAACCTCAAGAACGTCGACGTGTCCTTCCCGCTCGGCGTGCTCACCGCCGTCACCGGCGTGTCCGGTTCGGGTAAGTCGACGCTGGTCAACGGCATCCTGTATCGCACCCTGGCCTCGCGCCTCAACGGCGCGCGCATGGTGCCCGGCCGCCACCGCACGATCACGGGCATCGAACAGCTCGACAAGGTCGTGCACGTAGACCAGAGCCCGATTGGCCGGACGCCGCGCTCGAACCCGGCGACCTACACGGGCGTGTGGGATCAGATCCGCAAGCTTTTCGCCGAGACACAGGAAGCGAAGGTGCGCGGCTACGGCCCGGGACGCTTCTCCTTTAACGTCAAAGGCGGACGCTGCGAGTCCTGCAAGGGTGACGGCACCCTGAAGATCGAAATGAACTTCCTGCCCGACGTGTACGTGCCTTGCGAGGTCTGCCATGGTGCTCGCTACAACCGCGAGACCCTCGAGGTCGAGTACAAGGGCAAGACCGTCGCCGATGTGCTCGACATGCCGATCGCCGAGGCCGCGCAGTTCTTCGCGCCGATCTCTCGCATCGCCCGCCACCTCAACACGCTCGTCGAGGTGGGACTGGGCTACGTGCGCCTCGGCCAGAGTGCGACGACCCTGTCGGGCGGCGAGGCCCAACGCGTCAAGCTGGCCTCCGAGCTGCAGCGACGCTCGACTGGCCGCACGGTCTACGTGCTCGACGAACCCACGACCGGCCTGCACTCCGAAGACATCCGCAAGCTCCTCCTGGTCCTCCAGTCGCTCGCCGACAAGGGCAACACCGTCATCGTCATCGAGCACAACCTGGATGTCATTAAGAGCGCCGACTGGATCATCGACATGGGTCCCGAGGGCGGCGCCGGCGGCGGCACGGTCGTCGCGCAGGGAACGCCCGAGGACGTTGCCACAGTCGAGGAATCCTTTACCGGCCAGTACCTCGCTGAAGTCCTCGCGAAGGAGGCTGCGCGCGACGCCGCAGCCCAGTAGTGTGAGCGGTTAGGATGGGCCTTATGCTTCCCGGTTACCGCTATTTCGGCCACATGTACTACTGGCCGGCATGGGTCCACCTGATCGTCATTGCACTCATGGGCGTTGCAGCCGCGCTCACGATCACCGCACTCATGGCACGAGGGGCCGGTCGATCGCGTGCCTTCGGTCTGAGCTGCGGTTTCGTGGCTGGCATCGGAAACCTGAGCCTGTGCGTCCTCGTGCAGGCCGAGGCCCGGCACACGTGGCACATGGGCATGGTGGGCGCGCTCTATACAGTCGCGTTCGTCTTCTTGCTCATGACGCTCATGTCTCTGTGGAGTGGCGGATCGAGCGGATTCCTGTGGTCGCGGGCCTTCCACCTGTTCCTCGTGGTCGCGATGGCGATCGCCGGCATCATGGAGTTTGCCTACCGTCTAGCCTACTGGATTCCGCTGCCCGTCGCGGGCGTCGCCGTCCTACTGGCTCTCTTCTGCGCATTCGTCGCCGGTCGTAACAGCCGGGATTAGGTGGCCTCGAGGCACGAGGTGGCCCCGTCCTCGTCATTGAACGAGGCCGGGGCCGTTTCGTCGGATCGGGATCCCTGGGCTGGTCGCCAGGTTACTCCTGGTTCTTTGCAGCCTCGCCCGACGCGTACAGGGCGTCGACCTCGTCGGCGTAGTCGGCCAGGACGCGGCTGCGCTTGAGCTTGAGGGAGGGCGTCATGTAGCCGTTCTCCACGGTGAAGGCCGCGTTGACGATGCGGTAGCGACGGATTGACTCGGCGCGAGAGACCGCCTTGTTGGCTCGGGCGATTGCCTTTTCAAGCGAGTCGCGCACCTCGGGCAGATTTGCGGCCTGAGCTGCATCGACGACGGGCAGGCCGTGGGTGGCCAGCCACTCAGGCAGCATCTCCGTGTCCAGGGCGATGAGCGCGCCGATGTACGGGCGGTTGTCACCAACCACGATGATGTTCGCGATGAGCGGGTGTGTCGACAGGGACTCTTCGAGGATTTCGGGGGAGACGTTCTTGCCGCCCGCGGTGACGATGAGTTCCTTCTTGCGGCCCGTGATGCGCAGGTGCCCGCGATCATCGATGGAGGCGAGGTCGCCGGTCTTGAACCAGCCGTCGACGTATGCCTCGGCCGTGGCCTCGGGCAGGTTGTGGTAGCCCTTCGACACGGAGATGCCGCGCACGAGCAGCTCGCCGTCGGGAGCGATCTTCATGCGGTTGCCGGGCCAGGGGAAGCCCACCGAGTCCGGCGGGAAGTCCTGCGGCGTCTCCACGGAGATCGGGCCGGTCGTCTCGGACAGACCGTAGCCCTGGAGGAGCGTGATGCCCATGCCGCGATAGAAGTTCGCCAGGTCGGGGGCCAGGGGGGCGCCACCGGAGATGATCGTGTGCAGGTTCGGGCCCAGGATCGCGCGGACTTTCGACAGGACGAGCGCGTCTGCGACGCGGCCGCGCAGCTTGAGCGCGGTTGACGGGCCGGGGGAGGGCGTCGCCGAGGCGTCGGGGATGGGCGTCGTGTCGGGGGTGGGACCTGCGACGGCAGACTCGGGCACGGGAGAGTCGACGTAGGCGGTGGCCTTGGACAGGGCGCGCGCCTGCTTGGCGGCCCACGCGAACATGCGGCCCTTCATGCCGCCGCCGGCCTTCGCGGCCGCAGCGTTGTAGACTTTCTCCATGACGCGGGGGACTACGAGGAGCATCGTCGGCTTGAAGGTCGCGATGTCGTTGACGAGGTTGCGCGTGTCGGGGGAGAACGCAGTGACGCCCTGGCCCGCGAGCAGGCAGTACATGACGAAACGCGCGAGCACGTGGGCGACCGGCAGGAAGAGGAGGGAACGCGACTTCGGGTCGTTGATGAGGAGAGGCAGGAAGTCGTAGGCCTGCAGCATCGGCGAGATGAAGTTGCCGTGCGTGAGCACAACACCCTTGTGCATGCCGGTCGTGCCGGAGGTGTAGATGACCGTCGCCTCGTCGCGAAGCGTCACGGCGTCGGTGCGCTCTCGTACCCGCTCGAGGCTCACGTCTTGAGCGGCTGCCGTCAGGATGCGCTCGGCCCCCCGGTCCAGGGAGAGAATATGGCGTACGCCCTCGGTGCGCACGGATTCGACCAGCTCGGCCTGCTGCGTCGTGGCCGTTATGACGATACGCACGTCGGCGTCGGCCAGGATATGCGCGATCTGCGAGGCCGAGTCCGTCTCGTAGATGGGCACGGTGATGGCGCCGCAGGACAGTGCGGCCACGTCGATGAGCGCCCACTCGTAGGAGGTGGGGGCCAGGATCGCCAGGTGGTCGCCGGCCTCGAGCCCGATGCCGATGAGGCCGCGCGCAAGTGAGTCGGCCTCGCCGAGGAACATCTCCATGGTGACGCGTCGCCACGCGCCGACGTTGGAGCGGCGCTCGATCGCGATCTGCCCGGGGTGGGATGCCACGCGCTGGTGGAGCATCTTCGGCAGGTTCATGTCCTCGGTGGCTTCTCGGGTCGCGATCGACTCCCAAGAGCCATCGGCGAGCCTGCGTACCGTCATTGCGGTCCTTTCCTGGGGTGGGCGCTGTGCGCCGTGCGTGGTGGGATCAGTTCTTCTTGCTGCGGCCGAAAAGCCCGCGCTTCTTGGGCTTCTTGGCTGAGACGGTGCCGCCGTACAGGGCGTCGATCTCATGGGCGTAGTCGGTGATGACCTTGCGGCGGCGCAGCTTCATGGATGGCGTCACGTAGCCGTTCGCGACGGTGAAGGTCGCGTCGATGATGCGGAACTTACGGATCGACTCGGCGCGGGAGACAGCCTTGTTGGCGCGTTCGACGGCCTTTTCGAGGGACTCGCGGACGGCGGGCAGCTCAGCCGCCTCCGTGGGCGAGCACTGCGGTAGGCCGTGCTTGGCCAGCCAGTCGGGCAGCATGTCTGCGTCGAGGGTGAAGAGCGCGCCGACGTAGGGGCGCTGATCGCCGACGACGATGACGTTCGCAATGAGCGGGTGCGTGGCCAGGGAATCCTCGAGGACCTCGGGGGAAACGTTCTTGCCGCCCGCGGTGACGATGAGTTCCTTCTTTCGGCCCGTGATGGTCAGCTGACCCTTGCGGTCAATCGAGCCCAGGTCACCCGTGTGGAACCACTTGCCGTCGGGCATCACCTCGGCGGTCTGCTTGGGCAGGTGGTAGTAGCCGGGCATGACGGACTGGCCGCGCACCAGGATTTCGCCGTCCTTGGCAATCTTGATGAAGTTGCCGGGCAGGGGCAGGCCGACGCCGCCGACAGGGTTCTTGCCAATGTGCTGGACGGCGATGGGGCCGGTGGTCTCCGACAGGCCGTAGCCCTGGATGAGGGTAATGCCCATGCCGGCGTAGAAGTGGGCGAGGTCGGTGGCCAGGGGTGCGCCGCCGGAGACGATGTAGCGCAAGTTGGGGCCCAGGACCGAGCGGATCTTCTTGAGGACGAGCGCGTCGGCGATGCCGTG
>CAUVIG010000076.1:0-9542 GCA_963551745.1 uncultured Actinomyces sp.
GAGATGCTCCTCAACACCGATGCGGTTCACGCCGCTCGTCAAGTGGCTCGCGGGGATGGTGACCTCGAGCAGATCGGAGGATGCCTTGGCGGCGCTCACCGCCGAGTTCGCGTAGGTCGTGTGAGTAATGTTGCCAGCGGACATACGTTTCGTGTCAATGATCGTGCCATTGACTCGCAGGACGGCACCGTCATCCGCGCGTACCTTCACGGTCAGCGTAGTGTTCGGGGTGATCGCGCCCAAGTCGATGTCGCGCGCGAAGTAGTACGTGATCGCACGATCCTTCTTGGCGATATCGAGGGCGGTCACCGCGGCGGAGTCTCCCCAGCCGATCGGGCCGGAGCCGCGGTTCCAGCTCTGGAGGGAGCCGGTCGTGGCCCAGTCGGAGGCGGGGGCTTCCGTCGAGGTCCAGTAGTTCCACTCGTCGCCGGTCTGGATGACCGTGCCGGACTTGACAGAGGCCGCGTTGATCGGCTGCGTCGCGTCGGTCGGCTCGGTGCTGCGTTCGGCGGGAACAGAGCTGTTGTCGTCCGAGGTGCCCTCCACGCGGACGATGGAGGCCTGCATCGAGACAGTCGAGGTGCGCATGTAGTTGACGTGGGTTTCCACGGCGATCACATTGTCACCGGTCTTCAGGGCCGATGCGGGGACGAAGACCTCGGAGGGGGAGGCGGAGGCCGCGGCGAAGTTGGGCGCGGCGTCGGCGCGGGTCGCGTAGCTGACCGTGCCGGCACCCATGCGGGTGCGGTCCACCTCGATACCGTTGATGTAGACGACGGCGCCATCATCGGCCAGGTACTTGACGTTGATGCCCTTGAGGGCCTTCGCGTTGGCCACCTGGAAGTGCGTGCGGTAGTAGGTCGTCACGGGGCGTGAGCCCTTGGTGGCGATCTGGGTTGCGATCGCGGAGTCGCCGTAGCCCAGCGGGGCGGCGCCGGTCGGCCACGCGGAGTCGTCGAACGAGGCCTGGGCCCAGTTCTCGGGAGCGGCGCTGGCGTCAGCGCGGTAGTTCCACGTCGCACCTGCTTCGAGGAGGACCGGGTTGGAGGCATCCGCCTGGCCGGGGGCCGGAGCTGTGTAGACCGCGGTGGTCGCGGAGCGGTTGCCCTCGGCATCGACGGCGCGCACGAAGTAGCGATTCTCGCCGCCGCGCGGCACCTCGACACTGGTGGTCTCGGAGGTTGCGATCGGACGATCGTCGCGCAGAATCTCGTAGGACACGGCGTCAGCAACGCCTTCCCAGGCGAGGGTCACGGTGGAATCGTTCGACGCGGAGGAGCGCAGGTAGGAGGGGGCCTCGGGCGCGACGTTGTCGCGGTTGTCGTAGCGAGCGAAGCCGCCGTTCCACTGGGTGCGCGTGGCATCGGTGTGGGAGAGGGTGAAGTCGCCACCCACCCACAGGTTTCCGTAGTTGTCGGTCGTCAGCGCCCAGGCGCCGGTCTTGCGACGCGAGGAAAGCTCGAAGGGGGTCCACTTCAGATGCTCGCCGGTGGCGGCGTCCCACGCGCCAACCCACTTAATCTCGTCGACGCGCGACCAGGATCCATTCATCGTCCAGACGTACATGTCCTGGTAGGCGCCGTCCGAGCAGTGGCAGGAGCCGTAGATAACGCCCTTGGCAGACACGGTCGTGGCCTGGAGGTCGCCTCCCATGCTGAAGGTCACGGTACCGGAGAGACGCTGGTTGGTCGCCGTGTCGTATCCGAACAGGGAGTGCTCGGAGCCGCCGATGTAGACGCGGTTTCCGGCCGTGGCGATGGTCTGCTGGTACTTACCAGCGCTGGCGGAGGACGGTTCGAAGTTGAAGTCCGTGTCCAGGGCAGCGCCCGGCTGGGTGGAGAACTTGGCGGCGTACCAGGCGCGCTGGTTGCCGTGCGCCGTGGTGAAGTGGCCGCCCGCGTAGAAGGCGCTGTTCGCCTCGGAAACGCCAACTGCCTGAACGGCACCGCTGATCTCGGGGTTCCACGAACGGTCCGGGCGCGCATCGAGGCCGACACGGCCGGCGTTACGGGCGTACACCTTGGTGCGGCCGCCGCCGGAGAGGTGGGTGAACGATCCGCCCATGTAGACGTTGCCGTCGTAGTAGGTCAGGGCGCGCACGCTCACGGCGCCGCCGCGCAGCGCATTGGTGATCTGCAGATCCCACGAGGGGTCAATCTGGCCGGTCGCGGGGTTGATGATGACGGTGCCGACGTGGGGCTCGCCGTTGACGCGGGTGAAGTCACCGCCGACGAGGAGGCGGCCGTCAGGCAGGGCGAGGAGCGCCTTGACCTGCGCGTTGAAGTCGAAGGTCTGGCCGGTGAAGTCGCCGGTGGCAACGTCGAATGCCGCGAGGCCTCGCGAGGAGATCTCAGCACCCTTCTCACCCTGCTTGACGCCGGTGAAGTTGCCGCCCACGTACATGGTGGAGCCGACCTGGGCGAAAGCCTGGACCTGGATGTTGCCCTCGGCGTAGGAGCCGTTGAGGTTACCGCTCACGCCCCACGAGGTCTTGGCTGCGTACTGTGAGACGGCACCGGAGACCGTCGAGGCACCGAGGCCCTCATCGGGGATGCGGGCGAAGTCTGCCGAATCTGAGGAGATGCGCGGACGCACGTAGGCCTCGGCGTAGGGGAAGACCGTCAGGCCCGACTTGTGGAAGTAGGAGGTGGCGGAGGTGACGTCACCGGTCCAGTTGGCGGTGAGAGGGCCAAAGCCCCAGCCCATCTTCCAGCCCGTGGTGCGAGCACTGGGGTAGGTCTGCAGGCCGTTCCACTCGCTGTCGTAGCCAGTCAGGCCCCACATGAGGCCGGAGCGCCAGCCACCCTTATCGAGCTGGACATTGACCGGGTGGGCCATCTTGAAGGGCCACACAAAGTCGGTCATCTTCGGGAACTGAAGATCCATCGTCTGGTAGTGGCGGCCCGATGCGCTCCACGAGCGCATGACGCGCACGCCATCCACCTGATCCTTGACCGCCTCGTTGTTGAGGAGTTCGGTGACAGCCTTGTTGGAGAGCTGAACAACCTTAAAGTCATCGGAGGTGCGCGAGCGAGAGGTCAGCTTCGCGGGATCACCCTTGCCACCGCTCCAGGATTCCCATCCTTCACGGCCGCGGCCGATCATGACCCAGCCGCCGCCATCTGTCGTCTGGTCACAAAAGAACTGGGCGGGGTGGTCCATCGCAGGAGTCTGGAGCCAGTAGGCGCCGTCCGCCGCATCGGGATTCCGCTGCTTAATGTCCCAGCAGGATGCGGCGGCAGTCGCGGCGCTCAGGCCGTCACGAACGACAGCCTGACCGGGCACCGAATCTCCCTGACCTGCGCCAACAGCGTGAGCCGTCGGAGCAAGCGCGAGGGAAGCGCAGGCGACAATCGGCGCAGTTGCAAGGATTGCAAGGCGCGCAATCACAGAAGCCATGACACGACCTTTCGGTGGGGGGGAAACTTGTTGCATAAATAATTACACAACAATTCCCACTGGATCAACCGAATGGTCAAGTCAGACTTTCACAGGTGCATCACGCACCCCATTCTTACCCCCGGCGACGCCTCGCTAGGGACCCAAGTCCCGACAAATGCAGACGATCCCTAAATACCCAGCAAACACAAGCAAAAGCAAGGACCGAGATCACCGATCCACCAATGGTCGCAACGAAGGAATCGCGCCCCAGCCACCACGCTATACACCCGCCCGGAATCACCGCGGATACGCCCACGACAAGGATCGGCTTGACCACTTCCGACAATTTCGGTGTCACACCGATAAACCGCGACACCTGAATAGTTGCCATCGCAGCGTCAAGCGCCATACACACGGCCCAGACAATCGCCGCAGCGACCATTCCTCCGCGAGGAATAAAGATGACGTTACCCACAACGTTGAGAGTGAGGACCACGATCTTGTTGACCGCTGCCCACCCGGAGCGTCCGCTCATGATGAGCAGAGAGTGAATATTCCCCGCCATGAAAGTAACGATCGAGCCGATGCACAGGACGACGAGGACGTTCGCACCGGGAGCAAAGCCGTCGCCCAGGATGCGCATGAGCGCGGGTGCGTAGATCGCCATGAGCGCGTAGATGGGGGCGGCGAACAGGACGAGCCAGATCGAGGCCGTACTGTAGAGGTCGCGCAGCTCCTTCGTCTTACCCTGGTGCAGGAGTTTGGAGAACTGCGGGGAGACGACGACACGCAGAGCCGTGTCGACGACCATGCCCGCCTGAATGAATCGAATGGCACCACCGTAGATGCCCGAGGCTGCATCACCCGCCAGGAGACCGACGAGGAGGACGTCGAGCCACTGCAGCGCCTGCTCGAGGCCGGCAGTGAGGGTGCGAGGCAGCGCGAAGGACACGACTTGACGACGCCGCTGGACACTTGGCCAGCGGCCCACCGAGTCGGCCGCCGAGGGCATGTGTCGCAGCAGCAGCCACCAGGCGGCCACGAGGACGACGACGAAGGGCAGCGCCCAGGCGACCGACACGAAGGCCAGCGACCCGGTGAACGCGGCCGCGAGCGCAACGAGGAGCGGGCGCAGTCCGGGCAGCAGTAGGTTCTGAATGAGGACGTACTCGCGCATGTTGCCGAGCGCCCTCAGCGCGGCGGACGCGACCAGGGTGAGGGCGCCGATCGGCACGAACCACAGCACCGCCCGGGTGGAACTAGCGACCTGCGCGTTCCAGATGAAAGGAGCCACAGCCTCAAGAATGAGGACGCACACGGTCGACACGCCCACGGTCATCGAGGCCATGAACGACAGGGTCACGCGGATCTCCCCGGGAGCATCCAGGGACAGGCGCGGCATCAGATAGATGGCGGTGGAGTCGAGGCCCACCTTGGCCAGCGCCATGACGATCGCAAAGACGCCGGTTGCCTGGGTGACGACACCCGCGCCCTCGGTGCCCAACATGCGCGAGAGGATGATCGTGAACGCGAAGCCCAGGACCGCGGACGCGGCCGCTCCGACGAAGCCGACGATGCCGCCGCGCGCGAGGGAACGCCTGGCTTGATTTGCCTCACTCATGATTAGCCTTCCCGCTACCGCGCGGTAGCCTTTTTCTATAACCTACCGATGGGATACACATGGACTTCATCAACTCGCTCTCCCCTGCCCGTAAGAAGAGCCTGCTGGCAGCCGCGATTCTCCTCATCATTGCGCTCGTCATCGCCGGCTTCCTGCGCCTGACGGGCTCCTCCGAGACGGACATGGCCGCCTCCGCGGCGTCCGGTACCCAGAGCGCCGAGGACGACCCACAGTCTGACATCCCGCAGTCCGTCGCGAAGACCATCACCCCGCAGTCGGGCGGACCCGCGAACGCATCCGGCTCGCTGGCCACGGATGCCGAGGCCGCCGGACAGGCGACCTTCGTCATGAACACGCTGTGGGACGCGTACGCGGACCCCGAGCAGGCTCGGGCGACCGACCTGTCGTCCGTGCTCACCGGCTCTGCGCTGGAAGAGTTCGACGTGCAGGCCCTTGAGTGGACGAGGGACGGCACCCACACCACCGGCAAGCCCACCCTCGAGGATGTGCACATCCTCAGCGATGACGGGGCCGGAAACATCACGGTCTCGGCGTGCGTCGACTCTTCTAACGTTCGCGTCCTCAACGACGCGGGCACTGCGCTGACGGACGACACGACCATGACCCGCGCCCTCAGCTATTTTCAGTTTGTGAAGGACGGCGAGACGTGGAAGCTGTCCGGCTTCTCTTTCCCCGACGACCCGACTTGTTGAGTCGAGCAAGCATCGCAGTGGCAAAAGCCCCGTCGTTCACGGCGGGGCTTGTCCATTGCCCCATGCGCACGGCGCGCTGGGCGCGGACGGTCCCCGCGACGCTACCGGCGTTCACGGAATTCTCGCGGTCCGCCTCGGCGCGCGTAATCGGGTCGCTCTCCTCCTCGAGGTGACGCGATAGGAGCGCCACCGCCACGACGGAGATCATGAGGCCGGTGTTCATGCCGTAGTAGAACTGTTCCACCAGGGTCGCCAGGATGATGCCACCCAGGATCGAGCCGTACACGTCCGTGGCGCGCCAGATGCGCGGGAACATGCGCAGGAAGAAGGCGAGGAACAGGGCCAAGCCGACCAGGCCGTAGGAGAAGATGACCGTCCAGAACTGGCCCTGCGTGCCCAGAGAGGGCAGCCACGGCGAGGCCGAGGGGCGCGGGGCGCCGAAGCCCAGGAGCGGGGACTGCTGGAGTTCGTAGAGCGTCTCGAGGTAGTTGGAGGCGCGGTCTTCCGTCGAGGAGGAGGCCGCGACGCGTTCGAGGAGCGACTGGGAGGCCGGGGTGGCCAGCCACGCGCCCACGCCCACGACGACGGCCGCGATGATACCCAAGACGGTCCACCAGGCTCCCGCGCGCAGGCGCTGGAAGCCCACCCACACGACGATGACGAGCAGGCCAATGTACATGCCGCGGTTAAGCGTCGCAGCTGCCGGGATGACCGACAGCGCACACACGGCGGCCACAATGAAACGCCACTTGGAGCGCTCGCGCCACAGCACGTAGGCGAAGACGAGCGCGAGCGGGAATATCAGCGAGTAGACGTTGCCGTAGGTGTTGGAGTAGATGAAGGGGGCCGACGGGCGCGGGTCGGACAGGATCCACGACGACGGGTTCCACTGCGTGGTCGCCCGCTTCGTGAACCCCCTGACAAAGTTGTTGGAGTGCAGGGCACGCGGCACCAGGTAGTACATGAGCGTCTTGAAGCGCAGCGTCGGCGCCGCCATGGCGATGAAGCCGCCGATGGTGGTTGAGGCCAGGAAGCCCCACATCGTGCCCACGATCGTGCGCACGCTCAGGGACTGGCGCGCGTTGAAGGCGTAGACCGCGAAGATGCCGGGCGAGATCTGCAGCAGGAAGCGATAGAACGCGCCAATGACGCGCCCGCCCGTGTCGAGCATCGCCATCGAGGCCAGCACCCATGCCAGAAAGAACACCCACAGGATGGATCCGGGCGGGAAGCGCAGGCCGTGTCGGCCGATCATGAACACGAGCATGACGGTCGCGAACAACGGCCACATCAGGTCACCGGAGCCGAGCACCCACCACAAGAAGTACGCAGCATAGGCCACGACGAAGGGCCACGCAGGCAGATCCTGCGCGTCCTCTCGTAGCGGCCCGATTTGAGCGGGGGCGGGTTTGGCCCAGAGTCCTCGGCGTGGGCTCACGCGTTCCCGTTCCCTTCGGCGGTCGTCTCCGTCGCGGACGAGGCCTGGGCCTCCTCAGCGCTGCTCGGTGCGGTTACGCTGCCGCTCGCGTCGGTGCGCTCCGCCTGGCGCGGGGCGCCAAGCCTGTTGCGCTTGCGCGAGGACAGGTAGAGGAAGGGACCCTCCAGGAAGCCCTTGATCTCGGACTTGGTGAGCGAGCCGGGCACGTCCTCGTCGGTGCCGGCGACGCGAGCGCCACCGGGCTTGACGCGGTTGAGAACGCCGGGCACACGGGTCGCCAGCGTTCCGAGCACGGAGGGCTTGGCGATGATCGCCTTCGTCAGGAGGGCGGCCATACCGGAGCCGTTGCCGCGGATCTGTTTATCCAGGCCGGCCTCGTCGACGCGGTGACGGTGGTGCACGAGGGCGTCGGGCGTGTGGATGATGATGTCACCCGTAGCCAGGATGCGCGCGAACATGTCGAGGTCCTCGCCGCCGCGCGTCGAGGTGCCGGCACCCAGCGCCGGATCGAAGGGACCGACCTCCATGAGGACGTCGCGACGCATGGCCATGCACACGCCTGCGCCCACACGGGCCGTCGTGATCGGGAACAGCGGGCCGCCATCGCCCTTCTCGCCCAGGACCTCCAGGCCCTCGGGGATATCGCCGACGCACCACACGCGCGGGGACATGTCCTTGGGGAAACCGCCGCGCGACTCAAACCACCGCTGGGGCGCGTAGCGCTGCTCCAGGGGCAGCGCGATGCCCGTCGTCGCGGCCACGTAGGGCGAGGCCGTGAACGGGTCGATCATGGCGGCGAGCCAGTGCGGGTCAACGATCGCGTCGTCGTCCGTGAAGACGATGACCTCGCCGCGTGCCGCGAGCACGCCGCGGTTGCGGGCGCGCGATAGACCGGGACGAGACGCGGAGACGATGCTCAGGCGAGTGTCCTCGATGCCCGCGAGCTTCTCGCGGGTCAGGCCCGTGTGCGGCGCGTTATCCACCACGACGAGCGTGAAACGCTGGTGATCCTGAGCCAGGATCGCGCGCACGGCGTCCTCGAGCATGTCGCACGAGCCGACCGTGCACATGACGACGGTCGCGTCCACGTCGGCGCCGGCGCCCTCTTCCCAGCCGCGCGCGGGGGCCGGTTCGACCTCGAGCACGCGTGGATCGCTCTCCGGATGGTCCGTGCCCTTGATCTCGACGAACGCCGAATTACGGCCGTTATCGCGCACGAGCACGAGCGCTCGCGGATCCGACGGGTCGCCCGAAATCAGCTGGGAGACGCGCGCAGTGCGGTCAACGTGCCAAATGGAGGCGGCCAACTGATCGGCCACGGTGGTCTCCTCGGCACTCATTTCTTGCCCTTCTTCGAGGAAGTCGTAGCCTTGGCGTCCGCCTTCTTGGAGGCGGACGTGTCTTCCGTTTCCTTCGACGGTTTGGACTCCACGACCTCCAAGGAGGTCATGTCCGCGGCCTCTTCCCCAGGCTCGATGACCTCGGCGGCAGGAGCCGAAGCAGCGGAAGCGGAGGTGGGAACGGCCACCTGGTCGCCCAGGTAGATCAAGCCGTTCACCTCGCGGTTGATGATCGCGAGCTCATCCAGGAGGGCATGCAGCGCCTTCAGGTCGTGGCCCTTACGCACGGCGACGAGGACATGACGGGAGGGGCGGACCTCGTCGAGGAGCGAGGCCAGGGGCTGGTTGATGTCAATGAGACGCGGAGCGGGCACGCGGGTCTCAGCCAGCGAGGCGGACAGGACGCGGTGCAGGTCGCGGGCCTGCGGGTCAGATGCGTCGACGATCAGGTCCACCCAGTGATCGCGGTCTATCGCCATCGCGAGCATGCGGGTGGGGGCGAGCCACGGCTCGGGGGCACCCTCCTCGGCACTCCACACGGGTAGCGCCGTCAGGTCGGCGAGCTGCGTGGGCGAGGCCAGGGAACGCGAGCGGGTCTCACGGATGAGCACCAGAACCAGGCCGGCAAAGACGCCGACGACGGTCGTGATGAGGATCAGGCGGAACTTCGAGGGCGAGACCTCGTCGCTCGAGGACGCGGCCGGAGTGATGACGCGACCGGCGGTGGCGTGGTAGGGGGCGAGCTGCTCGGCATCCTTGGCGAGCTTGGTCAGCTCGGTACGGATCTCGGCGGCGCGCGGGTTCTCCTTTGCCTTGCCGTCCTCGTTGACCTCCGGCCTCAGAGAGGCAAGTTCGGTCTCGAGAGACTCGATCTGCTCGTTGACGATGGCGGCCATCTCGTCGGCACGCTGCTCGACGAGGGCGGTGCGCTCGGTCAGGTAGGCGTTGGCGATCGCGTCGGCGGCGTCAACGGCCTGCTGGCGCGTGGGGGCCACGTACTCGATCTTGACGATCGTGCCGTTCGTGTCGCCCGACACCTCCATGTTGGA
>CAUVIG010000077.1:0-9474 GCA_963551745.1 uncultured Actinomyces sp.
TCGCGGTCAAGAAAGGTAGGGTTAGGGGGATACATTCCCGGCAGAAAAGGGCCCTATCGTGACCTGGTCGACACTCGTGACCGCATCAGATCCGTCGATGCTGCACACCGTTATCGAGTGGTTTAAAAATCCCGAGACCCTGCTCGTCGCCATGGGGCCGTGGGTGCTGAGGGGAACGATGCTCATCGTCCTCATCGAGTCGGGTGTTCTGTTCCCGGTGCTGCCCGGTGAATCCCTGTTGTTCACTGCAGGCCTGCTCCACGACCGCCTCGGACTGCACCTGCCGACGCTCATCCTCCTTGTCGTCGTCGCTGCCTTTATCGGTGCGCAGATCGGCTACTTCCTAGGCGCCAAGTGGGGGCGCCGCTTCTTCAAGCCCGACGCTCGCATCCTCAAGACCGCGCACCTGGGGAAGGCGGAGCACTACTTCACGAACTACGGCGGCCGCTCGCTCGTCATCGGACGCTTCATTCCCTTCGTGCGCACCTTCATCCCGATCACCGCGGGTATGGCCCGCTACCCCTACCCGAAGTTCCTGGCCTTCAACACGCTCGGTGCCATCATGTGGGGCGCGGGCTTCATCCTCGTCGGAGCGCTCGTGGGCAACGTTCCCTTCGTGCACGACAACCTGACGCTCATCCTCGGCGTCATCATCCTCGCGTCGCTTCTGCCCGTCATCATTGAGATCGTGGGCAAGCGCCGCACCGCCTCCGACAAGGAGTAATCCATGCTGGCCTGGTGGATGCTGCTCCCGACCCTGCTGGCCATGATGGTCGCCCTGGTCCTACCGGGGTTCATGTGGCTGCGGGCGGGAGGTCGCTCGTCGCTCGTTGCGATCGGTGCGGCACCGGCGTTCACCTTTGGCCTGATCACGATCCTCTCCGTCGCCTACCCGGCGCTCGATATTGAGTGGGAGCCCTCGACGGCGCTGCCGATCCTCGGTATGAGCGCCCTGGGAGGCGCCGGTGCGTGGAGCCTCAGCTTCTTCCACCGCAGCAACAACGGATTTTCTCTGAGGGGAGTTCCCCTGCGTGAGGCCATCGGTGTGCGTCAGCCGATCGGTGGACGCCAGGCCGCGATCCGTTCAGCCACGTGGGGCGCGATCCTCGTGGGCTTCGTCCTCGCGGCGCTGCCCCTCATAATGGGCGCGGCCCCATCGAGCCCCGTCCAGCAGTGGGATCCGACGTTCCACCAGAACGGCGTGCACGCGATCCTGTACGGCAAGAATGCCAGCCCCTTCGGAGGCCTCCACGAGCTGTACGGCGGCCGCAACGTCTACTATCCGACGGGCTGGCACGCCTTCGTCTCGCTGTTCGCGCGCTACGACTCGGTCATCCAGGCCTCGAACGTGTCCTCGCTGGCGCTCATGGCCGTGTGGGTGATCGGTCTGGCGGCGCTCGTCTCGGTGCTGACCGCCTCGCGCAGCGCGATCATGGCGGCGCCCATCATTGGCGGCATGCTGCTCAATATGCCCGCCGACGCACTTACCATGTACAACCAGTGGCCCAACTCGACGGGCACCGCTCTGGTGCCGGGTCTGTCAGCCATCGCGATCGTCGCGGGACGCCGATTGGTGACCGACCTGCGCGCGGGCGATGGGCTGCGTGCTGTCATGCGCCGTATTCCGCAGGCGGTGTTCCTCCTCATCGGTGCCATCGGCCTCGTCGGCGCACACCCGAGCGCCGCCTTCTCGATCCTCGCGTTCCTGATCGCGCCGCTCCTCGCCTCCATCACGTCCCTCGCCCGACGCGCCTACGGTCGCGGCGGACGAGGCCAGCTCGTCGCCCTGGCGTGGGGTGCCCTCGCGCTTGTCGTTGTCGCGGCTCCGCTCCTCGCGCTGTCGTCGTCGAAGATCCGGGCCATGGGTAGTTACAACCGCAAAGGCAGTAACTGGTACGAAGCCTTCATGCACGCCTTCCTGCCCTACCCGCCCTTCTCGAACACCTCCGGCAACATTCAGTGGACGATCGTCCAGTTCATTCTCCTGGTCGTCGGCATCGCAGTGACCGCGCGCCTCTACCTGCTCTTCCGTCGCCCGGATCCCCTCGAGCGTGCCGCCGAGCGCGCCGGACTCATCGACGATGTGGATGTGGACGCGGAAAAGGGTGCCCTGGCCTCGGCTCAGGACATCGAGGAGTCCGAGGAAGAGGCGCAGCCCCTACCGTGCTGGCCCCTGTTTTCCTACGCGATCCTTGCGGCCCTCACCGCCCTGGCGTACTCGCCCGACTCGGCGCTGCGCACCTACCTGTTGGCCCCCTGGTATAAGGACGCCCGTCGCATCATGGGCGTCGAAGACATCGCGCTGACCATCCTCATGGCGGTCGGCGTTGCCACTATCGTTCGCGTCATCCACGCCGCGTGGACAAAGTCCCTGCAGCGGATCCTCGCCGAACGCGGAGCCGATGACAACATCGAGGCGCCGCGCTGGCCCATCCAGTTCGGCGTCGGCCTGCTCGTGCTGGCCCTGTCGGGCTTTGGTGCAATCGACGCGCGAAACGCGGCGGTCGCCCAGGTGTACGACCCGACTCGCCTCGGAAAGCCGGGTATGGCCACGATCGGCGAGCTCGCCATGCTGCGCCGTATGCCGTACACGACCGCCCCCGACGCACTCATTCTGGGCGACCCGATCGCGGGCGCGGCCTACTCCGAGATGATCGGCGGACGTAAGGCGGTCTTCCCGCAGCTGAGCACCGCTAACGCGGACGTGGTCTCGCAGAAGGTTCTCACCCAGCGTTTCCATGACATCGCCACTGATCCCGAGGTGTGCGAGGTCGTGCGCAGGCTCGGCATCACGCACTTCTATGAAGAGGAAGACGGCTACTACTACAACTTCTCGCGAGCCTCCCGTCACCCGGGCCTCTACAACGTCGACACGTCCACCGGCTTTGAGCTGGTCGACGCGGGCGGCACCGCGAAGCTGTGGAAAATCACCGCGTGCGGCGAGGTAACCCCAGGCGGCGGGCGCGAGGCCTTCGTGACGGGCGTGACCGGCAACCGCGAGTGACTCAGGTCCTATCCCGGGGACGTGCCCTGCCTCGGGCTGCTCCGTACGAAGCCTGCCCGGCACTTAAACCCGCGCGATTGGCCACAATGCGCCCCCGTTTCCGAAACGAAGCCTCGCCACTTCCGCCGCTCTCGTTACCCTTGGCACCATGACGACGAACATTCCCGGCCCCGCGCCCCTCGATGACAAGCTTCGTATCGCCTTCCTCGGTCCGTTCGGCACGTTTACCGAGCAGGCCGTCCACCAGGTCGCTCCCGCCGGCGCGGTCCTCATTCCGATGACGAGCGCCCCGCAGGCGCTCGCGGCAGTGCGCCGTGGCGAGGCCGACCGCGCCGTCGTCCCGATTGAAAACTCCATCGAGGGCGGCGTTAATGCGACGTTGGATTCGCTCTCGCACGGCGAGCCCCTCGTCATCGTCGCCGAGATGCACGTGCACGTTGTCTTCCAGCTGGCCGTCCTGCCGGGCACGTGCCCCGAGGACATCCGCCGCATCGGCACCCACCCGCACGCGTGGGCGCAGTGCCGCGGCTGGGTCGAGGAGACCTTCCCTGGCGCGATCCACGTGCCCGCCACGTCGACTGCCGCCGCCGCAGAGCTTCTTTCAGACGGCGACGCCTCTTTCGATGCGGCCCTGTGCAACTCGGTGTCCGTCAACACCTACGGCCTGGAGGCCCTGTTCACCGACGTCGCGGATAACCCGGGTGCGATTACCCGCTTTGTCCTAGTGGCCCGCCCCGGCGCTGTGCCCCCACCGACCGGCGCGGATAAGACGACCATCCAGGTGGCTCTGCCGGTCAACGAGTCGGGCGCTCTGCTGACGCTCCTCGAGCAGTTCTCGGTGCGCGGCGTCGACCTGTCGCGCATTGAGTCGCGCCCGAGCGGCGACGGCCTCGGCAATTACACGTTCAGCATCGACATCGTCGGCCACATCCGTGAGGAGCGCGTCCAGGCGGCTCTCGTCGGCCTGCACCGCTACTCGCCGGACGTTCGCTTCATGGGTTCCTACCCTCGTGTCGATGGGGTGCGCGCGTCGGTTGCCCCGGGGACGACGGACGAGGCCTTCCGTGCGGGTCGCGCGTGGGTCGCGGACCTGCTGCACGGCGGGGATGGCACGGGCGAGGCCGCGGGCAGTGCCCCGTCCTGGCCGCTGGTCTGACGCGTCAGGTTTCTTGACGTTTTGTGGGCCCACATCGCTGCGCACCTAGATGCCTTGTGCACGATCGGCGTGATTCAACCTGATTGGGAAGATTCCACCCGATCAGAAGGGGTTGAATCTTCCCGATCGGGTGCAACACCTCATCGGTAACAAGCGCCCTCGTGGAATTTGTCGCCGACAGTGCCTCCTGCCAGGGTTCAATGGGCGAGATCCTGCAGCACTGCACTAGATACAGCAGCGATGCACTAGTTGTGAAGGTATTGCACTGGTTCCTATCTAGTGGAATGCCACGCTAAGTAGTGCAACGCTGCGCTAAGTAGTGCACTGCTACTTGGCAACAAGTTGAGAAGCGGACAATCCTACAGACCGTTGAGGAAACACCTCGGTTTGCTCCTCGTCAGTCCCAGAATTCTTCGCTTTGCGTGCTGTGCAGGGACGCGGATCAGCCGGGCAGCAGCTCCATCCATGTGCGCTCGACGGGGACGGCGATATCGAGGGCGCCGGCCTGCATGCGAATGTGCATGGTGTGGGCGAGGCCGATCGCGTCGCCGTCCACCTGGCACACCTGGGCTTCTTCGGCCGTGACGGATGCGCCCTTCGCCTGGCGGAAAGCGACCTTGCCGGTCGAGACGGGCAGGTTGATCGGGCGCAGGCCGATGAGCTGGCCGAGCATCTTCCAGGTCACGTCCGCCCAGCCGAGCAGGCCGGCGTGCGCGTCGACTGCGATAACGTCGATGAGGCCGTCCGACAGCTCCGCATCGGGGGCGAGGACCAGCATCTTCATCTCGCCCGCGTTCGCAAACATGACGGAACGTGCCTCGACGCGGGTGATCTCATCTGCGGGTGAGCGCAGGGGTTCCGTGCTCGCCGAGGCGGCCTCGTCTAGGGGCTCTCCCGCGATCTGGTCGCCGACGCCCAGGGGGTCCGCCACTCGGGCGGCGGGGGAACGCAGGGTCAGGCGAGCCTTCATGCGCGGCACGCCCATCGCGCCCAGACCGGCCCACACGTAGGCGATCCATCCGATGCGCTTCTTCAGCTCGGGGTCCGTGTCCGCCATCGTTGCGCCGTCATAGCCCATGCCCGCGACGACGAGGCACGCGTACTCGTCCGCGCGCGGCTCGATCGACGAGGCCGGGGCGCCCTGGTCTGCGGCGCCGGCTTCGGGGTGTCGTGCGGCGCGTGCGGCGAGGCGCAGCCCGCCCTCGGCGGGCTGATCGGACTCCTGCGTGGCATCCTCGACGCGCACCCATGCCAGGTCGACGGCGCGGTGGTTGCGGTCGAGTGCGACGGCGAGGGCATCTTCGGGGTCGTCCGGGATGGATAGGTTGCCGGCCAGGACGTTGCCGGTGCCCACGGGGATGATGCCCATGCGCACGCCGGATCCGGCCATGCCGGCTGCGACGGCGCGCACGGTGCCGTCTCCGCCCGCGGCGATGACGACGGAGGCTCCCTCCTCGAGGGCGCGTACGGCCTGCCCGGTGCCTGGGTCTTCGCGCGTGGTCTCGCGCCAGTGCACGTGGTCGATGCCCAGTTCCTTGGCCTTGCGGTTGATGAGGTCCTTGAATGCCTGGGGATCCTCGTGCTTCGAGGGGTTCATGATGATCCAGGGGCGTGGCCGTCCGCGCCTCGGATCGTCCACGGAGGCGGGGATGTCGAGGGCCCTGCGGCGGCGGTGTCTGCGGGTGAGGGTGGTTGCCAGACGCGCGACTCCGATTGCTCCGGCTCCGGCGACGGCGGCGAGTACCCACGGTGTTGCGTCCATAGGCTTAGCGTATCCCGCTTTATGCCTGTGGACGGGTTATGAAGTGCCTTTCGTTGCACTTCGTGTCATACGTGTCGGCCTGACGTGTGCTCGTTGTCTTCTTGTCCACACGGTTATGCACCAAAGGTGGATAACTTTCATGCTTTTGAGGATGGCAGGCATGTGGTTTGTGTATAACCCTGACCTGTTGTGTTGAATTCACAGCTGGACCGATATGGGACACGGGATGCCACCTGGCATAGGATGGGATGCATGATTGATGTGCGTGCCCTGCGTGAAAACCCCGAACCCGCCCGCGCCTCCCAGCGCGCCCGCGGAGCGAACCCCGGCCTCGTCGATGAGATCATCGCGGCCGATGCCGCTCGCCGCGAGGCCCTGCAGGCCTTCGAGACGCTGCGAGCCACCCAAAAGGAGGTCTCCAAGTCCGTGGGTCGCGCCTCCAAGGAGGAGCGTCCGGCGATCCTGGCTCAGGCCAAGGAGCTCGCCGAGCAGGTGAAGGCCGCCGAGGCCGCCGCCAACGCCGCCGACGCCGAGGCCGACCGCCTCGCGCGCCTCCTGCCCAACCTGGTCGTCGACGGCGTGCCCGTCGGCGGTGAGGACGATTTCGTGGTCCTGCGCCACGAGGGCCCCGCCCCCCGCGACTTCGCCGCCGAGGGCTTCGAGCCCCAGGATCACCTCGCGCTCGGTGAGGGCCTGGACGCGATCGACACCAAGCGCGGCGCGAAGGTCTCCGGTGCCCGCTTCTACTACCTCAAGGGCATCGGCGCCCGCCTCGAGCTGGCTCTGATGACGATGGCCATGGACCAGGCGCTCGCCAACGGCTTCGTGCCGATGATGACCCCGACCCTCGTGACCCCGCAGGTCATGGGTGGTACCGGCTTCCTCAACGAGCACTCCGACGAGATCTACTACCTGCCTGCCGACGACCTGTACCTGACGGGCACGTCTGAGGTGGCGCTCGCCGGCTATCACGCCGACGAGATCCTTGACCTGTCGGAGGGCCCCAAGCGCTACATGGGCTGGTCCACCTGCTATCGCCGCGAGGCCGGCTCCGCGGGCAAGGACACGCGCGGCATCATCCGCGTCCACCAGTTCAACAAGGCAGAGATGTTCAGCTACTGCCGTCCCGAGGACGCCGCCGAGGAGCACCAGCGATTCCTCGCGTGGGAAGAGGAGATGCTCGCCAAGGTCGAGCTGCCCTACCGCGTCATCGACACGGCCGCCGGTGACCTGGGTACCTCCGCCGCCCGCAAGTTCGACTGCGAGGCGTGGCTGCCCACCCAGGAGCGCTACATGGAGGTCACCTCGACCTCGAACTGCACGACGTTCCAGGCGCGCCGCCTCGGCATTCGCGAGCGCCGCGAGGATGGCATGACAGCGGTCGCCACCCTGAACGGCACGCTGGCCACGACCCGCTGGATCGTCGCCTTCCTGGAGAATCACCAGCGCTCGGATGGCTCGATCTACGTGCCCGCGGCCCTGCGACCCTACCTGGGTGGACTCGAGGTTCTGAGCCCGGTCGCTCGATGAGCCAAGAGCGTTTCCTGACGGTCCCCTCCACCGGGGAAGTTGCTCACCCCTTCGAGGTTCTCCTCGACGAGGCCTCGGCCGCCCTGCCCGCCGATTTTCCGACGTCGGCGGGCCAGGTCCTGGTCGCGCTCGACATTGACGGTACGATCCTGACTCCGGCGGGAGCGACCCCGCGCGTGCTCGAGGGGATCCACGGCCTCGCCGCCGCGGGTGCCCAGGTGCTTATCGCCTCGGGTCGCGCGCTCGAGGGCGTGATTCCCGTTCTCGACGCCCTGGAGTTCTCGGACGGGTGGGCGCTGTGTAATAACGGCGCGACTCTCGTGCGCGTGAGTGGTGGGCAGTGTGAGATCGTCGAGGAGCGCACCTTCGTGCCCGGCCCGATCCTGGAGGAGATAGCCGACGCCCTCCCGGAGGCGGTGTTCGCGTCGATGCCGCACCCCGACATCCTCCTGTCCGCTCCCTTCCCGAACAACGAGATCGAGGGGAGCGATCACCGCATCGTGTCGATGGAGGAGCTTGCCTCCACGCCCACGCCGAAGATCGTCGTGCGCGCCGCCGACATGGATCGCGAGGAGTTTGATCGGATCCTGGCCTCCCTCGATGTCTCGCGCACCCACGAGGTATTCGTCGGCTGGACGTCCTGGGCGGACATCGAGCCGCGCGGCGTGACCAAGGCGAGCGGCCTGGAGGCGTTGCGTCAGCGTCTCGGCCTGCCCGCGGGCGAGACCGTCGCCGTGGGAGACGGCACGAACGACATCGCGATGATCGAGTGGGCCGCCTTCGGCGTCGCCATGGGTGGCGCGTCCGCCGAGGTGCGTCGCCACGCAGACCACGTGACGGCCGCCGTCGAAAATGACGGCGCCGCCGCCGTCATGCACGCGATCATGCGCCGCTGCGGGGTCACTGGACGCTGAGCTACTTCTTCTTGGGAGGAGCTACCAGCAGATCGATGAACCATGGCATAGCAGAGGAAGGATTGGGACCCTTCTTGTTCGGTGCGAGCTCCGACCACGCTTGTTGTGCCCGCTTCACAGCCTCGGGGAAGCTGGCAATCGGGAACTTTGCGGCGAGATCCTTGTCCCCCGTCAGATTGTTGATGCGCGCGAGCCTGACACACTCGCGTGTTTCCGTATATCCCCGTCTGTCGGTGGCATGCCACAGCAGCCACAGCTCGAAGCAAGGATTGGTGACGATTGCGTCAACGGCGGTAGAAGACCTGCAGTCCCGCAAAACCTCGTCAAGCTTGTGATGCTGATCGACATCGACGATGAGTATCGCCCGATCGAAGTCTCCCCGGTGCTCGGCCTTCTGGTACTCCTTGAATACTCTCGATGGCTCGCCACCAATGGGTTTGATCGAAAGGGTCGCGTGGCGAGGACGTAGGTGCTGGAGTAAGCACTCAAGGTACTGCTTCTCCGTGACTTTTCCTTCTGTGAAGACTGTATACCGGGCCTTTACCGGTCGTGCTTCGCGGGGTTTGCGGCTTCCCATCCGTTCTCACGCCCGCTCGTGGGTTTGAGTGTTCAGCAGATTGTGAATCAGTGAGGGGGCCGTGTAAGGCACGCCGCCAAATCGACCCTCGAGGTACTGCTTGACGATGTTGCTGCCCTTCTGCAGAGGGAAATCTGCAAGATTGAAGAGTTCACTTGCTCCATCGGCACCCTTCTCGACGAACCATACCTGCTCGCGTTTGGCTCGGTCTCCGCGTCCGGCGTCCAGGAGGGTCATGTCATGGCTGGTGAAGATGAGCTGTGCCCCCGTCTTGTTGACCGATGGGTCCTCGAACCAGTCGACGATGAGGCGCGAGAGCTGCGGGTGCAGGCTTGAACCAAGTTCGTCGACGACAAGAACGCGGCCTTCGCGAAGAGCATCGACCACGGCTGTCCCCAGGGCAAGCCACGCCATGGTGCCGGTGGATTCGTCGGACTCCCTGAGCTTTCGGCTACCTATTCCATGCCGGAAGAGGAGATTGTGCGCAATGAACCTACTGAGATTCTCAGCATCATCGGAGGACTCGCGTGG
>CAUVIG010000078.1:0-9458 GCA_963551745.1 uncultured Actinomyces sp.
CGCTACGAGCGGCCTTCGCGCCGACAGGCGCATTCGGTTCGGCGTGCTTTGTCGTCTCCGCGCGCCGACGCGCATCCTGCGCGCTACCGCCTGGCGGCACGGTTATCCACGTTGTCCACGATAAGACTTCCACGCACTGACTTGTATGCGCCTGGGCCCCTTCCCCCGCACGTTAACCCGACGATATGCACGTGGGCAGCCCTGCCCAGGCGCAGGTCAAGGGGTTTACGTGCGCATAAGGGGGTTTACGTGCAGGTCATCGGGTCCACGTGCGGAAACCATGCGGGACAATAACTATCCACACACAGCGGGGCCGGTGCTGTATCGCAGCACCGGCCCCGAACACTTCAGGCAACCGTCACATCAGCGGGAAGCGCACGATCGTGGCCTCGCGGCCCGGGCCCACGCCAATGGACTGGATGCGGCAGCGCGACAGCTCTTCCAGGCGCTTGACGTAGTCCTGGGCGGCTCGTGGCAACTCATCGAAGGTGCGGCACTGCGAGATGTCCTCGCTCCAACCCGGCAGCTCCTCGTACACGGGCACCGCAGCCGCGAAGCCGGCCTGGTCGAGGGGCATCTCCTCGGTGCGCACACCGTTAACCTCGTAGGCCACGCACACGGGGATCGTCTCGTAGCCGGAGAGCACATCAAGCTTGGTCAGGCAGATGTCGGTCAGGCCGTTGATGCGCGTCGAGTAGCGCATGACGACGGCATCGAACCAGCCGGTGCGGCGCGGGCGACCGGTGGTCACGCCGAACTCGCCGCCCTTGGTGCGCAGAGCCTCGCCAACCTCGTCGTCCAGCTCCGTGGGGAACGGGCCCTCGCCGACGCGCGTCGTGTACGCCTTGGCGACGCCGATGACGCGGTCGATGCGGGTCGGGCCGACGCCGGAGCCGGTGAGCGCGCCACCCGCGGTCGGGTTGGAGGAGGTCACGAAGGGGTAGGTGCCGTGGTCGATGTCGAGCATCGTAGCCTGGCCGCCCTCGAAGAGGACGGTGTCGCCGCGGTCCAGCGCGTCGTTAACGACGAGGGACACGTCGCACAGCATCGGCTTGATGCGGTCCGCAAAGGACAGCAGGTGATCAGACACCTCAGCGGGGTCGAGGGTGGGAATGTCCACGGCCTCGAAAATGGTGTTCTTGGGGGCCAGGGCTGCCTCGACCTTGGCGCGCAGCTCCTCGGGGTGGAAGAGGTCCTGGACGCGCAGGCCGATGCGGTTCATCTTGTCGGCGTAGGTGGGGCCGATGCCTCGGCCGGTCGTACCGATGAGGTTGTTGCCGCGCGCACGCTCGTTCGCCTTGTCCATGAGGCGGTTGTAGGGCGGGATGATGTGCGCGTTGGAGGAGATGAGCAGGTGCGAGCAGTCGACGCCGCGCTCGGTGATTTCCGCGAGCTCCTCAAAGAGCACGTCCAGGTCGACAACGACGCCGTTGCCGATGATGGGGGTGACGCCTTCGGAGAGGATTCCGGCGGGTAGGAGGTGCAGCGCGTACTTTTCGCCGTCGATGACGACGGTGTGTCCGGCGTTGTTGCCTCCGTTGAACTTCACGACGAGGTCGGTGTGCTGGCCGAGCTGGTCAGTGGCCTTGCCTTTGCCTTCGTCGCCCCACTGGGCGCCGAGCACGATGACGGCGGGCATGAGTATCTCCGTTTAGTTGGGTGAGCCGCGCGGGCGCGCGTAACAGACCCATCCTACCGGAGGATTGACAAGGCAGGTGCACCCTGGCTGGTCACGCTAGTTTCCGGCGGCGACCAGGGCGACGCCCACGCCCCACAGGGTGGCGCTCGTGAGGGCGGCGATCAGCTCGATGGCGATCGTCCATCCGAAGGCTTTAAGGGCGTGGAGGGTGGCCGTCCAGGCGCTCGCAGTGTCGCGGGTGCGCAGGTATTCGACGAGGAAAATAGCGGCGACCATGCCCAGCACGAGGCCGAGGGGCAGGCCGACGAACCAGCCGACGACGCCGCCGACGGCTCCCCACACGAGCGTGGATTGGGGGATTCCCGCCTTGTTCATGCCTCGTGCTGGAATCACGTATTTGAGGACCGTTCCGAGGATCAGGACGAGCGCCACGATGGCGAAGATGATCCACGCGGCACGCGTGCCAGTCATCCACGACCACACGAGGATCGCGCCTCCGACGACGGGCGCGGAGGGCCAGATCTGCACGACCGCGCCGATGACTCCGATGAGGATGACGATGCCAACGATGACGGTTCCAAGGACGTTCATTGCCTCATCGTATCGTTTTCGTTCATCTGCGTGTTCCATCAGACACCCCTTGCCCTGATAACCTGGCTTCGTTACCCCGATCCCCAGGAGTGCTGATGGATATCACTCCCCCGCGCCTACCACTGGATTCCCTCCTGAAGAGGCGCCCGATGACGGTGTACACCGTGTCGTGTCCACCAGCGGAGGCCGTCGCGCGCTGCGCACAGTTCTGGCGAGTCATCGGCATCAAGCGCGAGTCGACCACGATGTGCAAGCGCTTCGCGGACATCGGCTGGTCGGGCACCGAGGTCACGGTCATGCCCGGGCAGACCACGACCTCGCGCAGACACTTCGACAGCACATTCCTGGAACTTGGCGAGATTGCCCCGGGCCTCGTGTTGGGAGGCCTCGCCGTCTACCTGACGTCGAAGGCCGTGCGCGCGCAGCTGCGTCACCTCAACAAGACGACGATCATCATCGCGGCTCGCCCGCTGCCCGACGCCGAGCAGGCCTGCACCGAGCTGTGGTGTTTCCCCTGGGATACGGCGATTCAGCGCGCCCGCCCCGGCAAGGACCCCTTCGCCCGCGTCTTCGAGTACCTGCACACGTCCCTGCACCAGCAGGGCATCCTGGGGGCTCCCCCACGCCTCGTCGACGGTGAGGAACTGCCCGAGGACCACCCCCTCTCCCCCGCCAACATCACCCAGATGCGGGGCAGCTTCCTTGATCCCGTCACCAAGTTTCTCCCGTCGAAGGAGCGGTCATGACCCCCGGTTTCTCGCTGCGACGGATTTTCAACCGCCGCAGGTACTTCTACGCCGGGGTCGCCCTCAACCCGCAGCAGGAGAAGGCAGCATGCACAGTGAAGCAATGAAGAAGCGACAGCACCGCCGCGACAACAGAGAATCGCGATGAACTCTTTCATCTCAAGTATGCAGCAAGGCTTCAACGAATCTTTCAGCACGATCACCGTTTTTCAGCTGTCCGCGTCGCGGTCCAATGCTGTCTCCCGCTGCGTCGGTCTCTGGAAGACGAAGGGGGCCCGCTGCGCCAATATCGGCATGCAAGAGCAATTCAAGCAGCGGGGATGGACCGGAACGGAACTGATCATCGGACACAGCGGTCGCGCATTCCTGACTAATGTTTTCTTCGAGACGCGCTCATACCGTCGCCTCTTGTCACATGCCCCCTCTCTCGTGCCCGACCGAATCAAGCGAGCCGCCATCACCAAGGTGTACGTGGATATCATTGCACGCACAGTCGAGAGCGAATCGAGTCCGGTGACCGAACTGTGGTGCCTTACTGATTGGGCAACACGGATGAATCTCAGCGGCTTCGAAAAAAGTTACGCTGAATCGTCGATGCACTCACTCGAAGAGTCCTTCAACGCGCAGGGCATCATGACTGCACCCGCCCGTCACCTCAATCGCTGGGATATCCCGTCAGACGTCCCCCTCTCACTCCCCGAGCTCACGGCAATGCGCAAGGCTGCAAAGAAGCACCGACAGTAGCCTCCCCTCTTGGCCGGTCACCGCGCGAGTTCCCCGGCCTCGTCGATCCTGGGGGAATCCCTCACGATAGTATCCTGACGCCACAGCGCATCTCGCTTGCGTCGGGACCGTGCTGATGCGCTGACACAGGTCTTACACGAGGAGGCTGCTTATGACCCCTGGTTTCTCGCTGCGACGGATTTTCAACCGCCGCAGGTACTTCTACGCCGGGGTCGCCCTCAACCCACAGCAGGCTCTCGACCTGTGTATCAGCTACTGGGTGTCGACCGGCGCCTAGGGCGAAACGCCGGGGATGCGCGAGCAGCTCGCCCAGCACGGGTGGGTCGGCACCGAGATCACGACCGGCAGCGACGCTCGGCACATCGCCGTCTCATCCGTCTTTGACGAGATCCCGCTCCTCGGGCTCTTCCCCTCCACAGCGCCTCGCAACGTCAAACGAACTCGCCAGGAAAACACGCCTATCCTCATCGCCGCACGCTCCTGCTCGGTCGCAGGCCGCGCCGCGAGCGAAGTGTGGTGCTTCGACTCCCAGCTGGGACACCTGGACGCCCAGGTCACGGAGGCCTTCATGGACCAGTCTTTGCGCGAGCTCGCCCACACCCTGCAGATGCGCGGGGTGCTGGTGGAGGAGCCCCGGTTCTTCTTTGGCGGCGACCTGCCCTCGGACCATCTCTTCACCATGGACGGCGTCCTATCGATGCGCAGGGTCGCCAAAAAGAGTCTCGCCGCAGGCGCTCACGCGCACCCACGGCGAGACAACACAACGTCCGAAAGACTCAGCCCTGCGAGCGCAGGGAGGCCACCTCATACAGGGCGATGCCAGTGGCGACTGCCGCATTGAGGGACTCGACGGTCGACGCGATCGGGATCGACACGATCTGATCGCAGGTCTCGCGCACGAGGCGGGACAGGCCCGCGCCCTCGGCACCGGTCACGACCACAAGGGGGCCATCCGCCAGCGACAGGCCGCGCAGAGGCGCGTCGCCGCCGCCATCCAGGCCAACCACAAAGTAGCCGGCCCGCTTGGCCTCTTCGAGAGCGCGCACGAGGTTCGTCGCACGAGCCACGGGCACGCGGGCAGCCGCACCGGCCGACACCTTCCACGCGGTCGTGTTGACGCCCGCACTGCGGCGCTCGGGGATGATGACGCCATCCGCGCCAAACGCGCCCGCGCTCCGCAGGACCGCACCCAGGTTATGGGGGTCCGTCACCTGGTCAAGGGCGACGAGGAGCGGGTGGCCCAGCTGCTGCAGAGAACCGGCGATCAGATCCGAGGCATCGGCGTACTCGTAGCCGCGCACCTCGATGGCGACGCCCTGGTGGACGGCACCGTCAGTCGCGACGTCCAGGTCGCGGCGGGTGACCTCGTAGACGGGCGCACCCATGGCCGAGGCGAGGCGCACAACCTCCTCCACGCGGTCGTCCTTCACGTTGTCGAGGATGAAGACGCGCTCAATCGGGACCGAGGCGCGGGCGGCCTCGGCGACCGGGTTGCGGCCAGCGATCAGCTCGTGGCCGGGCTTGACGCGGATCGACGACTTCGCGCGGGCGCGAGCGATCGCGGCCTCCTGAGCCTCACGGGCCTCGCGCTTCACCTTGCGCTTGTAGGCGGGATGGTAGGTGCGGTCCTCGGCCTTGGGGGTCGGGCCCTTGCCTTCGAGGCGGCGGCGCGAGTGGCCGCCGGTGCCAACCTGCGCGCCCTTCTTGGTGCCCTTCTTACGGATGGCGCCGGGGCGCCCGCTGTGTGAGGCCATGGTGTCTCCTCGTTTTCTCGTGAACTGACACAAGCGTACGGGTTTTAGGCCGCATCGGGGCCACAGGGGCGCGCGCGGGGGCCAAAATCACGCTCTGCGCGCGATCATCAGGCTCCCTGGGACGCCTCCTCGGCCTCGTCAAAGAGGTTGATCGCGCTGTCCTTCAGCCTGCGATAGTCGAAAGTCAGGAAGATCGCCAGGACCAGCACACCCGAAGCGTAAGCCACCACGCCCACCCACGACACGCCATTCATACCGAACCAGTCCACGAAGGGGCGCGCGATCACGAGGGCGACCACGCAGGCAACGACGTTGCCAACGAAACTCGCAGCGTAGTCGCGCACGGACAGCAGCAGGTCGTTGAAAAACCAGCTGAACGCCGTGATGACCGTGCACAGGATGGCAGGCTGGAGCAGGTAGGTGTTACCCCGGATCTTCTCACCGAACAGGAGGGTCAGCACGGGCTCGCCCGCAAGCGCCAACCCCAACGCCGCCAGGGCTGCGATCGCAACAATGCCACCAATCGTCTTCCACAGGAGGAGGAGCGCAGCGCGCTTGTTGGAATGGAATCGCTCAGCGAACACGCCCATGAGCGGGCTATACACGTAGGTGGCACCCATCTGCACGATGACGGCCAAGGAGGCGACGGCCTGGTACACGCCCAGGGCCTGTGCACCATCGCTCGTGGCAAGCATCTGCCGCGGGACAGTCAGGACCGAAGTCGCTGCGATCTGTGCGACCACGAGGGGCGCCAGCGACACGAGTGTTTTAATCGCTCGGCCAATTCGCACCTGGGGGCGAATCGGCTCAAACACGCGCGCTCGGGGAGCGTCATACAGAGCGCCGACGAGGATCACGACTGCTGTCATAGCACCGACCGCGACAAGCAAGGAATCGAAGAACCACAGGCCCGCGACGAAGCCCACGAGCGTGCCGATACCCTGCATTATGTAGGACTTCCCCGCATAGTCGAGGCGCAGGTGTTTCTGGTCAATCGCGTGGAAAACCTCGATGAAGTTCGTAGCCAGCGAGTACACCAGGTACAGGGAAATTACCGGCAAGACCTCGTAGGAGGTCGTCGCCAGCGAGTAGACAACACCCGCAGCAAAGGCGACGACCGACAGGACGGATCGCAGGCCCACGTATTCGCGGGAGCTGCGCTCCCCCGTCACGTCTGTGACCTGAACCGTGCGCAGACGGAAGTCGGCAATCGGGTTGACAAGGTTCGCGATCGCCATGGCCAAGGCGAGCATACCGGCGGCGTCAAAGCTGGCCGCCAGACGCACGACCAGCACGGAAGAGACAAGGTAGTTGCAGGCCAGGCGCGTCAGGGAGCCCACGGAACTCCACATCATGTTGGCCTTGAGCGACAGCTTCTCCGGTGCCTGCGGGGGTTCCATGGGGCTCCCCTCAGCGGAACATCGTGTAGCGGGCGACGAGCGCGACCGGGTAGCAGGCGAGCGCGAGCGCCTTGCTCGGCGCCATCGAGATGGCACCCTTCTGATGGGCGAGCATGCATCCGACGAGGTACAGGCTGGTCTCACGGGCACGCGACTTCAGCGTCGTGGAACGCTGCGCGCAGTAACGCTTGTGCTTCCAGTAGCCGATCGGATTCTTCTTCGCGTTGGACGCGAAATTCTGCGTCAGACCGTCCGGCAGGTAGTGGCAGATAGTGAGGATTTCATTATCCGCCAGCATGTTGTAGCTCTCGTCGATGAGGAACCACACGGAGGATTCGGCGACGAACTTCTCGCACGGCGCAACGTCGAAAGGATAGCGGCGCAGGATCTCCGTGCGGTGAATGAGCGACGTGTCACCGCGGAAACCCATCTTCTCGTGCAGGTCCCACAGCGTCACGGCGCGCACACCGTCCGGCATCCACGTGCCCATGGGGGTGCGCTCGTCAGTTCCACGCAGGGCAACGATCCCGGCGAAGGAGTCATCGCCTCGGATCTCCTCCCAACGCGCCAGAACGTGCTCGACGGCGGTGGGAACGAGGTGATCATCGGAGTCGACAACGAAGAAAAGCTCACTCTCGCAGCGGGCGACGCCGGTGTTAGTCGCGCGCGGTTTTCCACCGTTTTCCTGCTTGACGTAGTCGATCGGGAGGCGCCCCTCGGCGATCCACCCGGCGACGAGGGCCTCGGTGTCGTCACTAGATCCGTCGTCCACAATCATCCACTGGAAGTCCGTTGCCGTCTGGGCCAACAGGGACTCGTAGAGCGCAGGCAGGATGTACGCACGGTTGTACGTGGGGGTAAAAACACACAGGGTCGGGGCAGCGATTGTCATCCGTCTTCCTTCCGGCGAACGGCCTACGTCAGTGGCCTCCCGCCCCAGTCTAGTTGCCTACCTACGCCGTCGCCAACGACTCTCCAGCGCTCACTGCCCGCGAAGCATCGACGCGATCTTCTCGACCGTCGAGCCGGAGCGGATCGTCACCTGGCGGTAGAAGTCCTCGCGCAGCAGACGCTTGTGATAGGCAGTTTTCAGAAAGCTCTTCTCGTCAAACTTGCCCCAGAAGACGGCGTGCTCGCCGAAGTACACGGCCTCATCCCCCAGTTCCATCGCCTCGATGCGCTCGCGCACATGGTCTCGGTCCAGGCCTCGCGTGTAGAAGAGCGCATCACGGCGGGCGGCCTCACCATGCCACCAGTCGGGCAAATCAGTGAGCTGGGCGAGGTAGTCGTGCGCCGTCAGGAGGGCCAGTCGGATCGGGAAGTCGTAGCGGAGCTCCAGGAGATCCTCCACTGCCTGGGCGACGTCCTCACGCGGGATGTCGGGCTCGGCCTCGGCCTCGAAGAGGAGGTTGCCGCTGTTGATGTAGGTACACACGTGTCCGAAGCCCGCGGCGGTGATCTGTTTGCGCAGCTCGCTCATGACGACTTTATTCTTACCGCCAACGTTGATGCCGCGCAGCAGCGCCACGTACTCCATGCTGTTCCTCCCCGTTTGCCGCGACGCCTCGCGGCATCGCCTGATTATCAGGGTACGGCGTCGGCTCGCATCGGGCTGGTCCTGCACGTTCACGCGGTAACCCGCACGCGGGCCCTCTCATCCGTACGTTAACCCGCTTATACGAGCATGGGCAGCCCCGCCCACGTGCATGTTGAGGGGTTGACGTGCGCATCAAGGGGTTGAGGCGCACGTTCATAGGTTGCCGTGCGAACGACACACAATATCCGACACAGTTATGCCCACAACGCAGACCACCTCACCCACAACAGCCCATTTTCGGCGTTTTTCACCGAGGTGGTCTGTACTTTGGGCACCACACCGGCCTGAGAGGCGGCCTCACCACCACTCGGGGAGGAATTGCACCATTAGGGGTGCGACACGCCGACAGCCAGCTTCCAATGCTGCAAAACCCCTACGGGCACCACACGATGCGGGGTCACGAGGGGCCGGAGAACACGTCCGTGGGCCTGTGGGTGGCGGCGCGCATCGGCAAACCGGATAGGAACCGTCGATCTGGATAGGTTACGGCGTTCTGGATACGAAAATAACCTATCCACAAGAGCAGTTCCTATCCAGAACACGCAAGTCCACCGGATGCAAGGCCACTACTCCGAACAATTCAACTCTTTTGTGAATAGGTTACATCGATGCGGATAGGTTAACGGCATCCGGATAGGAAAATAAGCTATCCGGATGCTCATAACCTATCCGTGAAGTAACAACCTATCCGCGTGCATAGCAAGCATGAGCAGCACTGCACTGACTTAAGGAAGCAATGCACTAGATAGCGCAGCGTTGCACTAGATAGCGCAGCATTGCACTAGCAACTAGCCAGTGCAACGCCTCCCCAAGTAGTGCAATACACCTAAACAACAAGCCAAAACGCGGGGTCTGGCTGCAGTGCCCGCGGGCGGCGGGGCCTGGCGGGCCTCGAGACGACGCGAATCGTCCTCAGTACAACGGGCCCCACAGGTGTGGAGGGCGCCGGAGGGACCGGAGGGCACGGGCGGGCTTCGAGGCGCGGCG
>CAUVIG010000079.1:0-9453 GCA_963551745.1 uncultured Actinomyces sp.
GATTGAAACCGCTGTCGCCTTTGCGGGTGAGAAATAGGCGTTTTTGGTGCAGTTTGTGGGCGCAGAGGTGATGCCGGTTTCAGCGGTTCAGTGTTCGGGGCGAGCAGAGGCGTCGTCGGTTTCAATGTCGCCTTTTCTGCGTCCTGTGCGCGAAGTTTTTCGCCCTGGTCGGCCTGGTGTGGGTGCGAGCGCGAAAAAGTTCGCCCAGCGCGCTCAAAACACCCCACATTCGGCGTTTTTGCGCGTGCTGGGCGAGTTGTTTTGCGGAAGTGCCGCTGGAGGGGCCGCGTTGGGCGAATTTTGCCGCGCTTGATGGTGCTCCGGCCAGGTACGCGGTCCTAGCGGCGCCCGCCATGCCGGCAGTAGTGGGGGTTTTGCAGCATTAGAAGGTGGCTGGCGGCGTGTCGTCGGCGTGTCGGACCCTCATGTCGTGCAATTCCCCGCATCCGGAGACGGTGAGGCCGCGACTCGAGGCGGTGTGGCGCCCAAAGTGCAGACCACCTCGGAGGAAAGTGCCGAAAACGGGCTGTTGTGGGCGAGGTGGTCTGCGTTTTGGGCACATCGGTGCCAGTCATAGCGCGTTGCTTGCACGTGAACCCGCTATTGCGTGTGTGGGCGCGGCCGCCCACACGCCACCAGGTGGGTGAACGTGCGGAACAAAGGGCGAAGGCCGCCACCTGTTGGGCAGGTCCACCCACCTGTCGGGTCAATGTGCGCGGAGGTCGGCCCCTGGCGCACTGGGAAGCTGCGCGCGCAAGCACGCAAGCGCGTAAGCATGCTGGGAACGCTTCCCACGCATGGGTACGAGCGCTCCACCGACCGACACAGAGCGGTGCGAAACGTCATCAGACGTGGTCGCGATGGGCGGAAATGACATGTTGAGAGACCTGTGAGAACGCTCCAACGCTACTTCTTTTGGTCGAAGTACTACCAAGACCCCACCAATCTTTGGCATACTGAGGGGCGGAAAACATCCACCATCACAGGAGCCGTCCGTGTCTGAGCAAAACCTCCCCACTACAACTGAGCAGGTCCTGGCCTCGTCTGAGAACGCCAGCAAACCGAGTCTGGGCCGCGTGATCGCAGCCTGGGCGGTGCACGCGTTCACCATCTCCGGACTCGCGTGGGCGACCCTGGCTCTGTACGCGATGCTCGATAACAACATCCCCATGATGTGGCTGTGGTTCGTCATCGCCCTGATCGTTGACGGTGTCGACGGCACGCTGGCTCGCAAGGTTGGCGTCCGTCAGGTTATTCCCTGGTTTGATGGCGCCGTCGTCGACAATCTCGTCGACTACCTGACGTGGACGTTTCTGCCCGCACTGTTTATGGGGATGTACCTGCCGTTTGGGCCCAAGCCGCTCCCCATCATCATGATGGTTGTCATCATCGTCTCCTCCGTGTTCTGCTACGCAAACGACGGAGAGAAGTCGAACGACAACTACTTCGTGGGCTTCCCAGCTGCATGGAACTGCGTCGCGATCGTCATGTACGTGCTTCAGACTCCGGCGTGGGTCAATATCGCTGCAACGATTGTCCTTGCGGTTATGACGCTTGTTCCGCTGCACTACACGCACCCGGCGCGCGTGAAGCGTTTCCAGATCCCGAACATCATCGGTGCGGCCGCGTGGATCGTCGCGTGCGCGTACCTGGTGGTTGTTTACCCGGTCCAGCCCCTGTGGACCCTGATTCTGTTCTGGGTTGGCGGCGGCTGGTTCATGATCGCCGGCTTCATCCGCACGGCGACCGGCGAGGACAAGTAACACTCGCGCCACGAACGAATACGAACGTCCCCCGGGCATTGCGCTCGGGGGACGTCGTTATGTGTGTTCTGTGAACGAGTGGGTCCTCCGGCGCCTGGAACGCCAGTGGTGTGCCGCCGCGACCCAGCGTGCCTACAGCTGCTCTGCCAGGCCCTTCTTGACGGCGCGGTCGCGCAGGTAGCGGAACACTTCGAGGAAGATGCCGCCGAAGAAAATGCAAGCGATGGCGAACCAGATGCCCGGGGGGGCATGGCGCCCGTAGCGCAGGAAGTACACGTAGGGGGCCAGGAAGGTCACGGAGGTGGTGATGGCACCGACCACGCGGTGCCAGAGTTTTTGCCCGGCGACCATCTCGATGAGGCCCCACGTGTAGGGGATGGCGGTAACCACGTCAATGGCCCACAGGACACGCCAGTCGCCGCGGAAGTGTGGGACGAACATGACGGGAACGGCCCGAGCCATCGAGTAGACGAGGACGACGACGTAGGCGATGAACTTGGGGTTGCGGCACAGTCGCAGGAGCACGGAGCGTTCGATGATGGAGGCGCCGACGGCCCGCGATGCGTAGGTGGCGTGTGACGAGGTTGTGAGCGTGTCGAGTCCGGCCATGGCGACGCGCATGAATTCGCGCTGTTCGTCGGTGCCGGCCGCCCATCGCTCGAGCAGTTCGAGGGGGGAGATGATGATGGGAGTGTATCCGCCGGAGGGGGTACCGGCCTCGTGGACGAGGTCGTCGCCGAGGGCCTCGCGCAGGCGGGGGAGCTGATCGGTGGGGATCTCAGCGATCCACAGGCGCACGCGGCGTTGGATGGCGTCGTGGAGTTCGTGGGAGAGTGCATGTCCCGCGGCGGAGTGGGGGGAGAAGCCTTCGGCGGCGATGTCAGCGAGGGCACCGGGATACTCGACGATGCGGGTCGTGAGGTCACCGGCTCGGTCGACGCCGGAAACCTGGATGATGGTGGCCGCGTCCCACTGGTAGCGGCGTGCGATCTCGATGTCGAGGATCGAACGCAGCGTAATCAGGGAAGCTGTGTCGGTCACGGGTGGCCTCTCGTCGGAAGTTGGATGTATCCATTGTGCCTGACAAAGCGGTCGGAATGCACTCGCTGGTCCGCTGTGTGGAGCCGCGTAGAATCGACTCATGGCGAAACGACGGATTGACCCCGGTGAGGGGATGGTGGCGCTGCGTTCGTGGCGCGGTGCCGTGGAGCGCGGCGAGGAGCCTGCGCGCGCGGTCGTGCTCACTGCGGTGCGCTTCACCCTTGAGGAGCTCGGCATCTCGCATCCCGGCCGCGCGGTCGAGGTGCGCGTGCCTCCCGCCGGTGCCGTGCAGATCCTGCCGGGCACGACGCACCGGCGCGGAACTCCGCCCGCCGTCGTGGAGACCGACGCGCGCACGTGGCTGTCGCTCGCATGCGGCCTTCTCACGTGGGACGAGGCCGTGGCCAACTCCCGCGTCAGCGCGTCGGGGGAGCGTACGGACCTGGGACCTCTCCTGCCGCTCGTGTGAGCGGCAGGGGGAGGACTGCTCAGGCCTCGAGCTGGGGTACGCCGAAGCGGGCCTTAAGCTTAGGGGTAAGCCACTTCTGGGAGCCCTTGTACGCGTAGCGCTGGGCGACGGCCGCGATGGCGGCGGAGGTTGCGGCGAAGAGCACGATGGAGGCCAGGGTGACGTCGTCGGCGTCTTCGGCGGGGATGGGGCGGCCGGTGGCGACCTTCCAGCCGGCTTCGAAGACCTTGGACGCGGCGAAGGCCGCGCCGGCGATGACGGCGGTCGTGGCGAGCTTTTCGATGGTGGCTGAATCCATGGGTGCCTCCTGGCGTGATGGGTGATTGTCCCTGTGCGCGTGCGCACGCTTCCATGATGCCCCACGCGGCGCTCTTGCGCGAGGCCCACAGGTGCCCTGTCTTATGCTTGAACGGTAGTGTTCCCGTCTGAAGGATTCCTTATGGCTCGCGCCCGCTCTGTTTTTGCATTGTCGGCCCTCGTTGTAGCGTCGACGGCGGTGGCGGCTTGTACGCCGTCCGTTTCGTCGAGCGCGCCTCGGGATCCGTTCGCGTCGCCGATCGTTCCGGGTCAGAGCGCCCGTGCTTCTTCGGGTACCACCACGGCTGGCACGATCGATGCTCCGACTCCTCGTAGCGGTTCGGGCACGGTCACCGTCGCCCTGGTGGGTGGCGCGCAGCTGCCGATGGAGACCGCGCAGGAGTTCACGAAGGCGACGGGCTTCACGGTTGCGGCGGTGCCGGTGGATGGCGTGGATGCGCTGTCGAAGGCGGGCGCCGACGTGGTGCTTGGCCTGGATGGCGCGGATGCCCTGCAGGCGACCGCGGCGGGAATGATCGCGGGCTCAGCGCCGCAGGATACGGCGACGATCGCGGGTACGGTCGTGGACGGTGCCGCTGCGGCGATCGCTTACGGGCGCGACGACGTGTGCGTCATCGCCGACAAGTCGTGGATGAGCGCGAACGGCCGTCCGCTGCCGACCTCGTTCGGCGATCTGACCTCTCCGCGTATCCGCGCGCTGCTGACGGTCCCGGACCCGGCCTCGTCGTCGGTGGGCCGTGCTTTCGTGCAGGAGGCTGCCGCGCAGACGGGCGAGGGGCTGGGTTCCTTCGCGCAGTCCCTCAATCCGCGCGTGGATTCCTCCCTGGGAGGCGCTGTCGCCGCGTGGACGGCCGGCGCGCACGTGTCCGAGGGGTACCTGTCCGCGATCGTGGGAGCCTCCGCGGGTTCTTCCGGTGCGTATCCGCTGATCGTGGCCCCGCGTTCGCTGGTGGCCGCGGCGGCGACGAACACGGGCGCAGATTCCTACGGCACGGCGATCTCTTCGACGTGCATCGCTCGCATCATGTACGCGGCCCCCACGTCCTCGCCCGCGTCGGACGGCGCTGAGTCTCTCATCGCTTGGCTGCAGGGTGAGACCGCGCAGCGCTCTCTGGCTACGACGGGTGCCGTCTACCCGATCGATGGTGTGCTCGCCACCGACACGAAGGCCGGCTGGCTGATGGGCATCAGCGGTGATCCGATCGTTGCCGACGAGACTGTCGGTTCTCTCGACGCGATGAGCGCCTGGCTGGTCACGTGGTCCTCGGCGCTGGCCTCCCCGGCGCCTACCAAGCCGAGTACTTCCGACCCCGTGACGGATCCGGGCGCGCAGGACGTCGAACCGGAGCCGGCCCCCGCAGATAACCCCGCGACCGGCGCGGGATACGAGGGTTCGAGCGACGGCGAGGAGTAAACCCCGCCGGACGAGTCCCTTCTCCAGTCAGCCTCGCAGCATTGCGGGGCTGACTCTGCATTCCTCCCCGATGCGCATGGGAGCGATGAGGCCCGCTTCGCGCAGCTCGAGGAGGCGCGGCACGGTGCGCTCGACGACCTTCCACGGGTCGATCGTGTTGAGGTAGATGCGCGTGCCGCCCTCGAAACCCGCGAGCGTCGAAATGCGCCACTTGAGCAAGATGCGCCAGCGCATAGGCGTGGACACGGTGGGCGGGCGGTGGTACCACTCCTCGTTCGCGGGAACCTCCACGCCCGTCGCAGCGTGCGCGGCGTGTAGGATGTCGGAGATGCCACGCATGGCCTCGGGGCTGACCTCCCACGGGTTCTTCGGATCGCCCAGGGGCCAGATCGCGATGCCGGGGAAACGGTGCCCGAAGCCGGCCAGGGCGACGGCGTGCTCGTTTTGGGCGATGAGGAGCTTGCGCGTGGCCGCGACCGTGAAGATCTGGTCGTAGATGTCGGGCTGGGCGCGCAGGCGCTCCAGCTCGGCCTCGGTCTGCACCGACATGTCGTCGATCGCGACGAGCTGCTTATGCAGGTGGTCGAAGGAAGCGCCCGCGGGGCGCAGCCAGTTCTGGAAGGTCGCGACGTAGCGCACGGCGGGATCCAGGTCGTACAGGTCGCGCATCGAGCGGGCCGTGTACGCGGTGTACTGCTCGTGTTCCTCGGGAGTGAGGGTGCCGGAACCGGCCAGCTGGTGCGCCTCGGTGGCGCCTTCGACGAAGTGGCGCTTGCCAATGATGAGGTCGTGGCCGCCGGAGAAGAAGCCGTTGGCGGATTGCAGGCGCGCGGTCTCGCTGGTGGCCGCGAACTCTCCCTCGCTCATTCCCGAGGCCAACATGCGCGAGCGCACGACGTTCATGACGTGCTCGTAGCCCGCGTCTGAGGCCAGGTAGTGGGCCATGCGGCGACGGTCGTCCTCGGAGGGGACGTGCCCGTGGTTGAGATGCCAGTAGTTGTAGGAGACGATCTCGAAGAGGTTGGGGATGCGGCGGAACTCGGCGACCGTGTCTGCGAGTTGGTCGGCGCCGAGGGCGTCCAGCTGCTCCCAGGACCCATCCTCGTGGCGCACGAGGCGGGACTTCTCGGGCGGGGTCTCAAGGTAGCGGCCGCAGCAGAACGCGCAGTGGTGCCCGTCGGCCTCGTGGTCGATGGGGTTGCGGTCCGCGTGCGGGGCGGTCAGGGGCCGGTTGCCGCGGCCCGGAACGGTCCACACCTCTGTGCCCGTGAGTAGGTTCTGCTGTTTGACGGTGCCATCGGCCAGTCGAACGATGGCGCGGTCGGCGCGCGTGAGCTTGGAAGCCATACCTGTATTGTACCCGTCCTTAGAGTCGGTTCATCGTCGCCGGATGCGAGCCCATGCGCCCGTCCTCGCCCGCGTCGAGCGCGTCGATGCACGCTGTCTGTTCGGGATCCAGCGAGAAGGAGAACACGTCGAAGTTGGCGGCCATGCGCTCACGGCTCAGGGTCTTGGGGAAGACGACGTGCCCGCGATCCAGCGCCCAGCGCAGCGCGACCTGCGTCGGGCCCACACCGAGGCGCGCGCCGATCTCGGCGAGCGTCGGGTCGGTGACGGCGCGTCCGCGCGCGAGGGGGGACCAGGCTTCGAACACCATGCCGAGCCCCTGGGCGTATGTGCGCAGGTCGGCGTTGGGGAAGAAGGGGTGGGATTCGACCTGCAGGACGTGCGGGGCGACCGTCGCGACCGCCCGGACTGCCTCGACGTGCTCGCGTTCGTAGTTCGACAGGCCGATCGCACGCGCGGCGCCTGCGTTGAACGCGTCCTCGAGGGCCGGCCAGGGCAGGGCGACGTCACCCCCGTAGAGGGTGGGCAGCGGCCAGTGCACGAGGAGGAGGTCGACGTAGTCGGTGCGCAGGTCCTCGAGGGAGCGCTGGATGGATGCGGCGGCCCGCTCGGGTTCGTGGTTGGAGTTGTCGACCTTCGTCGTGATGAACAGGTCCTCGCGCGCGATTCCCGAGGCCTCGAGCGCCGCCCCGACCTCGGCCTCGTTGCCGTACATCTGAGCGGTGTCGATGTGACGGTACCCGACTTCGAGGGCGCGGCTCACCGCGTCGTACGTGTCCTCGGGCGCGACCTTGTAGGTGCCGAAACCGAGTACGGGGATGGGTGACCCCGTCGGCAGCATGAAAGTCGGAATCGGGGACGAGGCCGGGGCGTTCTCGGCGGGAAGCGGGGTGTTCATCGGTGAATCCTCCTAGTCGCTCCCAGTGTAGCCTCCCGCACGCGCCGCGGTCGCCGTCGTCCGTGGGCGCGGATGGCGATTTCTGGTCGGTTGTTGCGCCGTCATCGCCGGGGGTGCTCTGGGAAGATATCGAGGATGTTTTGGTCGAATAGTCCAACTCTTGAACTTCAGATCTCACAGTCTGAGAATGTCGGGTGACAAATTATTTCTGTCCTGGCGGTCAGCCGGCCCGGTTGCAGTGTTTTTCCTGGTTTTGGACGCTTATCGTGTTCTCTTTTGAGGGGTATGACCAGCTGAGTGAGAAATGCTGAAATGTCGCTGAAAAACCCGTGAATAGTGTCTGCAATGTGGTTGACACTTAAATTGGTATGACGGTCAATACCTGTGAGATAGCGCGAAAATTCGGGGACTCCTGTCTAACCAGATGGTAGGCTTTGTTATAGGTAAACCACCGCCGATTCCCCGCTCTAAGAGCAAAATTCGCGTACGATAGATACTGTTCAACCACGATCGTCTACACGTCAAGACAACGAACGGAGAGTTATGTCGGTTCGCAATGCCCTGCTGGCGCTTGTTGCGCAGCAGCCCGCCGGTGTCTACCGCCTGAAGCAGATGTTCGAGGAGCAGACGTGCGGAGCGTGGCCGCTAAATATCGGCCAGGTCTACCAGACGATGCAGCGCCTTGAGCGAGACGGCCAGGTTGTGTCTCACGCCGAGACCAACGCCGGCCGTGATTCCGAGGTCTTTGAGCTGACCGACGCCGGTCGCGACGTCCTCAACGCCTGGTGGTCCACCCCCGTTCCCCGCGAACACCCCGAACGCGATGAGCTTGTCATGAAGCTCGCCGTGGCCGCCGCCGACCCCACGGTTGATGTCGAGGCCATGATTCAGACCCAGCGTCGCTCGACCCTGAGCTCCCTGCGTGACGTCACCCGCCTGAAAACTTCGGCCGACGAGGGTGAGCTCGCATGGAAGCTCATCCTGGAGCGTCACGTCTTCGACCTCGAGGCCGAGCTCAACTGGCTCGATCACATCGAGTCCGGTGCTGTTTCCGAGGCCGCACGTCGCGCCGCCTTCGCCGCTGCGAAGGGCCGCTCGATGAACTGGGCTCAGGCAGAAGCCGGTATTTCGGAGCGTGCCGGGGTGCGATGAGCCAGCCTGTGCCGCTACCGATCAGGATAGCGGGTGTCGGACATGAGTTCGGCGCCGACGGCGTCCGAGTGAGAGCGCTCGACGGGATCGACCTTGAGGTCGCCCCCGGCGAGCTTCTCGCTGTTATGGGCCCCTCTGGATCCGGCAAGTCGACCCTGCTGTCGATCGCTGGTGGACTGGAGCGTCCGACGCGCGGAAGTGTCTTCATTAACGGCGTCGATACGGCCACGATGGATGCGGCTCACCGTGCTGAGGTGCGTCGCCGTTCCATCGGCTACGTCTTCCAGGACTACAATTTGATCCCGTCCCTGTCGGCCCTCGAAAACGTTGAGATGCCGCTGCAGCTGGACGGGGGCAGCCCTTCGAAGGTGCGCGAGGTCGCCATGGCTGCCCTCGAAGAGGTCGGAGTTGCTGAGCTCGCTGATCGATTCCCCGAGCGTCTCTCGGGTGGTCAGCGTCAGCGCATTGCGATCGCCCGAGGCCTCGTGGGTAACCGCTCGGTCATTCTTGCGGATGAGCCGACGGGTGCGCTCGACTCGCACACGAGCGACCAGATCATGTTGGTGTTGCGTGACCACATTGATGCGGGCGCAGCCGGTATCCTCGTTACTCATGAGGCCCGAATGGCCGCATGGGCGGACCGCACAGTCTTCCTTCGCGACGGTCGCATCGTCGACCGCTCGCGCGGAGACTCGCTGAGGGATCTGCTGGCTGACACTGCACCAAGGATCTGATGAGTCGACTCAACACACGAATGAGGCGATGGGGAGTAGTACTCCGCATCGCCTCTCGTGATGCGCGCCAAAGCCTGGGGCGCACGCTGACGGCGGTTTTTCTCATCTCGCTGCCGATCATTATCGCGATCGGCTCGATCACGTTCTGGGACGTGACGACCTCTCAGCGCTACCAGGCAGCGTCGTGGCTCGGCCACCGTTCCGACGTTCAGGCGGTCACTTTGCGCCGCTCGTCGACAGCCATCGAGCAAGACATCACCGCTGACTTCCTGTCGAAGACGGCCTCGGATGAGGAAGTGACGGTCACCCAGAGCACC
>CAUVIG010000080.1:0-9306 GCA_963551745.1 uncultured Actinomyces sp.
CGACCTTGACGACAGTGCCCTCGACGATGTCACCATCGTTGAAGTACTTGATGGTCTCGTCGATGGCTGCGATCAGGTCTGCTTCCGAACCAATGTCGTTGATAGCGACCTGCGGCGTGTTGGTGGTCATGTAGTAGTTTCTCCGAAACGGACTGGATAGTAGATGGACAGTTCCGGCGCCCTGAGACGGATGCGGATGCACTCGTCCCCAGACACCGTGGTCCAGTTTAGCAGCCTTTCACGGGCAAATGTGACGAATTTGGCGACAATTTGCGTGGCGTGCGTCGCGTCGCCACGCCGGTCAGTGAGCCGCGAGCTGCCAGGACCGCCCGATTCCGACGGCGACATCGAGCGGAACGGAGAGCTCCACGGGGGTCGCCATCTTGTCTCGGACGATCGCTTCGAGCGTCGCTGCCTCTCCCGGGGCGACCTCGAGGAGCAGTTCGTCGTGGATCTGAACGAGGAGGCGAGACTTCAGGCCGGCCTCGGACAGGGCGTCAACGACGTTCATCATGGCGATCTTGACGATATCCGCGGCGCTGCCCTGGATGGGAGCGTTGAGGGCGGCGCGCTCGGCCATCTCGCGGCGCTGGCGGTTCGACGAACGCAGGTCGGGCAGGTAGCGGCGGCGCCCGAACATCGTCTGGGTGTAGCCGTCGGCACGCGCCTGGGCGACGAGACCTTCGAGGTAGTCGCGGACTTTCCCGAAACGTTCGAAGTATCGATCGCGCAGGGCGGCGGCCTCGGGCACGGGAATGCCGAGCTGTGCGGCGAGGCCGTAGGAGGACAGGCCGTACGCGAGGCCGTAGGAGGTCGCCTTGATGCGTGACCGTTCCTCGGCGCTCACCTCGGCAACCGGAGTCCCGAAAACCATGGATGCCATCGTGCGATGCAGATCCTCGCCGGAGTTGAAGGCCTCAATGAGCGCCTCGTCGCCGGACAGGTGCGCCATAAGGCGCATCTCGATCTGCGAGTAGTCGGCGCTCATGAGCGACTCGAATCCCTCACCCGCGACGAAAGCACCGCGGATGCGCATGCCGTCGGCGCTGCGCGCGGGAATGTTCTGCAGGTTCGGATCGGAAGACGCAAGGCGTCCCGTAGCCGCGGCGACCTGGGAGAAGGTCGTGTGGATACGCCCATCCGAGGCAACGGTGGCGGACAGCGAGTCAACCATCTGCTTGAGCTTGATGCGGTCGCGGTGGGTCAGCAGGTAGCCGAGGAAGTCGTGCCCCGCTCCGCCTTCGTCCGCGGTCTTCGCGTGAAGGTCCACCAGGGCCTCGGCGTTCGTCGTGTACCCGGTCTTCGTCTTCTTTGTCTTAGGCAGGCCGAAGTGATCGAAGAGCAGCTCCTGGAGCTGCTTGGGGCTCGAGAGGTTGACCTCGCGTCCCGCCGCGGCCCACGCTCCCTCGCGCGCGGCATCGACTGCCTTGCCGAGTTCGTCGGAGAGTCCATCGAGCACGCTGGTGTCCGCGGCGATGCCGATGTCTTCCATGTGGCCGAGCAGGAGCGACAGCGGCATTTCCATGCCGGTCAGCAGGGAGACTTCGGAGCTTTCCTCCAGGCGGGAGCGCAGCATCTGCGCAAGAGGATGCAGGTGGGCGGCCAGCTTGCCCGCGCGCACGTGGGCCGCGCTCGGGCCCGCGCCGATATCGCCGAGTTCGAAGAGAGCTTCGCAGTCCCCTTCCTCTTCCTCGATCACAACGCCGAGCACACGCGACAGCACGTCCTCCAGTTTGTGCGAGCGCTGATCGGGGTGAGCGAGGTAGGCAGCCAGCATGGTGTCGAACTCGACGCCCCCGAGAGTCCAGCCGCGCGACGCTAGCGCATGGCGCGCACCCTTCGCGTCATGCACGATGAGGGACGAGGCCGTAGCGAGCACCACGCCGAGCGCTTCCTCCTGCTTGGGGCTCAGTTCGACGGGGTCGATGACGAGAGCCTCACTGTCGGAGGCGAGGACAAGACGGGTCACGTCGCCTCGCGTCGGCCGCGTATCCCCCTCGACAAGCACAGCAAGAGGGGAGTGGGCACGAGACCACTGTGCGATGTCGCAGGAGCCATCGGCGAGGGACACCGAGATCTCGACGTCGGCCACAGGCTCGGGGGCCTCGTCAACGTGCCCCTCCCCCATGCCAATCCCCGAAACGTCACGGACTTTCTGGCGCAGACGTCCGAATTCAAGAGAGTCGAAGAGACGGTCGATGGCGGCAATATCCGTGGGACGGCGCGCCAGGTCGCTCGGCGACACCTCAAGGTCCATGTCCGTGAGCAAGCGATTGAGGCGGCGGTTGCGCACGACGTCATCGATGTGCTCACGCAGCGTTGCGCCACGCTTTCCACCGATCTCATCGGCCCGTGCCAGGAGGTTATCCAGACCGTCATACTTGTTAATCCACTGCGCAGCGGTCTTGGGGCCAACACCCGGAACGCCGGGCAGGTTGTCCGAGGTCTCACCTACGATTGCGGCAATCTCGGGATAGCGGTGCGGCGGCACCCCGTATTTCTCCTCCACCGCCTGCGGAGTCATACGACGCAGATCGCCGGGGCCAGTACCCGGGTACAGAACGGTCACGTTGTCAGTCACCGTCTGGAAGGAGTCACGGTCGCCGGACACGACGAGGACGGTCGCTCCATCATTGCCGGCGCGGTAGGCCAGCGTCGCGAGAATGTCGTCCGCTTCAAAGCCCTCGCGCGACAGAGAAACAATGCCCATCGCCTCGAGAACCTCGCGGATAAGTTCCACCTGGCCCTTGAACTCCTCGGGCGTGGCGTCACGCGTCCCCTTGTACTGCGGGTACTCCTCGGTACGGAATGAGTGCCTGGACACATCGAACGCGACGGCGATATGGGTCGGCTTCTCTGTCTCCAGCAAGCGCGTCAACATTGAGACAAAGCCGTAAACGGCGTTCGTGTGCTGGCCCGTAGCCGTCACGAAGTTATCCGGCGGAAGCGCGTAGAAAGCGCGAAACGCCATCGAATGGCCATCAATAATCAGCACAGTGTCACTCACACATGCCACCCTAGATGCCATGACACACGATCACCAGACGAAACACACGCATTCTTCCTCACCCGATCCGCTCGCACGCGGCGGGTGGGTCGGCGCTCATTGGCCCGGCACCCTCATGGAAGCCACCGGGATGGAAGTACTGGAGCACAGCGCGACACGCACCGTCATCTCCATGCCCATCGACGGCAATCGCCAGAGCGCCGGGATACTCCACGGCGGCGCATCCGCTGCCCTCGCGGAGACCGCAGCCTCGTTTGCCGCCCAGATCCACGCGCGCGAAGCTAATCCGGGCAAGCAAGCCTACGCCGTCGGGACGGAACTGAACGCTTCTCATATCAGCGCCGGACGCGAGGGAATCATCACCGCGACCGCGACCGCCGTTCACCTGGGCCGCAGCTCGACCGTTCACACCGTAGAGATTCGCGACGAGGCGGACCGCCTCATTTCGATCGCACGCGTGGCGAACCGTATCCTGGTGCGCTCAAGCCACGACTGAGTAGCCAGAGCACAGCAATGGGGAGGGTCCACTGACCCTCCCCATTCGCACGTCTGTGACTCAGTCGTCGACCTGGTTGATCACCGCGTCGGCAACCTCGCGCATGGACAGACGACGATCCATCGACGTCTTCTGAATCCAGCGGAATGCCTCGGGCTCGCTCATGCCCATGTTCTTCATAAGCAGGCCCTTCGCACGATCCACACGCTTGCGGGTCTCGAAGCGATCCGACAGATCGGCGATCTGATCCTCCAACGACTCGATCTCTGCGTGACGCGACAGCGCAATCTCGATCGCCGGGATCAGGTCAGCGGGGCTGAAGGGCTTCACGACGTAGGCCATCGCTCCGGCGTCACGAGCACGCTCGACGAGTTCCGTCTGCGAGAACGCCGTCAGCATGACGACGGCGCAGGACAGCTCCTGCAGGATCTTCTCCGCTGCGGTGATGCCATCCATCTTCGGCATCTTGACATCCATCACGCACAGATCGGGTTCGAGCTCAAGTGCCAGCTCGACAGCTTCCTCACCGTCGGCAGCCTCGCCAACGACCTCGAACCCCGCCTGGGTCAGCGTCTCAACGATATCGAGACGAATCAACCCCTCGTCTTCTGCGACGAGGACGCGACGCGGTTCAGCCTGCTCTTCACACATTGTCATATTCCTCAGTTTGATCGGTTTGCTCAGCTGCTCTATTGTGGACCTCGCACACGCGAAAGCCCCGATAGCCCAACTGGCAGAGGCGGTCGGCTCAAACCCGGCTTGTTGTGGGTTCGAATCCCACTCGGGGTACCGCCAATGGAGTACGTTCTCCTAATGGTACCGGCAATTCAACGCGTATGCGACGCACGCACCGCAATTGATACACCAAATGTGCAGACGAACAAGGGGCCGACAAGCAATGCTTGTCGGCCCCTTTGTCACGGATCAGGCCACGACGCTCAGTTCGAGACCGAGGTACTCGGCAGCCGCGCCCCGGCGGGCCGGCTCGTCAAGATCGGCGATCGCCTGCTTGACCTTCGAGTCGTGGAAGTCAGCGAACCACGGCTCAACGGCACGTGAGAGCTGGCCGACCTCCAGGTTGTTGGCCACTCGGCCAAACAGCGTGTCGTGGACCGACACGGTCCTGATGTTCGTATTCATTTCTCTTTCTCCTCTTTCATTCGGGCGCGCCAGAAAACGTGCTTTGTTCGCACAGGCATTTCTGATTGCGCCGGGCAGCGATCTGCTGCCGTGCCGCGCCGTCGTTGGTGCGGCGTCCACGCATCTCAACGTGTATCCGAGTATTTTATTCCACAGATGTCATTTTGTCCACGTGAATAAACAAAATGAACGGGGGCGTCGGCTTGCCGCCGACGCCCCCGCCCTTCACGTATCTCACGCGAGGCGAGTTCCACCAATCGCGTAGTCGGCTTCATCTCCGACCTCGTGAATACGCAGCATGTTCGAGGAGCCGGGGATGCCCGGGGGCATGCCTGCAACGATAACAAGCTGGTCGCCGATGTCGGCCAGGTGCGCAGACTGAACGACCTGGTCGAGCTGCCAGACCATATCGTCGGTGTGCTGCACCTCGGGCACGCGGTAGGCCCGGATTCCCCACGACAGAGCAAGGCGACGACGCGTCGACTCGAGGGGCGTGAAGGCCAGCATCGGGATCGGGCGACGCATGCGCGACAGCAGGCGAGCCGAAGTACCCGACTGGCTGAAGGTCACCAGGTAGCGAGCGTCCATGTGCTCGGCGATACGCGCCGCGGCGTCACAGATAACGCCCGCACGGTCGGTGTAGAAGCCGGGGATCGACGCGATGCGCTCTCCGCCGTTCTCTTCCGTTGACTCGATGATCGCGGCCATCGTACGAACCGTTTCGATCGGGAAAGCACCCACCGAGGTCTCGCCCGACAGCATGACCGCATCGGCACCGTCGAGGATCGCGTTGGCGCAGTCGGAGGCCTCAGCGCGGGTCGGACGCGGGTTCTTGATCATGGAGTCCATGACCTGGGTCGCCACGATGACGGGTTTGGCAGCGATACGAGCGAGTTCGATCGCGCGCTTCTGGACCAGCGGGACAGCCTCGAGGGGCATCTCGACACCGAGGTCGCCGCGGGCAACCATGATGCCGTCGAAAGCCTCGATGATGTCTTCCAGAGCCTCGACGGCCTGGGGCTTCTCGATCTTGGCGATCACGGGGATACGCTTGCCCATCTCGTCCATGATCTCGTGGACGTCCTTGATGTCCACGGCGGAACGCACGAAGGACAGGGCGATGAAGTCGGCGTCCTGCTCGATGGCCCAGCGCAGGTCCTCCTTGTCCTTGTCGGACAGGGCGGGAACAGAGACGGCGACGCCAGGAAGGTTCAGACCCTTGTGGTCCGAGACCATACCGGGAACCTCAACACGGGTGACGACGTCAGTATCCGTCACCTCAACAACGCGGACCGCGACGTTACCGTCGTCGATCAGCAGGCGGTCACCGGGAGCACAGTCACCGGGCAGGCCCTTGAAGGTCGTACCGACGAGCTCCTTGGTGCCGGGAACGTCACGGGTCGTAATGGTGAAGGTGTCACCGATCTTGAGTTCCTGGGGGCCGTCCTGGAAGGTTTCCAGACGGATCTTGGGGCCCTGGAGGTCGACGAGAACCGCGATCGCGCGGCCGGACGTCGCAGACGCCTTCCTCACGCGCTCAATGACGGCCTCGTGCTCCTCAGCCTTTCCATGCGACCGGTTGATACGCGCGACATCCATACCGGCGTCCACCAGTGCCTGGAGCTGCTCAGGGGATTCAGTGGCAGGTCCAATAGTGCAGACAATTTTAGCTCGACGCATAAGTAAAAGTTTACCTTCCAACCCCTGTTCAGACGAGGGAGATCACCAGCGGGGCGACGTGATCATTCCCATGAATCCACCTGTAATGGGACCTCTGGCACACAGAAAATGCCACGGTGGGCCCAATTAGGACCGATCAGGATCGATGGCGTCGGAGGATTCCTCCACGACTTCGATGCTCGACGTATCTGCCTCTGTGTTCTCGGCAGTGGCCTGAAGGTCGTCCTCGCCGGAGGAAGCCTCAGCTTCGTCAGTCGAGCCGTCAGGAACAACGCGCGTCGAGCGACCGAGTCGCCCGGCGACCACGAACAGGAGGAGTCCGAGTGCAAACACGAGCAGGGACGTCCACACATTCAGACGCAGGCCCAACACATGGTGCGCATCGTCGATGCGCAGCATCTCGATCCAGCACCGGCCGGCAGTGTAGGCCATCAGGTACAGCCCAAACACCTGGCCCCCGGCGAAGCGGTGACGCCGGTCGAGCCACACGATGAGCGCGGCAGCGGCAAGATTCCACAGGCACTCATAGAGGAACGTCGGATGGAACAGCGTACCTGCAGGGTATCCAGCGGGGATGTGCGCCGCGTCGATCTGTAGGCCCCACGGCAGAGTCGTCGGAGCGCCGAAGAGCTCCTGGTTGAACCAGTTTCCCCAACGTCCGATCGCTTGGGCAATCAGCAGAGCCGGAGCCAGGGAGTCGGCGATCGGACCGAGGCGGACGCCCGCACGTTTAACGGCGATGTAGACGCCGAGCGCGCCGAAGGCGACGCCGCCCCAAATACCCAGGCCTCCACGCCAAATCTGGAAGGCGAGCATCGGGTCACCGTCCGGGCCGAAATAAGCTTCCGGTGACGTGATGACGTGGTAGATGCGCGCACCGACGACGCCGAGTGGGATTGCCCAGAGCGCAGCGTCGTACAGGGTGTCCGGGTTTCCACCGCGGTCGCGGTAACGGCGGGCCGTCCACCAGACACCGATGATCATGCCTGCGGCGATGATGATGCCGTAGGCCCGCAGCGGGATCGGCCCAAGGTACCAGACACCCTGCGATGGCGACGGGATACCGGCCGCGATGAGGGCGCTCACGCGCGCGCCCCGCTGACGCCCGACTTCAGCTCGGCGGCAAGCTCACCCAGAGCCTTCAGACCACGATCGATCTTCTCATCGAACAGAGTCTTCACGAGCGCGGATCCCACGATGACGCCGTCCGCGTAGGCGCCGATCTCACGGGCCTGAGCACCGTTGGAGACCCCGAGGCCCACGCAGACGCGCTCTGCTCCGGCGGCGCGGGTGCGCTCCACGACGTCAGCGACGTGCGCGCCAACCGCTGCGCGCGCACCCGTCACCCCCATCGACGAAGCCGCGTAGACCCAGCCGCGCGAGTGCTCGGTGATGAGCTTGAGGCGATGCTCGGGCGACGAGGGGGCACTCAGGTAGATGCGTTCGAGGTCGTGCTTGTCCGACGCCTCCTCCCACTGCGCACCCTCCTCAGGCGGCAGGTCCGGCGTAATGAGGCCGGAGCCGCCAACGGCGGCAAAGTCCTTGGCGAAGCGCTCGACGCCCCACCACTCGACAGGGTTCCAGTAGGTCATCGAGCAGGTCGAAATACCGTACGAGGTCAGCTCGTCCACCGCGTGGAAAAGATCCTCAAGGTGGGTGCCGCGCTCAAGGGCCGCAACGGTCGCGCGCTGGATGGTCGGGCCGTCCATACCGGGATCCGAGTACGGGAAACCGAGTTCGATGACGTCAACGCCACAGTCTGCCAAGACCTTTCCCGCACGGATCGAGTCCTCGACCGACGGGAAGCCTACGGGCAGGTAGGCGATGAGCGCGGCATCGCCGCGCTGGAGTGCGGCATCGATAGCGACAGCAGAATGGGGTGCACGCGTCATGTCACTTCTCCACGTTCTCATCCAGGACGGCAACTCCCGACGGGCCAGCGCTAGGGTCAATGACCTGCAGCTTTGCGTGACCGTAGCCGAACCACCGCGATGCCGTATCCACGTCCTTGTCGCCGCGACCCGACACAGTCACGATCACGATGGGTTCCTCACCAGGCGCAAACGGGCCTTCAGCCTCGGCCTTCGCGCGGGCCCAGGCGCGCACACCGGCGAGGGCATGCGAGGACTCGATGGCGGGAATGATGCCCTCCGTGCGCGACAGGTGCAGGAACGCATCCATGGCCTCGGCGTCGGAAATCGGCATGTACGAGGCGCGACCGGAGCGCGCCAACCACGCGTGCTGCGGGCCGACACCCGGGTAGTCCAGGCCGGCGGAAATGGAGTGGGATGCCTTCGTCTGGCCGTCGCGTTCCTGCAGGACAAACGTGCGGGCGCCGTGGAGCACGCCCACCTCGTCAGCAGTGATCGACGCGGCGTGTCGCCCGGTCTCGAAGCCATCGCCGGCCGCCTCGCAGCCGAGCAGCTCGACGCTGGGATCGTCGATGAAAGCGGTGAACGAGCCGATGGCGTTGGAGCCACCGCCTACGCATGCCACGACAACGTCAGGCAGGCGTCCCTCGGAGGCGAGCAGCTGGGCGCGCGCCTCGTCGCCGATGACACGCTGAAGGTCGCGTACCAGCTCGGGGAACGGGTGCGGACCGGCGGCCGTACCGAAGATGTAGTTGGTCGTCTCGACGTTGGTCACCCAGTCACGGAAAGCCTCGTTGATTGCGTCCTTGAGCGTCGCCGAGCCCGCGGTCACGGCGACGACCTCGGCGCCGAGCATCTGCATGCGCGCGACGTTCAGGGCCTGACGCTCGGTGTCCTCGCGCCCCATGTAAATCGTGCAGTCGAGGCCAAGGAGAGCAGCGGCGGTCGCGGTGGCGACACCGTGCTGCCCCGCGCCTGTCTCCGCAATAACGCGGGTCTTCCCCAGCTCCTTCGTGAGCAGCGCTTGACCGAGGACGTTGTTGATCTTGTGCGAGCCCGGGTGGGTCAGGTCCTCACGCTTGAGGAATACGCGCACGCCACCCTGGTCGGCC
>CAUVIG010000081.1:0-9299 GCA_963551745.1 uncultured Actinomyces sp.
CAGCCACAACGGACTCCTTCACCAAGATCCGTTGCAACCACCACTAGAACCTAGAGCTTGTTTGGGCGTGCTTATCTGAGTCGAAGCCAACGTCAACCACGCGTCACCTCCACGAACACCAAAATCGAACAATACATGTTCCACGGAACACTATGAGACCTCTGCAAGCATATGACCACTTCTTCACATTCACAAGCGTGTCCGAGGACCGCACAGTAACCACAGGCCAGCCAATATGGGTGTGGGCCCAGCCAATCGGCCGGGCCCACACCCATCAGTTGAGGAACGCTCCCCCGTCAACCTCGCAGCGTCGGGTCGGCGGCCAGAATGCCGGCAACTTCCTCGCGCGTGGGCGAGTACGCACCCTGGTACAGGATCGTGATGCCGGAGGTGATGATGCCGCGGTGGATGGCAGGCAGGATCTGGTCCCACGAGGCCCCGCGCAGGCGCTGTTTCGCTTCGCCCGAGCCCAGGAGGCCCGCGTCCACCAGGCCGGAGATCAGGCCTGCCATGAGCGAGTCGCCCGCGCCCACGGTGTCCACCAGCTCAACGTCCAGCGGGTCGACGACGAGCATGTCGCGCTCGGCAGCGGCCTTGATGTAGACGCCCCAAGGGCCGCGCGTGCACAGGATCAGCGACGGGCCCGACTGCGCCCATTCACGGATGACGTCCTCGACGGGACGGCCCGGGTAAAGCCACTCCAGATCCTCATCCGACGCTTTCACGACGTCCGCGAGGGCAACGATCGCCTCGATGTGGGGGCGGGCCTCGTCAGGCGTGCCCAGCAGCGCGGGGCGGATGTTCGGGTCGTAGGAGACGGTTCCGCGGATGGCCTGGCGCTTGACGGCGGCCAGCACCTTGTCGGCGCCGGGCTCGACGACGACCGCGTAGGAGCCGGTGTGCACGTGCCCGACGGTGTCCGGATCCTCGACGGACGGGACATCCCACGAGAGGTCGAACTCGTAGGTGGCGTGTCCCTTCTCGTCGACGGCGGCGTGAGCCACCGTGGTGAACTCGGCGCCATCACTGCCGGGCGTCAGGGCGACTCCGGCGGCCTCGGCGTGCGCGCGCACCTTATCGCCGCGAGCGTCACGGGAGAACCACGTCGCCAGCTCGGACTCGTGACCGAGCCGAGTCAGGCCGGCTGCGACGTTGAGCATCGATCCACCGACGACCTCGACGGGTTCACTGTCTGGGCGGGTGATCTCGTCGATGAGAGCTTCCCCGATGTTCACGATCCTAGTCATTGGTCAACCCCAGCTTCTCTTCCATTTCTTCGAGCGGAATGCCCTTTGTTTCGGGCATGATCTTCAGCACCCAGAATAGCTGACCGACCATCGCGAGGAAGAAGATTCCAAAAGCGTAGCCACCACCGAGTTTATCGGTGAGCACAGGGAAAGCATAGGTGGTAATGAAGGCGAACACCCAGTGCGTGAGCGAACCCAGGGACTGGCCGCGGGCGCGCACGCGGTTGGGGAAAATCTCCGAGATGAACACCCAGATGACGGAGCCCTGACCGAAGGCGTGCGAGGCGATAAAACCGAGCAGTCCGAAGAGGATCAGCCAGACGGGCGCGGCGCTTCCCTCCTCGAAGTAGCCGTTCTCGTAGGCGAACATCATGCCGGCGAGGAAGCCGAGCGAGATCAGGTATCCGATCGAGCCGACGATCATGAGCTGGCGGCGCCCGATGCGGTCGATGACGGTCAGGGCGGCCATGGTGGCGACCAGGTTCATGAGGCCGACGATGACAGAGCCGATGTAGGGGAAGGCGTCTCCCAGGACGTCGGCGCCACCCGCGAGCTTCATCACCTTGGGCGCGTAGTAGAGGATCGCGTTGATGCCGGAGAGCTGGTTGAACATTGCGATACAGAAGGCCATGAGGATGACCTTGCGGTAGCGGCGCGTAAAGAAGGCGACCTTGCCTCCGGTGGCATCTTCGGCGATCTGCGCCTTTATCTCGCCGATCTGCTCGTCGCATTCGGCTTGAGAGGTCGTGAGGCGCTGCGAAATCTTGACGGCAAGTTCTTCGCGGCCGTGCGCGAGCAGCCAGCGAGGCGTCTCGGGGACGGTAGCCAGGAAGATCAGGAAGATAACGGCGGGCACGGCCATGACGCCAAGCATCCACCGCCAGGCGGTCGCCTCGTGCGCGATCTCGCGGATGACGGCGTTCGAGGCGTAGGCCAGGAGGATGCCGAAGACGATATTGAACTGGACGAGGCCGACCAGCCGTCCGCGCACGCGCGCGGGCGCGATCTCGGCGGTGTAGATGGGCGCAACCACGGAGGACAGGCCCACGCCGACGCCGCCGAGGAATCGGAAGATCATGAAGAAGGTGATCGGGAACGCGGACGAGGCCGACACCGTTCCGTCTGCCGCGGTCACCAGGGTGGGCAGCGGGGCGAGGGCGGTAGCGAGCGCGCCGACACCGAACAGGATACCGATCCAGAAGAGGACGGGCTTACGGCCGAATCGGTCCGCAAGGTTACCTGCGACGATAGCACCGGCGATAGTGCCGATAGTCGCGATCGCAACGAGCATGCCTTCTCCCGTGGAGGACAGGGCATAAAGCTCGGTGAGTTTTTCTTCCGCGCCCGAGATAACGGCGGTGTCAAAGCCGAAGAGCAGACCGCCGAGGGAGGCGACGATGGCGCTTCGAATGACCAAGGGCGGAATGGATCGAGATGATGCTGACGACTGAGATGTCATGCTGGCTCCGCACTGTGGGGAGGGGACGCACATGGCGCCGAGGCCGTTCCTGCCTCTAGCCGCGAGCCTAAGTAATTAATTGGTCAGACAATTAGGACCTAAGAAGCAGTGATGTGAAAACCTCAAGAAAATCGGGCGCACTCTCGCCCGTCAAGAAGAAAAAAGTAATGACGATTACACAAGGGGATGCACGCAGCCATCCACCATGCGAAACGACAATCAAATCTCGATCGCGTAGAGCCTCGTCTGGCCGACCGTACGGAAGCCCAGGTAGTCGTAGATGGCGAGAGCGCCCGTGTGGTTCGCAGAGCCGACGCCCGTGCCCGCGCGGTCCATGCCGTCGTGCTTCTGCGCCCACATCGAGGCCAGGATGAGCGCGTCCGCGACGCGGCTCTCACGCCACTGGGACAGGACGCCCAGCTGGTCGATGTAGCCCTCGCGCCAGCCCAAAGCAGCCCAATCCTGCTCGTAGCGCGAGGCCAGGAGGAAGCCTGCGACGCGGGGACGGTCCCCCGTCCGGTCGACGGCGACGAACGACCATTCGGGAGCGAAGGCGGTGCGCCCCTGCATCCACTGCTCCTGCGTCAGCGGAGGACGGCCCCACTCGGACTCGTTGAGTCGGTTCGCCGCGCGCAGGGCGGGTTCCTCCCACTGGGGACCCCAGGCCTCGACACTCATGTACGAGCCCAGGTCAGGAACCGGCGGTAGCCCCTCCAGGGAGGCACGCAGCTCGTAGTAGGTGCGCGTCCAACGGAAACCATGAACCTTCAGCTGCGCCTCGAGGTCGTCCTGGCCCGTCTCAACGTGGCAGGTGATCTGAGCGGGAGCGTCACCCTCAACCTCGGCCAGCATCTGGCGAGCAGTGCCCTCCTGCCAGTCGACGATCGCATTGCCGAGGCCGATGCGCCGAAAGTCGGGGTCCACTCCCCCGACGCACACGCACTCCACGCGCCCGGGGAAGCGCAGGATCACCTGCGCGAAGGCGACGACGCGACCCGCCGCGATACCCCTGCGGGCAATCCCGACGAGGCCTCGCCACTGTGAAGCACCCGAGAGCATCTCCTCGACCTCGTCCGGGCTGGTGCGATACGGGGGGTTATCGCGAGCCTCCATGCGGGCGAAAAGGGCGGATAGGCCATCGTGGTGGGCAGCCGTCAACGACTCCCATTCGATCCCATGATGCTCGCCCGGGAAGGGGACGACCTCGGGGGCATTTGCTCGCTGCGCGAGAGGAATGCTCATGCTCGCCTCCTTCCTTCTCTACTGGTCGATCGTGTAGTAAACCTCGGCGGCCTCGTCCACGAAGCCCAGATGTTCGTAAATCTTATGCGCTCTATCAGGGCTCGACATGTCAACGTCGAGGCCGATGCGGGAGGCGCCAGAAGCAGACGCCGCGGCGACGGCGTGCCCGACGAGGGCGCTCGCGATGGAGCGTCCGCGGTGTGCCTCGGCGACGCCGAGCAGGTAGATGTAGGCCTCGGGGCGCCCCGTGGCCACCCAGCGCTGAGTGGGTCTCCCGGTGATCGCGTAACCGACGACCTCACCGTGGGCGTCCACGGCCACGAACGACCAGCGTGGGTCGAAGTGGTTCATCGCGTCGTCCCACCACAGGGCGCGCAGCGGCGAACGGAACGCCGCCTGGAAGGCCTCCATGTGGATAGCGCGGATCTGCTCCTGCGGAACCTGGTTCCACGGCAGGACGCGGTATCCGTGGCGCGCGGGCACGGGCACCTCACCGCCAGCCAGGTCGCGGTACATAACCTGATACGTGCGCTTGGCAAAGAAACCGGCCGCAATGTAGAGGCGACGACGATCGGTCATGTGCGCATCGACGAGATTCGAGATCGACGCGGGCACCTCGGACTCGGCGCCGAAAGCTTCAACGAGTATCTGTCGGGCGCGACCGTCCTGCCAGTAGAGCAGAGCTCGGCCCACGCCTCGGCCACGCCAGTGCGGGTGGATGAAGGCGCTGACGACTGCGGTGGCGGCCTCGTGAATGCCGCGCAGGACGCGCACGGACGCCACGGCGCAAATGTTTTGCTTCGCGTCCAAGCCGACGATCGTGTCAACCCAGTCACGCCCGTTCTCACCCTCCATCATGTCCGCGATATCGTCGACAGACGTGCGACGGATCGCGTTGTCGTCGTCTTCAATGAGGGAGATAAGCGCATACACGGCGGGCGCATCGCGGCCGATCATGGGCCGCCAGCGCAACCCGAGGTGATTGCCCGGGTACGGGACGGACCCGGGCGGCGTGAGTCGCTGCGCAAGTCCTGTCATGGCAGACATCCTACCGGCTATTCGGGCCTTTAGTCACACTGGCGCTTGACATATGGTCAACACGCATGAACGCTTATGCAGCGCGCGGTCAATTTTGCCCACGTTTACGCGTCGATACGCGTACGGTCCAACCCCGCCGACTCCTCGACGATAAATTCCTTCCGCGGACCCACGGTGGACCCCATGAGCAGCTCGAACACATCCTCGGCCTGGCGCAGGGCCTCCTCGTCAGCCAACGTGATGCGACGCAGCGACCGATGCGCGCGATCCATGGTCGTCTCCGCCAGCTGGTCGGCGTCCATCTCACCCAGACCCTTATACCGCTGGATGGGCTCCTTCCACGTGCGGCCCGAGCGACGCAGAGCGGCGAGCTTACGATGCAACTCATCCTCGGAGTAGGTGTACACGTACTCGCGCTTCTTTCGCCCCTTGCCCGCAACCTCGATGCGGTGCAGTGGCGGGACGGCGGCGTAGATGCGGCCGGCCTCGACCATGGGGCGCATGTAGCGGAAGAACAGGGTGAGCAGCAGGGTACGGATGTGCGCGCCGTCAACGTCAGCGTCGGTCATGAGGATGACCTTGCCGTATCTCGCCTGAGACAGGTCGAAGGTGCGTCCCGAACCCGCACCGATCACCTGGATGATGTTGGCGCACTCGGCGTTGGCCAGCATGTCGGCGGTTGAGGCCTTCTGCACGTTGAGGATCTTGCCTCGGATCGGGAAGAGCGCCTGATAGTGGGAGTTGCGCGCTGCCTTGGCCGTGCCCAGGGCGGAGTCGCCCTCGACGATGAAGAGCTCGGTCTCCTCGACGTCCTCGAGGCGGCAGTCCGCGAGCTTGGCGGGCAGCGAGGAGGTTTCCAGCGCATTCTTCTTGCGCGAGATCTCCTTGTGCAGTCGCGCGGAGACGCGTGCCTTCATCTCGCCGACAACCTTCTCCATGAGGAGGGAGGTCTGTTGCTTGTCGTCGCGCTTGGAGGAGGCGAACTTGGCCTTCAGCCAGTCGGAGACCACGCGGTTGACGACGGTGCGGATCTGGGGCGTTCCCAGCGTTTCCTTCGTCTGCCCCTCGAACTGAGGCTCGGGGAAGCGCACGGTGATGACGGCGGTCATGCCGGCCTGCACGTCGTCCTTCTCGGGGCGCCCGTCCTTCGCACCGACCTTGAGCTTGCGCGCGTTCTTATCGATCGCGGCGCGCAGGGTCTTGAGGACCGCCTGCTCGAAGCCGGTGACGTGGGTGCCGCCCTTGGGGGTGGCGATGATGTTGACGAAGGACTGCACGGTCGTGTCGTAGCCGATGCCCCAGCGCAGCGCGATGTCGACCTCGCAGGTGCGCTCGACCTCGGTGGCGCGCAGGTGCCCGGTCTTCGAGTCCAGGGCCTGCACGGTCTCGTTGTAGGTGCCCTCACCCGTGATGTGCCAGGTGTCGGTGACGGGGCCGTCGGAGGCAAGCCAGTTCGCGAAGTCAACGACGCCGCCGTCGAAACGGAAGCTCTCGTGGAGTTCCTCTTCGCCGCGCTCGTCGTAGCAGTTGATGGTCAGGCCGGGAACGAGGAACGCGGTCTGGCGGGCGCGCGCCAGCAGGTTCTCCCACGAGAATCCCTCAGTGGCCGGGAAGATCTGGAAGTCCGCCCAGAAGCGCACGCGCGTGCCGGTCTGCGACTTCTTCACCTTGCCGACGGTCTTGAGTATCGAGCCGTCCACGAAAGGCGTGAAGGGCGAGTTGGGCGTGCGCTGCGTGGAGTCGTCGAACTGCCCGGGTTCGCCGCGGCGGAAGCACATCTCGTGGGTTTTGCCGCTGCGGTCGACCTGCACGTCGAGGCGGGCGGACAGGGCGTTGACGACGGAGGCGCCGACGCCGTGGAGGCCGCCGGAGGCCGCGTAGGAGCCGCCGCCGAACTTACCGCCCGCGTGGAGCTTCGTGTAGACGACCTCGACGCCCGTCAAGCCCTGGCCGGGCACGATATCGACGGGAATGCCTCGGCCGTTGTCTGCGACGGAGGCGGAGTGGTCGGGATGCAGGCGCACGTCGATCGTGTCGCAGTGACCTTCCAGGGCTTCGTCGACCGCGTTGTCGATGATCTCCCAGAGGCAGTGCATGAGGCCCCGGTGGTCGGTCGAGCCGATGTACATGCCGGGGCGCTTGCGCACGGCCTCGAGCCCCTCGAGGACCGAGAGGTGCCGTGCGTTGTAGTCGGATGCGTCGGTAGGAGTCACGAGGTGCATCATATGTGGGTCAACGCTCGTTTGTGGCCAACGGTGCGCGTGGCGCGGGTTCTGGGATGCTTTCCACGATTGACGAGGCTGGGGCTGGATCGCGCTGGTGGGCGCGCTTTCGGGGCGGACGAGGGCTGTGGTTGATAGGATTTCCGCTCCCCCGTCCCACTGTGTCAGTGGTCGGGCGAGCGATTGCGCCCCGGGTGAACAGGGGTGCGAGGCGCCCGGTGATGGTGTGTGATGGAAGCATGAACGCACAGACTCTTGAACGCCCCATCCTGGACGGGCCGCAGCTGAACGCGGCGAATCGTTGCGACGCCTGCGGCGCTCGCGCCTGGGTTCGTGCGACGATGCCTTCGGGTGGCCAGCTCTACTTCTGCGGCCACCACGCAAACGCACACCTGCCCTCGCTGGTGGGTGCCGGCGCACAGATCCTAGACGAGCGTCATTTCATGAACGACTGAGAGCGAGCCTCCCGCAGCGGCGGGACGCACGGCTTACATGCGCGGGCGGGGACCGACGGGATCCCCGCCCGCGTTTCAATGCCGCGACGATTCGGGCTAGCGGACACTAGGTCTTGCTTGTGGAGCGGCTTTGTCGCTTTGCGCTACGGAAAAGTCAGTGTTGAAAATGAGTGTTTGGTTACGGGCCACGAATGCTGCAGAATACTCGATGTGCCTGGATACCAAACTGGAAACTATACTGGGCAGTTAGAGACACAGGGGCCCATTACTCGGAGTCTGGGACCTGTCTTCCACACGCAAAAACGCTAATCGGAGCGGCGGCAGTACTGCCCGAGTACAGAATAGAAGGACAATGCGCGGGAAAGAAGAGGGACCGTGTGCGCAAGATCCCAAGCCAGGCAACCGCATAGCAACCTCAAATATCAGTTTGAACTGCCCATGAATCTGCATTCGTACTGATACAAGTCACCGGCACGGCTGCTAAGAAAGGCGGCTGCTTCGGGGCGTGGTCCGGTGGTCATGGTGAACAAGGGTGCAAGGTCGATGAGCGCTGCGAGGTTCACATAGCCAGGCAGATCGGCACCAAGGCTTATGGACACTATGTAAATCCTGGATAAGAATTGCACTCACGGATGGGAAAAGCAGTTCTGAATAGCTTAGTAACCTATCCAGATCCCATATCGCCAGTGAGACAACGTGAGCCCGCAACCCACCTGACCAGCCCACACCACAACACCGGGCACCAACGCCGGCAATACGACGAGTCCTGTAATACGTACCGCGAACACTGCTAGTACACGTCCTGAGTTTGAGGCGGACCACCGAGACGTCACCCCTCGCCTCCCAACGCTAGAAGAGCGAATACAAGGGAGGCTAGCAACTGAGCTTCGGCTGCTATTGTTGGCACGTTCGTTAAGCGGGCATGCTGCGTGTGAGGCATTGGTGGCAGGCCTTTCCCGCCTCTACTCTCATGTCACGTTCCTTCTTAGAATCCCTGGATGCGAACGGAAGGCACGCTACAGATCCGGTCGGCTTTCTAAACGAGGGGAAGGGCCGCTATCTTCAGGTAGCGATTAGTGCGCTCGATCAGGGTCGCGCGCGGCCCCGCATGTGCCCATGATCAGGTTGTATCCGAGTTGCTCAGATTCTTCCGATAAGCGATATCGGATCGTTCATCGATGAGCCAAATCCCAACAATAGGCGGTTTGCGACAGCCCGCCGGGAATCTATTGCGCATCCACTCACACGAGGCCGGCAAATGTGAGGCCCGATCAGGATTATCTTCGGGTATCCGTAGATCCATGTGTCGATCGCCCGGTGGAAGATCGCGCCTCTGGGAGCATGGAGAAGTATCCATAGGAGCAACTGCGCCAGACACGACAGCACTGAGGCGTGAAGTGATTCCAAGGGAAGTCTACCTCCCGCAGCAAACCAGAAATCACGCAGCGGCGAACAGCCTCATAACGGTCCAAAAGTAGCTTCCCGAGGCAGCGCCGAGTCGCACACGCCTCTCTCTCCCAACCTCCTCGGCCTGAAACACCCTCTCAGGGTACTCTGGCAAATGGTCTCACTCCGCACCGCTGAGGGGCTACAACCAATCAATCAAGTGATAGACAACACATCACCACCTGAAATT
>CAUVIG010000082.1:0-9237 GCA_963551745.1 uncultured Actinomyces sp.
CTGTCCTTCTGGGGCCGACTGGCAGAGCCGAGCTCATCCGATTGCTGATCGATGTATGCCCCTCCGGGGGTTGGATCGGCGTGTGTGGAGTGGGCGATATCGGCTGGGAATGGGCCTCGCAGCAGGGGATGGACCTCGACCGTGTTCTGGTGCTAAACGCAGGGAAAGATCACCAGGTGGGGGACCTGTGTTCCCTTCTGATAGAGGCTTGCGATGTTGTCTGCCTCGATGTTCCTGAACTGTCCAGTGCGCAACAGAGGACCCTGGCGGCTCGCGCTCGAACGATGGGACGCACCATCGTGACACTGCGTCCTTGGCCGGGGCTCTCTCGCGATGCGGCGCGTCAACGGATGCGGCTGGTGGTCTAAGTGCGCGACATGGTGGTGTGGGTGCCCGATTGGCCCGTCCACTGCCTCGTGGTCGATCTGCCGCCGGGTGGAGCTGGGGCCGTCGTGCATAGCGAACGCATCGAGGTTGCCAGCGGCGCTGCTCGGCGCGCCGGAGTCAGGAGCGGCATGAGCATGCGAGAGGCGACGTATGTGTGCCCCGATCTCGTCTGCTTGCCTCGCGACCCTGATCGTGAGGCCAGAGCGTTTGGCGCTGTTGTCGATGCCTTTGATTCGGTGGCGGCCGGGGTGGAGTGCGTGCGCCCCGGGGTGGCCAGGTGTCGGGCGTGTGGCCCTGCCCGTTGGCACGGGAGTGAGGAGGCTGCCGCCTCGGCTCTGGTGTCGGCGATTGAAGAGGCCGTCGGCATTGAGTGTTTTGTTGGCATCGCCGATGGTCCTGTCGCATCCCTGGAGGCGGCGCGCGAGGGACGCATTGTTCCTACAGGAGAAAGCCGATCGTTTCTGGGGCGCCTCCCATTGCATCGTGCCCTGTGGGCGGTTCCTGTCGCGATGACTGACAGAGCAGCTGACGCCATTGAGCTATTGACAGGACTGGGTGTCCACACGTGCGCGGATTTTCTGGCGCTGGGGCGAGGCCGTGTGTGCGAGCGTTTCGGCGACGTCGGTGAAGCACTCTGGAATCTCGCCTCTGGAGGTGGCAGCGCCATTACGCTGGCCGGGCGCATTCAACCAGACATCACGATGGAGTGCGTCATTGATGTGGGTGGAGATTCCATCGATACGATGATGGTGCCCATTCAACGCATCGCACGAGACCTGTCTCAAAGGTTGGGGCAGGGCGGACTCGTCTCGCAGACGCTGCGCATCGATGTGGAGGATGGCGGGGGCGGTCAGCGCACTCGTACGTGGAGCGGATGTGACGTGTGTGCGTCCGACGATGTTGCGCTGCGCATCCGGTGGACGCTCGCGGGGTGGACTTCGGGCATCGAAGGGCCCAGCGGCGCAGTGACCTGTATGCGCGTGACCGCATGTGACCCGTGGGTGGGGCACAGCGCGTCGGCGTTGTGGGGGCGGTCAGACCGAGAGCGCGATGTCTCACGCAGCGTCGTGCGCATCCAGGGTATGGCGGGGCCAGATTCTCTCCTGATGCCGCGGGTGCAGGGCGGATATGATCCGCGCAGCCGTGTCGTGATGGCCAGATGGGGGAGTGACCCTCTCCTGCGTCCGCGCGAGGGGGCGTGGGACGGGCGCATCGCTCAGCCTCCGGCGACGCTTTTTGACGAGCCTGTACGCGTGAGGATCGTTGGCCCATCGGGCGCCTTCGACGATGTGCGTGTGGACCATCGGGGGGCTTTGAGCGCTGCGCCTGCCTACCTCGTGAGCGAGCGTGATACCTCGCAATCCGTGTCGGGGAGGGGGCGCCGCGTCGCTATCGCGCGCGTGGAAGGGCCTTGGCCGGTGGGAGGGCGCTGGTGGGCCCAGGAGCGGCCTCGTGCCTACATGAGGACTCTGCTCGAGGATGGACGGGACGTTCTTCTCGTCTGGAAGGACGGCGAGTGGGCGATCGAGGGGCTGGCCCAGTGAGCCGGTGCTGGGGATAAGTGGGTGCCGTAGACTGAAAGGATGGTATCTCTGTCGCACACGCTGGCCTCACTGTCGGATGACGATATGATGGCCCTCGTTGGTCCGGCAGCGTGGGCGAACGGCCTGCGTTTGGCGCACGGTGGCGCGGTGCGGGAATTTTCCTGGAGCGAGGATGGCGAGCAGGCTGAGGCGCGCGTGAAGGAAGCTGGGCTGACTTATCGCGTGCGCGTCACGCAGGGTGCAGTGTGTCCCTCCCTGGCGTGTGCATGCCCGCTGCGCAGTGACTGTCCGCATACGGTCGCGGTGCTCATCGTCGGACGCGAAGATGCGCGTGACAAGCAGCGTTCGGTGCCTGAGTGGAGCCGTGTTCTCGAGCAGATGCTGGGCTCCGACGGCGACCGCCTGGGCGAGCCGTTGGCCCTTGTTGTCGACGCGCATGATCCCGGCGTCGAGCCGTCTCTTATCCCCCTGCGTCGAAGCTCCTCATCGGGGTGGACGACGAAGCGAGCCTCGTGGCTTGATCTGACAGCGACTCAGTGGGCGTCAGTGACGGATGGCTTGGATCCCACGCACGTTTCTCTCATGCGCGAGGGATATCGCCTGTCGCGCGAATCGCGTTCGTGGCACTCGCGCACGGAGGTGACGCTCACCTCGCTGGGAGAGCATGCCTACGCGTGGCTGTCGCGCTTGGTGCGGGCTGGGGTTGAGCTCTACGCCTCGCCGGACGCCGACGAGAAGGTGGTGCTCTCGCACGCGACATGGGACGCGGACATTGACGTGCGCTCAGGTTCCGACGGCCTTGACGTGCGAGTCGTCGCGCGTAACGGAGACGAGGTGATCACGAGGCCACGCATCGACCGCGATGCAAGCGTGCTGTTGCTGGATGGAGGACGCGCGATCGCGCGCATCGAGGGGGTGGGAACGCTCGACGGTTTTCCTCTCGATCGTGGCCTGCATATTCCTGTTGAAGATGTCGCGCAGTTTCGTGGCACGTGGCTGCCCACCCTCCTCAGGCGTTTTTCGATGGCGTCCTCCGATGGGAGTTTTGACGCTCAGGCACGGCCGGACGTGTCCCTTGTGGGCACGGTGCGTCGCGACGGGGAATCGGTCGTGGTGCGTTGGTGGGCCGAGTATTGCCAGGGTGAGTCGCGCTCGCGCACTCCTGTGGCCCACTGCCTGGGTGACGAGGCCGTGGCCGAGATCGTGGATCGCGTCGAGTCGTGGGGCCACGGGTTGGACTCCGCCCTGTGGACCGCGCCTCCGGCAACGGGGCGGCTGTCTCCGTGGCGCGTTCCCACGTTCTTGGACACGGTTGTCGATTCTCAAGGCGTCGATGGCCTCGTGTGGGACGTTGCGGATGACGTGCGTGCGATCGATGTGCGAGAAGACGGCTTTGATGTCGATGTGAGCGTTGACGCAGCCGAGCGCGACTGGTTCGACCTCAACGTGCGCCTACGCCTCGGCCGCATCACGATCAGCGTGCGCGACGCGCTCGAGGCGATCGCCAACGGGCAGGACTACGTCGAGGTCGAGGGAACGTGGGTGCGTCTCGACGGTGAGCGTATTCGATCGTTGGCGACTCTCTTGGAGGAAGCGCGCACCCTGGCGGGATGGGACGGTGAGGGGGTCAGGCTCACGCCGATGCAGGTCGGCGTCGTCGACCTATTCGCGGCCGCATCCGACCACGTACGCATCGCCGACGCGTGGAGGACGCGGATCGCTCCGCTGCGCGACGGCTCCGCGGACGAGGGTTTGCCGCCGGTGCCGTCGCTGAGTTCGATCCTGCGCCCGTACCAAAGGCGTGGGCACGCGTGGTTGACGGCTCGCTTGTCCGGTCACATCGGCGGCATTCTGGCTGATGACATGGGCCTGGGTAAAACCATTCAGATCCTGTCGGCCGTGGCAGCGCTGCGCGCGCATACACCTGGGGCGGACGCGTCCCCTGTTTTGGTCGTTGCGCCGACCTCCGTCGTCGGCGTGTGGCTCGAGCAAGCGCGCACCTTCACACCACACCTGCGCGTACGCGCGGTGACGGAAACCGCCACGCGCCGTGGGACGACGATCCGTCAGGAGGTTGCCGATGCGGATATCGTCGTCACCTCCTACACGCTCGCCCGCCTGGAGGCGGAGCAGTGGAAACAGGTGCGCCTCGGCGGAGTTGTCATCGATGAAGCGCAAGCGGTGAAAAACCCTCGCACGGCAACCTACCGCGCGCTGCGGGAGCTTGAGTCACCCTGGAAGTTAGCGGTCTCCGGTACCCCCATCGAAAACTCGCTGGGGGACCTGTGGTCGTTGCTGTCCTTGACCTGCCCCGGCCTCCTGCCCCCGTGGGAAACGTTCCAGCAGCAGGTGCGCAGGCCCATCGAAAACGGCGCGGATCCGGCGATGCTCGGGCGCTTGACGGCCTATGTTGCGCCCTTCGTCCTGCGTCGCACGAAGGAGGAGGTCGCTCCGGATCTGCCCGATAAAATCGTCGACATCGTGCGCGTCGATTTAGGCAAGGAACACCGCCATATCTACGACCAGTACCTGGCGCGCGAGCGCGCGCGGATTCTTGATCTGCTGCGCGACGTGGATGCCAACCGAATGAGTGTGCTCGCGTCGATTACGAGGCTGCGGCAGCTCGCGCTCGATCCGGCTCTTGTCGAAGAATCGTATGCTCACGTGGGGTCGGCGAAAATTGAGTACCTGGCGGATCGCCTGGACGAGATCGTACCACTCGGACATCAGGCGCTGGTCTTTAGCCAGTTCACCTCGTTCCTGGAGCGTATCCGACACATGCTTGAGCGCCGTGGAATATCCGTCGTGCAGCTCGATGGATCGACGCGTGGTCGCGCCGAGGTCATCGAAAAGTTCCGATCGGGTGGTGCGCAAGTTTTCCTTATCTCGCTGAAGGCTGGCGGCTCCGGCTTGACCCTCACTGAGGCAGACTACGTCTACGTCATGGATCCCTGGTGGAATCCTGCCGCCGAGGAGCAGGCAATCGATCGCGCGCACCGCATTGGCCAGACGAAGAAAGTCAACGTCTACCGAATGGTCGCGACGGACACGATCGAAGCGAAGGTTGTGGAACTCCAGGATCGTAAGCGCCAGCTCATCTCGGCGGTGATGAACGGGACCGGGACGGGCGCTCGCCTGAGCGAGGCGGACCTGCGCGGGCTCCTCGACTAAGGGATGGCGACGCCCCTCGGGCGCACGACAACCTTCAGGCCGGCGCGAGTGCGCACGGCCTCGAGCGCGTCGCGCACTTCGGACAGTTCATACTCGTGTGTGATGAGCGGCGACAGGTCGATACGTCCGCTCGAGAGCGTATCAACGGCCGCCGCGTAGTCATCAAGGGTCGCGTTGGCGCTGCCACTGATGGTGAGTTCGCGGTAGTGCACGAGGTTCGGGTCGATCTGAGCCATTGCCCCCGCGGGGAAGCCTGCGAAGAAGGAAACGTGGCCGCCAATGCGCGCACAACGAGCGGCAATGGGGACGAGGCCCGGGTCTCCGACTGCGATGATGACGACGTCCGCTCCGAGGCCGTCACTCCACGCAAGGACCTCACGCACGAGGTCCTCGCCCTGGGCGGCGGTCGTCAACTCAGCTCCCATCGCCCGCGCGGGTTCGAGGCGTGTTCGTCGGCCGCACGTCATGACGCGCGCGCCGGCGGAAATAGCGAGGGTGCAGTGGATGAGCCCGATCGGGCCCGTTCCCAGAACGAGAATACGGGAGCCGGCTTCGATGGGCAGGCGCGACGTCGCGCGTAGGCAGCACGAGAGCGGCTCCGCGAGTGCCAGATGAGGTGGGGCGATCTCGCGAGCGACGGGGGTAATGCACGCGAGGGCTTCTTGCGGAACAACGACGCCGTCCGCAAGGCCTCCATCCACCCCCGTTCCAAACAGGCGCATATTCGCACACACGTTGGAGCGCCCACTCGCGCAGGGAGCGCAGCTCCCGCAGGCAATTTCCGGAGCCAGTCCGACCTGCGTGCCCGGGGTGGGAACGTCGACCCCCGCGGTGAGGTCGTTTCCGATGCGCCACACGCGTGCCGCGATTTCGTGCCCGAGGACCACGCCCGGGGTGACGCCGTTCGTCTTTTGTCCTGTCGCGATGCGCAGATCCGTCCCGCACAGGGTTGTTGCTTCGACTGCGAGAAGAACGTCGCGAGGGCCGAGTGCCGGAATAGGGCGTTCCTCGAGTACCAGGGCGCCGGGGGAGTGAAGCGACGCTGCGAGCATGGAATCCATGCTCCCAGCATAGGGCTTGCGGCTCTCGTGGGAGGGGCGCCGTTCACACCACCTGTACGCGCAATCGTACATGCCTACCATTACTATCGAACATATGTTCTATATAATGGGTGGGTGACCATGGAACGACGCTACGCAGAACTGCACGCACACAGCGCCTTCACGTTTCTCGACGGGACCGACGAACCCGCATGTATGGTGGAGGAAGCTGCACGCCTCGGTCTCGACGCCCTCGCAATTCTCGACGTTGACGGCATGTACTCCACGGTCCAGACGACCATGGCTGCCCGCGCGGCCGGCCTGCCGATCGTGTACGGCGCTGAGCTGACACTCGCGCCGGATGCTCTGAGAGGCATCGTTACGGGTTCATCGGCGCCGGGGTGGGGACTTGCTCCCGGAGCGGAAGATCCGGGGATGCGCCTTCCCATCCTGGCGGCCAGCCCCAGCGGCTACGCGCATCTCGTGGGAGCGATGAGCGATCGAGCGCTGAACGAACCCGGGCAGCGTCATCCCCGCCACGACCTCGTCAATCTGAGCGAGGCCGGAGGTGACCTTGTCGTCCTCACTGGTGGCAGGCGAGGCCCACTCATGCGCGCGCTGCGAGCTGGGGGCGTGGCGCCCGCACGCCGGGTACTGGATGGACTCGTGGACGCGTTTGGCCGCGACCATGTGCTCGTCGAATGGCAGGGGACCCGCGGGGACGAGGACGAGGTCGGAGGAGTGCTCTCGGAGCTCGCGCGAGCGAGCGGAACCTGTCTGGTGGCGACGACTGGGGCGCGCATGTCGTCGCCCTCGAGACAGGCGCTCGGCGACATTCTGGCGGCGACTCGCTTGGGTTCCTCCTTGGACGAGGCGGAGGCTCATCTGGGCGCACACCGCTCCTTTTTGCGTTCGCCCGCCGAGATGGCGCGACTGCACGGGGCGCACCCTCAGGCACTCGACAACACGTGCGAAGTCGCGGCCTCATGCGCTTTCGATCTGCGCCTCGTCGCCCCGCGCCTGCCGCTTACCCAGGTTCCCGACGGGCATAGCCCGGACAGTTGGCTTGCGCACTGCACCTACGAGGGCGCGAGTATGCGCTACGGATCACGCGCGCACCACCCCCGGGCGTGGGAGACGATCGATCATGAACTGGGGGTCATCGAGCGTCTCGGCTTTGCGGGCTATTTTCTGATCGTCAAGGAGATCGTCGACTTCTGTGCCCGTAGCGGAATCCTTTGTCAGGGTAGGGGGAGCGCCGCCAACTCAGCGGTGTGCTATTGCCTGGGGATCACGGCGGTGGACGCGGTGCGCCACAACTTGCTGTTCGAGCGATTTTTATCCGATGCGCGCTCGGGGCCGCCGGATATCGACGTCGACATCGAAGCCTGCCGCCGAGAAGAGGTCATCCAGTACGTTTACGACACGTTTGGGAGGGATCGCGCGGCCCAGGTCGCGAACGTCATCACGTACCGTCCGCGCTCAGCGATCCGCGACGTCGCGCGCGCCCTCGGATACCCGACCGGCACGGCCACAGCCTGGTCCCAGGGCAGGGGAGAGGTACCACCCCTCGTTGGGGATGCAGCTCGGGCGCTCGCACGTCTTCCCCGGCACATGGGGATCCACTCAGGCGGCATGGTGCTCACGGATCAACCGGTGTCACGCATATGCCCGGTTGGGTGGGCCGCGATGCCGGGACGCACGGTTCTCCAGTGGGATAAGGAGGACTGTGCGGATGCTGGCCTCGTGAAGTTTGACCTGCTATCGCTCGGCATGCTGACGGCGTTGCGCGTCGCTTTCGATGAGCTCCAGGCTGGCGGCGAACATACGGGTAAGGCCTCGAATCAGCTGCGCGGCTGGGCGCCTCGAGTAGTGCGGGGACGCGAGGGACAGCCCCTGGGTCTGCACACGCTACCGGAGGAGGATCCAAGGGTCTACGACTTGCTGTGCGCGGCCGACACGGTTGGCGTCTTTCAGGTGGAGTCGCGCGCGCAGATGAACACGCTTCCCAGGCTCAAACCGCGCTGCTTCTACGACATTGTCGTGGAGGTCGCTCTGATCCGACCGGGGCCGATCCAGGGGCGCTCAGTCAATCCCTATCTGCGGCGCCGGTCGGGACGCGAGGAGGTCACCTATCTGCACCCACTGCTTGAGCCCGCTCTGCGCCAGACGCTCGGCGTCCCTCTCTTTCAGGAGCAACTCATGCGTATCGCGGCGGACGCGGCCGGTTTGTCGGGAGCGCGCGCCGATCAACTGCGTCGCGCGATGGGAGCCAAGCGTAGCCCGGAGCGCATGGAGGCCTTGAAGGGGGACCTGATGGCCGGCATGGAAGAACGAGGGATCAACGAGCCCACGCGCGAGCGCATCTTCGAACAGCTCAAGGGCTTTGCAGACTTCGGATTCCCAGAGTCTCATTCATTTTCGTTTGCGCACATCGTGTACGCGTCGTCCTGGCTGAAGGTGCACGCCCCCGAACACTTTTATGCCGCGATCCTGGCCTCCCAGCCGATGGGTTTCTATTCTCCCGCGACCCTCGTACAAGACGCCCGCAGACACGGGGTGCGCGTGGTAGGTCCCTCGGTCAACGATTCGCTCGTCGACGCGAGCGTGCAACGCGTGAGCGAGGATGAGGCGGGGGAGTCCTACAGCCCGGGGCGCCCGGAGTCTTTACCCTCGCGCGCCGCGGTTCCCCTCGATGTCGATAGTGACCTTGCGGTGCGCATCGGTCTAAATCAGGTACGAGGCCTGGGTGCGGCCGCCGGGCGCATCGTCGACGCTCGACGCCAGGGAGCGTTTACGAGTCAGGCGGATCTCGCGCGGCGAGCCCACGTGAGCGCCTCCGCCATGGAAAAGCTCGCGATGGCCGGCGCCCTCGACTGCCTGGGGGTGGGCAGGCGCGAGGGGGCGTGGGCCGCGGGAGCACTCGCTCAATCGCAGGCTCGGGGCGGTCAATGGCAGCCGTTTCTTCCGGGCACGGAGGTGGGGTCACGCGTGCCCGAGCTGCCTTCGTTATCGGAGGTGGAGCGCATGCGCTCGGATGTCGCCACGACGGGGCTGACCCCGGGGCGCCACCCTTTCAGCTTCGTGCGCGACTC
>CAUVIG010000083.1:0-9219 GCA_963551745.1 uncultured Actinomyces sp.
CGGGATCAATACCGTTGGCGCGCAGCACATTCGGGTTGACCATGCCGCAGCCACCCCACTCGATCCAGCCGGGCCCGCCCTTCTTCTGAGGGAACCACAGGTCCATCTCGGCGCTGGGCTCGGTGAACGGGAAGTACGAGGGACGCAGGCGGGTCTTCGCCTCCGGACCGAACATCGCCTTGGCGAAGTGGTCGAGAACGCCCTTAAGGTGAGCCATCGTCAGGCCCTTATCGACGGCGAGGCCCTCCACCTGGTGGAATACCGGCGTGTGGGTCGCGTCGAGCGCATCGGAGCGGAAAACCTTGCCGGGGCAGGCCACGTAGAGCGGTACACCGCGGGAGAGCATCGCGTGCGACTGAACCGGGGAGGTGTGCGTGCGCATCACGAGGTGAGCGCCGTCCTCGGTCTCGGCACCAACGCTGCGGCCATCGATGTAGAGCGTGTCCTGCATCTGGCGCGCGGGGTGATCGATATCAAAGTTCAAAGAGTCGAAGTTGAACCACTCGTGCTCGATCTCCGGCCCCTCGGCGATATCCCAGCCCATCGCCACGAAGAAGTCGGCGACCTCTTCCATCAGGGTCTCGAGCGGGTGGCGAGCACCCGCCGGGCGACGCGTGGTCGGCAGCGTCACATCAACGGATTCTTCGACGAGCATGCGAGCCTCGTGCTCAGCGGCGAGGACAGCCTTGCGTTCCTCGAGCGCTTCAGTCAGCGCCTTGCGTGCCTGTCCGACGTTCTTACCGGCGAGACCACGCTGCGCGGGTTCAAGCGAGCCGATCGTACGATTCGCAATCACGAGCGGCGCCTGATCACCGAGGATCGCCGCACGGACGGCCTTCAGGGCGTCAAGCGAATGCGCAGCTTCGATATCGGCGAGGCCGGCCTCGCGAACTGCGTTGACGGCTGCCTCGTCAAGAGGATCAAGGTCAGGGGCATTGCCAGCCATGTCCTGCTTCCTTCTTCTTTCCAACTGGGGTCATTCCTGCGCGCATCACGCGCACCGCCCACCATCCTACCCGTTCGCCTATCCTCACAGCTCACCGGATCCACGGGCGCGCTACCCTGTAAGACGTGAATGCGCTCTCGCGCTCCAACAGCTCACCGAAGGAAACCCGTGTCTCACATTACGCAACCGGAGAACGCAGCCACGGCCTCGTCCCAGACGGCCGCCCTCTTTTCCGCCAAACGCGTGCGCATCCAGCACATCGCCCGTGCCAAAGCCAAGGGTATTCCCCTCACGATGCTCACCGCCTACGATGCGCTCACCGCGCCGATTCTCGAGGCTGCCGGCGTGGACATGCTGCTCGTTGGCGATTCGCTCGGCAACGTGATTCTTGGCCACAGCTCGACACTGCCCGTCACCCTTGAGGACATGGAGCGCGCCACCGCCGCCGTCGCTCGCTCGACGTCGCGCGCCATGATTGTGGCCGATCTGCCCTTCGGCACGTACGAGGACACGGTCGAGCACTCCTTTGCCTCCGCCACGCGTCTGATGAAGGCCGGCGCGCACGCCGTCAAGCTCGAGGGCGGCAAGAGCCGCGCCCACATCATCGCCGGCCTCGTCTCGGCGGGCATCCCCGTGTGCGCCCACCTGGGTTACACGCCCCAGTCGGAAAATACCCTGGGTGGCCCACGTATGCAGGGGCACGGTGACGGCGCAGACGCCCTGCGTCGCGACGCCGAGGCCGTCGAGAAGGCCGGTGCATTCGCCGTCGTCTTCGAAATGGTGCCTGCCTCGATCGCCACCGAACTCACCCAGACGCTGTCGATTGCTACGATCGGCATCGGCGCGGGCCCGAATACCGACGGTCAGGTGCTCGTGTGGTCGGACATGGCGGGCTACTCGGACTGGACGCCTTCCTTCGTGCGCAAGTTCGGGGAGCTGGGTCGTGCCTTGCACGACGCGGCCAGCGACTACGTCGAGGCCGTGCGTGAGCGCAGCTTCCCGGGCCCCGACAACTACAAGAACGACTAACGCCACTCGGCAGGAGGATGAAGATCCATGGAAGCATCGCCACTCGCGCGACGTGCGCCCCTCGGTACGCTCAAGCCCGGACGAGTCTCGCCGATGCGCGCCGTACCCGAACACATCGAGCGCCCCGAGTACATGTTCCACGACGGACCCGAGCGTGTCACCGCCTCGGACATTAAGAGCGCCGACACCATCGCGAAAATCCGCGAGGCCGGTCGCATCGCGGCCGGTGCCATTGAGGCCGTCGGCGCCGCCATCGCGCCGGGCGTGACCACGGAGGAACTCGACCGCATCGGTCACGAGTATTTGATCGCCCACGACTCCTACCCTTCTTGCCTGGGCTACATGGGCTTCCCCAAGTCCATCTGCTCTTCGATTAACGAGGTCATCTGCCACGGCATTCCGGACGACCGCCCGCTCGAAGACGGCGACATCATCAATATCGATATCACCGCCTACAAGGACGGCGTTCACGGTGACACGTGCGCGATGTTCGAGGTCGGCACCGTCGACGAAGAGTCTCACCTACTCATCGAGCGCACCAAGAACGCCATGATGCGCGGCATCAAGGCCGTGGGGCCGGGCCGCGAGATCAACGTGATCGGGCGCGTCATCGAGGCCTATGCGAAGCGCTTCGACTACGGCGTTGTCCGCGACTACACGGGACACGGCGTAGGCGAGGCCTTCCACTCGGGCCTGATCGTCCCCCACTACGATGCGGCCCCCGCCTACGACACGGTCATGGAGCCGGGCATGGTGTTCACAATCGAGCCGATGCTGACCCTCGGCACGGTCGAGTGGGAGCAGTGGGACGACGACTGGACCATCGTGACCGCCGACCGCTCGCGTACCGCCCAGTTCGAGCACACCGTTGTCGTCACCGAAGACGGGGCTGAGATCCTCACCCTGCCGTGACCGTGATCTTTCGAGGACCGCCTTCGAGCTCTCACAGTCTGACGCGGGCCTCGCTATTAGTCGCGACATCCCATACAATTCGGTTACATCGGGCTTCAGGGGTCCGAGGACATCAGATTGTGTTACCCGAGGAGGGGTCATGGTTCAGGTCGCATGCGGCATCGATATCGGCGGATCGGGAGTGAAGGGTGCCCTCGTCGATCTGGAAACCGGCGAGTACGTTGGCGAGCAGGTCCGAATCCCAACGCCCAATCCCGCCACGCCCGAGGCCGTCGCCACCGTGTGCCGCGAGGTCATCGATCAGCTCAACGTCCAGGTCGGGGTGCCCGTTGGTGTCACATTCCCCGCGCCTGTCTTCAACGGCATCGTCCCCTTTATGGCGAACCTCGACCAGTCGTGGGTCGACGTTAATGTCAACGAGCTCATGGAGCGGCACCTGGGCCGAGCGGTCGTTGCTCTCAACGACGCGGACGCGGCCGGGATCGCAGAGGTCGCCTACGGTGCCGCGAAGGGCCGCGACGGCGTCATCGTCTTCACGACCCAGGGAACGGGCATCGGTTCGGCGATTATCGTCAACGGAGTGCTTCTGACTAACACCGAGCTCGGCCACCTCGAAATCGACGGACACGACGCCGAGAAGATGGCTTCCTCCGGCCAAAAAACCCTGCAAGGTCTGGACTGGGAGCAGTGGGCCGAGCGTCTTCAGCGCTACTACGGCCACGTTGAGTTCCTGCTCAACCCCGACCTCTTCGTGGTCGGCGGCGGTGTGTCCGAGAACCACGAGAAGTTCATGCCCCTCCTGAGGCTGAAGACCCCCATGATCCCTGCGAAGCTGCTCAACACGGCCGGCATCGTAGGTGCCGCCTACTACGCGGCCCAGCACAGCGCCTAGGTACCCACACACGCAGAAGGACCCCGACGTGAGTCGGGGTCCTTCGCGGATCTGTCGGCCTATACGCCGGGTTCTGTCACGCACGCCGTTACCGGTCGTGCGGTGGCGACCATCTATCTAGGACCGTCGTTACCGACGGCCTCCAGCAACCTACCCGCAGGCATTGGACGGGCCGCCCTGCCTGCTGCTCGGTCTTGCTCCGGGTGGGGTTTACCTAGCCGACGCGGTCACCCGCGCCGCTGGTGAGCTCTTACCTCACCTTTTCACCCTTACCGCCGCATGCGCGCCGGTGGTTTGTTTTCTGTGGCACTGTCCCGCGGGTTACCCCGGGTGGCTGTTAGCCATCACCCTGCCCTGTGGAGCCCGGACGTTCCTCGAGCGTTTCCGCGCGCGGCCGCCCAGCCGGCAGATCCGCATCGATCATAGCGCGCATGGCCGCGCCCCCGCGATAGGGTTGTCGTCATGCTGATCTGGTTGCCCCCGTCGGAGGGGAAGAACGCACCCTCGCAGGGCCCGTCTTTGGACGTGAATACGCTGTCGCGCAACGGCCTTGCGACAAGCCGTCGCACCGTGTGCGACACACTCGCGGCTCTCGGGGACGGCCCCGAAGCGGCTGCCGTCCTCAAGGTCGGCGCGAGGATCGATCTCTCTGTCAACACCGCGCTCAACAGTGCCCCCTGCGCCCCGGCCTCGTCGCTGTTCACCGGAGTGCTCTACGAGGCGATCGAGGAGTGCGCGCCGGGCGCGTGGTCGAGCGCAGGCGCGGCGCACGTATCGATCTTCTCTGGCCTTTTTGGCGTTCTCTCCCCCACGGACGTTATTCCCGATCACCGGCTCGCGATGGGAGTGTCACTGCCCGAGCTTGGGGTTCTGTCGACCTGGTGGGCGCCACGTCTTGACGAAGTGCTGTCCTCGGAGGCATCGGAGCGCATCATCATCGATGGCCGATCCGGCCCGTATCGCGCCGCGTGCAAGGCCCCATGGGCGCGCGTCTGGGAGCTGCGCGTCGAGCGCGAGGCGGACGGCAAACGCTCGGTGATCTCCCACGACGCGAAACGCTGGCGCGGTGCCGTCACCGGCCTACTGCTCGCCTCCGACTGCTTTCGCGCCGAGGAAACGGCGGCAGCGGAGAAGGCCCTGGAGGAAGCCGCATACTCGCTGTTACTGGCGGATGCGAAGGGACACGAACACCGCGTGACTGACGTAGAATACGGCCCCGAAAAGCAGACGAAGACGGGCGGATCGACACGCACAGTTACGTTGGTCACGCACTGACCGGTACGTTATGCTTTTCCGGAACCTGCAGGGTGCAGGACCGGCCGACGCATCGGCCATCAAGCGGAAACCTGAGGCATGATCAACGAGGACTACTTGGCCAATATTCGGCCCACCCACCGTCAACTCCAGTGGCAGAAAATGGAGATGTACGCGTTCATCCACTTCGGCATGAACACGATGACGGACCGCGAGTGGGGCTCCGGCCACGAGGATCCAGCCCTGTTTAACCCGGATAACGTCGACGTCGATCAGTGGATGCATGCCCTCGTCAGCGCCGGCATGAGCGGCGTGATCCTCACGTGCAAGCACCACGACGGGTTCTGCCTGTGGCCGTCGGCTTACACAAAGCACTCGGTGGAGTCCTCACCGTGGAAGGGTGGGCGCGGCGACCTCGTACGCGAGGTGTCCGACGCGGCTGCGCGTCACGGCCTGAAGTTCGGCGTGTACCTGTCCCCCTGGGACATGACCGAGCAGACCTACGGCCAGGGCGAGGCCTACAACGACTTCTACATCAACCAGCTCATTGAGCTACTCACCCACTACGGCCCGGTCTTCTCCGTGTGGCTGGACGGCGCGTGTGGCGAGGGCCCCAACGGCAAGGTGCAGGTCTACGACTGGCGGCGCATCTACGACACGGTCCGCGCCCTCGCCCCGGAGGCCGTCATCTCGGTGTGCGGCCCGGACGTGCGCTGGTGCGGCAACGAAGCCGGCTCCGTTCGAGCCAACGAGTGGTCGGTCGTTCCGGCGTCCCTGCGCGAGGCCGAGCGCACCGCAGAGAAGTCCCAGAAGGCCGACGACGGCGAGTTCTCCCGGCAGGTGGCCTCCGGTGATGACGATCTCGGCTCGCGCGAGGCGCTAGCCGACTATTCCGGCCCCCTCGCCTGGTACCCCGCCGAGGTCAACACCTCCACGCGCAAGGGCTGGTTCCACCACGATCTCGAAGACTCCCAGGTGCGCAGCGTCGACGAGCTGTTCTCGATCTGGAAGGGCTCGGTCGGCGGTAATGCCACCTTCCTCCTGAACGTTCCCCCGAACCGCGACGGCCTCCTCGCAGACGCCGACGTCGAGGTCCTGGCGCGCCTGGGCGAAAAAATCGCCGACTTCCGCTCGCGTCGTATCAAGGCGTCCCGCGTGGATGAAGGCAACGCCGTGACCCTGCGCTTTGACGCGCCGCACGCCCTTAGCGCCATCGTCCTTGAGGAGGATATCGCCCAGGGACAGCGCATCGACGAGGCCGTGGTGACCGCGTGCGTCAACGGCGACGGTGAGCAGGAGATCGCTCGCGTGCACTGCGTGGGCTACCGGCGCATCGTCACCCTGGAAAAGCCCGTGACCGCCACCCATGTGCGGGTGACGGTCACGACGAGCAGGCAGGGTTTCTATCTGGCGGACACCTACGCGGTTCGCGCCTGAGCCTCAGCGCGGCGTGTTCGCCGCCGTGCGCACGACGATCTGTGCCGTGTCTTCGGTCAGGTACAGCTCGTCGGCGGGCGTGAGGCGAATGCGCTCGAGTTCCATCGGGCTCAGGTCGGCGGCGACGCCGATTCCGTAGCCGTCCCGGACCTCGATGACGGCGAGAGCGCCGTTGCGGCGGCGCGCATCCTCGTACTCTTCCAGCAGCGCGGCGGGCAGGCGCTCCGCGAGCTCGCGACGCGCGGCGATGACACGACGCAGTTCCTCGTCCGAGTCGGCGACGTCGGCCTCGAACTGAGCCTTGAGGGCCTCGATGTCGGCGGCGATGGCCCGGGCCTCAGCCTTCATCTGGTCCTGAGCCGCGCGGGCGGCCTCGACGCGTTCCTCGGCCTCAACCTGAGCGTCCTCGAGCTTGGCGAGGCGGCGGTCCATCTGCGCGATCTCGTGTTCCATGGCCGAGATATCGCGCAGGGGCACCTGGTTGTTGTCGATGCGGCTCTGCTGGCGCTTGCGACGCTCAGTGACCTTTGCGATCTCATCCTCAATGCGGGTCAGCTCGCGCATCGTGTCCGCGATGACAGCGCTCTGGCTGATCGCGGCGCGCTGGAGGTCAGCGACGCGGCCGGCGAACTCGCGTACCGTCGCGTGCGCGGCGTGGGAATCGCGCTTGTGGCGCAGCGCCGACTCCTTCTGGTCGAGCTTCTGGAGCTCGAGGAGTTCGAGCTGGTCGGTGTGCGATGCTTTCACGCTAGTTCTCCCTGGGTGACTCGGTGGCTGGTCCATGGCTCGGTGACAATCGTAGAGACTTCCACGCGAAGTTCCACATCGGCGCAGCGAGCGGCCTCGCGAATCTTCCGTGCGAGGACGGGGAGCCACGGGGACTCTGTCGCCCAGTGGGATCCGCACAGCAGCGCGGGAGCTCCACCCTCGAGGTGCTCGGAGGCGGGGTGATGGCGCAGGTCCGCCGTGAGGTACACGTCAACTCCAGCGGCGCGAGCCGCCTCGAGCGCGCTATCCCCTGCGCCACCCAGGACCGCGACGCGCCGAACCGTCGCGTTCTCGTCACCGCCGACGAAGAGACCGGAGGGGCCCGCAGGCAGCACGGATGCCACATGGTCTGCGAAGGCCCCGAGCGTGGTCTCGTCGACGGTCCCGACGCGTCCCAGGCCGATGTCGTATCCCTCGGCGTCGGTTCCACACGGCTCCAGCGGCGCGGTATCGCGCAGCCCGATCAGGTCGGCGAGTGCCGTCGCGACGCCGTCGCAGGCCACATCCGCGTTGGTGTGTGCGTTGAACAGGGCGATACCGGAGCGGATGAGAGTCGTGACGACGCTCCCCTTCGGGTCGGTCACGGGCAGGAAAGACGCACCGCGTAGGAGCAATGGGTGGTGGGTGATCACCATGTCGTAGGAGACGCCATCCCCGTCGGGCCCTGCGACGGACTGCTCGGCAATGGCCGCGGTGGGATCGAGCGCGAGGAGGATCGAACGCACGGGAGCGGAGGGGTCGCCGACGATGAGGCCGACGCGGTCCCACGGCTGGGCCGTTGCCGCCGGATACCAGGACTCCATGAGGGCCATGACGTCGCCGACAGTCCACTTCGATGCGGACGTATCGACCGAGGCAGTGCGGCCGTTGAGGTGAGACGAAGACTGCATACGTCAAGCATACCGGACCCCCATCTAGCAAGGGACCCTGCCCGCGACTATGATCACAACGTGCAGATTTTGAGCCTACTCGACCAGGGGTTGGTCGACTACACGCAGGTTGACGCGCTCCAGCGCTCCCTGCACGAGGAGGTCCTCGCCGGCGGCGAGGACACCCTCATCGTTTCTCAATTTACGACGACGTGGACAGCGGGCCGCCACACGAAACCCGAAGATATTCCCTCCACGACGATCCCTGTCATCCGTACCGATCGCGCGGGTTCTGCTACCTGGCACGGCCCCGGTCAGGTCGTTGTCTACCCCGTCGTTCGACTGCGCGAGCCCGTCGACCTCGTGCAGTGGATCCGCGCCGTCGAGGCCTCGGTGATCGACACCGTGCGCGAGGTCTGGGAGCCTCCCGTGCACCGCGTTGAGGGACGCGCGGGCGTGTGGCTGACAGAAGAGGGACGCCGCGACCGCAAGATCTGCGCGATCGGCCTGAAGGTGGCGCGCGGCGCGACCCTGCACGGCATTGCCCTAAACGTCGACATCGACCCGGCTCACGCTTTCGAGGGCATCATCCCCTGTGGTCTCACGGATGCCGACGTGACCTCCCTGTCGTGGGAGGGTGTCCACACGACGGTTTCCGACGCCGCATCCGAACTTCTCCCGCGCATGGTGGAGCGCATCTCCCCCTGCCTGGCGACCACTCCTACTTCCGTTTCCTACACGACGAGGTCAACGCTATGAGTACTCTGCCCGATCCCGAAGGACGCAAGCTCCTGCGCATCGAGGTGCGCAACTCGCAAACTCCGATCGAGAAGAAGCCCGAGTGGATCCGCACGACCGCGAAGGCCGGCGAAAACTACCAGGACATGCGCTCGCTCTCGCACGCCAAGGGGCTGCACACGGTGTGCGCCGAGGCCGGCTGCCCCAACATCTACGAGTGCTGGCAGGACCGCGAGGCGACCTTCCTGCTCGGCGGAGCCCTGTGCACACGCCGCTGCGACTTCTGCGACATCGCAACGGGCCGCCCCACGGAGTACGACAAGGACGAGCCGCGTCGCATCGCAGAGTCCGTGCGCGACCTCGACCTGCGCTAC
>CAUVIG010000084.1:0-9198 GCA_963551745.1 uncultured Actinomyces sp.
ACTGTTGTGCCCGCAACGCGGACCACCTCGCCGACAACAGCCCGTGTTCACTGGTTTTTGCTGAGGTGGTCTGCACTGTGGGCGCCACACCAACCAACACCAGGCTCGGAGTGCCACCAAACGGGGGGAATTGCACGACATGAGGCTCGGTTGGGCCTTTCAGTTGGTGAGGTTAAGCCGCCAATCGGGGGGAATTGCACGACATGAGGCTCCGACACGCCGGCGACACACCCCCGGAAGGCTTCGTGTAGTGCAAAACCCCCACCGCCGCCGGTATGGAGGGCGCCGGAGGGGCCGCGGCCTGGCTGCGGCGCTGGAGAGATCGGAAGGCGGGGCTGCGGGGCACGTGGGCAGCGGTGCGCCGTGGGGTGGCGGGGTGTGGGCGGACAACGAACCGACGCGCCGAGCCAAAGGCCCGCGGGCCGCCTACTGGGCGCACCAAGCAGCCCGGCCCCACGGCCGGGCCCGGCGCCCGGAAAACCCGCGGGTCCACAAGCAACAACCAACACCACACAGCAACACGCAGTGCCCTACAACCCGACGGCGACGGTTTTGTACGTGCTCGATCCCACCCCGATTGAACCGACTGGGAAATTCTTGTGCGGGGGTTGACGCAATCCAGCTGGCCGTTTGTGAGTGCGGGAACACTATGCCGCGGCGCGGAATCGGTCGCTTACGAGTACGGAAAAGGGCCGCCCCAATGGGACGACCCTTTTCCGTAGCGCTAGGCGCTCATGCTCTCAGAAGCGGGCAGCGTTGGACCGGTCCGTCGTCTGGTAGTTGGAGCGAGCCGAATCAACGGCGGAGGAGGTGCGACGCAGCACGTCCTTCAGGCCCTCGAGGCCCTGGTTCCACTGACGCTGAGCAACGTCGTAGGCTTCCTGCGTCTGGCCTTCCCACGACGAGCGCAGCTGGTTCAGCGTCTGCTCGAGATCGTCGAGGCAGTTCTGCAGGTTAGCGGCACCGGTGTTGATGTCAGCGGCAGCGGCGTCAAGAGCGGCGTAATTTACCTGGAAATCCATGTCAGTCTCCTAAATCTAATCTCTCACAGGCCGCCGAGCAGCTGAGCGAACGAGTTCTCGGTCTCGGACTCGTTGGCTTCCATCGACGAATCGGTGGCGCGCAGGTTGTCAGCGAGATCCTGAAGAGCCTGGTTAACCTTTGCTGCGTTCTCCTGCCACTGAGCCATCAGCGAAGTGAACTGCACCGACGCATCGCCCTGCCAGGAGCTGCCGATGGTCGACAGGTCGCCCTCGAGACGCTTGAGGTGGCTGTCGATGTCGGCCTTGGTGGACTCAACCGCCGCGAAACCCTGCTTTAGGGCGCCTTCTGCGGCCCTCTGGTCTGCCATGTGAACCTCCATTTGTGTGAGTGGACTCTCTCGCCGGGATGCGTGAGAGCATGGGGACACATGAATACTAACCATGTTTTCATCATTTTTTTCAATGTTACGGAAAAATCATGACAAAACCTGACCGAGAATCTAGACTTACAGGGTTGTGTCGTGTAGCCAAAAACCCCATCGCGCGGCATTCGGGAGGACCCAATGGCATCGAAAACATCACGAGGAGTGGCGCTGATTCCGCTCACGATTACGTACGGCGTTGACCGTAGTGATGTGACGCTTCCGCAGTCGATTCCCCTGGTGGAGCTGCTCCCCGGAATGGTTGAAACGGTGGGCGCTTTCACTGATCAGCCAACGAATGATGGCTTTGCAGTGCGCACTGCATCGGGTCGTCTGCTCGACCAGTCCAAGTCCCTGTCCGCCCAGGGAGTGCGCGCCGGCGCGGCGCTCACCCTTGAGCCCCTGGGTGAGGGTGCCGCCGATATGGTCTATGACGACCTCACGGAAGCAGTCGGTCAAGTCGTCGAACGAGTGTCCACTCCTTGGACGCGTGAGGATGCTCGCACGCTCGCCGCGCTCGCCGCCGCCGGCCTCGTCTTCGTTGCTGCCCTCCTCCTGGCGACCACGCCCCCGGACGCCCTCACTGCCTTGGACCCCAAAGCCGTCACGAGGTACAACCTCATCGCTGGCGCGATCGGCATCGTTTCGGCGCTGCTCGTGACCGCGACGTCCGTCGTCGTGACCCGCAAGTACCCGCAAGCAAGCGGCGTCGCGCTGGCGCACACCGTCCCCTTCCTGACGGCTGCGGCGGCTCTGCGACTGAGCCAGAGTCACTGGGATACAGCCGGTTGGGGGTGGACCGGCCTCGGCCTCCTGATTGGTTCCCTCGCCCTTCTTGCGCTGCCCAAGCGCTATCGCATCTCCATCGCGGCCCCTCTTGTTGTCGGTACAGTCCTGGCCGCCACGGGCCTCCTGGTTCGACTCGGCCAGCTCTCTCAAGCGGGCGTCTCCGCTATCCTCTTCGCCCTGATGATTGTGCTCCTCCAGGTCGCGCCCTGGATCGCGCTAGCCCACATTCCCGTGCGCATCCTGGACGCGGACACGACCGAGCAGATTCCCGCGAAGGGCATCACAGACCAGGTCAGCAATTCTTTCGTGTTCGTCGTCGCCCTGCGCTCCGGCGGGGCAATCGCCGCGCTCTTCCTGACCGTTTCTCTGATGACAGCACCCGAAACGCGGTCGATCTCCCTGCCGCTGACCCTCATCGTGCTCGGCGCGGTGTCACTCGTTCTCCAGACGCGTTCGATCCGCGCTCGCGTCGAGGTGCTTCTCGGTGCTCTGAGCGGCCTCATCGTGATCCTCGTGGCCACCGTGCTCGGCGCCTACGCGGACCCGAGGACGATGCCCTGGCTGACGCTGTCGGCGATCGCGACCGCCCTCGTCCTCGTCGTCACCAACGTCGTCGGGCCTCGTGCTCGCCCGCACCTGACGCGCATCGCCGACACGATCTCGGTGCTGTCGCTGTTTGTCCTGCTTCCCCTGGCCGTCTACCTGTGGAGCTGAGTCATGCCGTCGAGTAAAGACATTCTCGAAGCCCAGCGCTTCAATCGAAACCGCCTGATTACGGCTTTCACCTCGGGTACGCCCGACGGGCGTGAGGTCGACACTCCCTCGCCAGTGCGCCCCCTCATCTTCGGGCTCGTGGTTGCCATCATCATCAGCGTCATCGGAATCGGCATGCGTATTTTTGCGCCGAACCCGAAGCTCGGAGAAGCGCAGTACCAGCTGATCGACGTGAAGGGGACGGGTGCCCGCTATTTCTGGGCAAACGGCGTCCTTCATCCCATTGCGAACGTGACGACCGCTAGGCTACTCAGCCCCGAATCGACGCTGCCGTACATCCAGGCCTCAGCGGCGTCACTCGAAAACATCCCTCGAGGCGCCCAGATTGGTCTGCCCGACGTCCCCGATGACGTTCCGCAGCCCGACATGCTGAGTAAGCAGTGGCTCTCCTGCGACATGGAGTCCGGCTACCACACGTGGATCGCCAAGGAACTGCCCGCGGACAATTTCCCGCTCAAGCAGGCGACATCCGCGCTCGTGCAGGCAACCGGCAGTGGAGACAAGTACTTCGTCGATCGAAAAAAGGGCAAGAAATACTACATCGACTCCAGCGTGAGCCGCCTGGGTGACTGGGCGCTGTCCTTCCAGAACCTCACCAGCTACCCGATCACCGTCGAACCCGAGTGGCTCGACCTCTTCCCTTCGGGCACGCCTCTGCGCCCCTGGAGCTACAACGACATCGAGAATGCGGGGCAGCCTGCCACGAACCTGCCCGGCGACCTGAAGAACGAGGGCATCACCATTGGAATGGTCCTTGATCAGGTTGATTCCGCCGGTCAGGTGAAAAATTCCTACCTGGTGATTGACGACTCGAATCTGGTGGTCTTTAACTCGACCGCGGCGCGCCTGTATCAGGATGCCCCGCCCTCGAAGAAGTTCCCGACCGAGATGTTCAAGTACGTTGAGCCCGTCCGCGCCGTCTTCGTCGGCGACGATTGGCCTGATGTCGAGGACTTTGAGTCGCCCGAGTGGTTCGACGAGAGCCGCGACGCGGCCAGCCGGACGGTCCTGTGTGCCCAGATGGACACCACTGATCGTGCCAATCCGAAGTTCGACCTGGTCACTATGCCCGAGAAGCGCGCGATCGAAGCGTCCTACGATGCGGAATCTCTGCAGTCCCCCAAGGGGCCGTCCACGACGCGTAACGTGACCGTTGCGGGCGGATCTGGTGCCCTCCTCGCCCTCACCTCCGGCGGTGGCGGCGAGGCCGCGTCCTACGTCTTCGTCTCCGATATGGGCTTCCGCCACTCCCTTGGCGATGTTCCGTCCGTCTCCATGAACGCCCTCGGGTGGAGCGCGTCAGAGGCCGCGTCGGTCCCGCGCGCGTGGGGCGAGCTCATCCCGCCGGGCTCCGAGATGTCTCCGAAGGCCGCCGCCAGCTCAGTGGGGATCAAGTGAGCGCCCGCCGCGCGCGTTCCCGGTCTCTGGGCCGAGGCCTCGTCGGGGCCTCGCTGATCGCAGGACTCGCGCTCGTGCCCATCGCCGCGCCGTTCGTCTCGCCCCAGGACTCCGGTGCGTTCGGCCCCGGCGTCGCCCACGCGGACCCGGTGCCGACCCCGAGCGTGCGTCCGACGCCGACGGCGACTCCCTCGTCGTCAGCGACGACACCCGCAAGCGAATCCGAGGGCGGCGAATGTTCCCAGAACTCGCCCTCCTACATCAAGCAGACGCCCGCCATTTTTGACGCCGTGGGAGTGCGTCGTGCCTGGGAGATCTCACGAGGCCGTGGCGTCACGGTCGCGATCATCGACTCAGGCGTAGCTGCCGGCAACCAGCACTTCCAGGGCTCGGACGGGCCCGTGGTGCTCCCCGGCATCGACCTGAGCGGTGAAAACACCGACGGGCGCGTCGACGTCGGCGAACACGGCACCGCCATCGCAGGTGCGATCGCCGCGCAGGAGCTGCCCAAGGAGATGGGATCGGGCCTCGTCGGCGTCGCCCCCGAGGCGAAGATCCTCCCGGTGCGCGTCGAGACCGGCCTTCAGGAAAACCGCCCCCAGAAGGAAGGCGAAGAGACCTTCATGTCGAAGGTGGGCCGCGGGATCCAGTGGGCCGCCGACCAGGGCGCGCAAATCATCGTCGTCGCACAGTCCGCCCCCGTGGGTGACCCCCAGCTCGAGGAAGCCATCAACGCCGTGCGCGGCCGGGCCCTCGTCGTGGCTTCAACCGGCAACGTGTACCAAGGACAGGAAACAGACAAGGTCGTCTACCCGGCCGCCTACCCGGGTGTGCTCGGCGTCACCGCCTCGAACGCCGACGGGTCGGCCTCGGATCAGCAGGTGCACGGCGCACACGTCAAGCTCGCTGTGCCCGCAGGTGTCATTCTCACGACCTGGTTCGACCAGGTCGACTGCCTCGTTGGCGGATACGAGGGGGACCAGCCCCTGCCGTCCTCGTCCTACGCGACCGCATACGCTGCTGGCTTTGCGGCCCTCGTGGCCTCGGCGTACCCCGATGAGGGGCCCGACATGTGGAAGTATCGCCTCGAAGTGACTGCCCTGCGCGGCACCGCCGATCAGCGTACCGACGCCCTCGGCTGGGGTGTCGCATCGCCCTTCGACGCCCTCACCTTCACCGACATCGGCACCAGGTACGGGCCCGAACATCCCAACGCCGCAGAGCACCCGGCACCTGCCCGGCCCGCTGTGGCCTCGGCGGACCTGACGTCGCGAGACAACAACCTGACGATTCGCGCCTACATCGTGTCCGCGATCGCGGTCCTCGGTGCCTCGCTGCTCGGAGGCCTCGTAATCCTCTCGCACCTGCGTGGCAGGCCCGTCGTGGTCGAGGAGGACAAGGAAGACAATCTGGCGTGATCTCCGGTGTGGAGGTGGATGCCTGTGGCCAGGAAGTCCCCCTGAGGTGGCTACGTTCCCCAACGTGCAACGAGAGGAATAAGACCGTGAGGATATCAAACGGCCGTCGCCGAGGCCTGCGCGCACTGTGTCTGATGGCGTCGGCCTGCGCGCTGGCCCTGACGGCGATGCTTTCGCCCGTCGCCCCCGCGGCCCCTGCGACCGCGGTGGACCGCAAGGTGACGGCTGCCGATCAGGCGTACTATTCGCGCTACAGGCTTGCGTCCTTGCATGCGCAGGGCTACCGCGGCGATGGAGTTATTATCGCCGTCATTGACAGTCATATTGACACCTCGATCCCCGAACTGCGAGGGGCAGATATCCAGGACAAAACTCCCTGCGAGGTCAACAATGACGTGGAATCTGACGATCACGCGACCGAAGTTGCCCAGATCCTGGTTGCGCCCGACTTTGGGGTTGCTCCCGGCGCGACGATCTACAACTACGCCTACGCGGACGATTGGGGGGACGTGGATGCAGACTGTGCCCTCGGTTCCAATTCGGCTGCTCTCGCGCGCAAGCCGAGCCTGATCGAGCAGGCGCTCAACGACGGGGTAAACATCATCGTTATCACGTCCTCCTACAACGAGGAGGACGAGGAATCACTGCGGTGGGCGGTTTCTCGAGCTGTGGTAGAAGGCGTTCCGATCGTTGCATCAATGGGTAACGACAGCCAGTACAACGCGTCCGATACGATGGGTTCTTTCGGCGGTGTGATCGGAGCCGCTGCGCTCCAGACTGACGGAAAATACGCGGACTACTCAAACTGGGGCGACGGTGTCTCTGTGGCTGCCGTGGGCGAATTCTACGCGCGTGAAGCCAGCACCAATCAGCTTGATACGATCGATGGAACCTCTTTTTCGACGCCTTTGGTCGCGGGTGTGCTCGCGTTGGCGTGGGCGCGTTTCGATAGTGACGTGTCCGCCGAGCAGATTTTGCAGGCGTTGGCCGCGACCGCGAGTGGATCGGGTGGCAGGTGGAATGATCGGACCGGTTACGGTGAGGTTGATCCGGTGGCTCTGCTGGCGTCTGATCCCTCGAGGTATCCAGACGAGAATCCCTTTGAAGAGAAGGGCGGTGACTCGGTCGTGACTCCGGATGATATTGATGATTACTACGATGGGCTCGCGAACCCGAGATCGATTTACAACGATGACACGTATGTGTACCGGGGGCTCGATGAGAAGGCGGTGACTTCGGGCGCGTCCGGTTACCCGGCTCACCTGGGCACGAGCCCGCGCTACCACGCGCAGTGATCGTTACTTTGATGAAAGGAAATCGGATATGACCCCTTGGAAGGTTCGTTCGCGAGGCCTGCGTGCCCTATCCGTTCTGGCCTCGGCCTGCGCGCTGGCCCTGACGGCCGTGCTCTCGCCGGTGGCTCCTGCGGCCCCTGCGGAGGCGGTGGATCGGAAGGTCACGGCCGCTGATCAGGCGTACTATTCGCGCTACTCGTTGGCGTCGCTGCATGCGCAGGGATACACGGGTGAAGGTGTGGTCATCGCGCTCATCGACGGTCACGTTGACACCTCGATTCCGGAGCTGCAAGGGGCTGATATTCAAGATAAGTCCCCGTGCCAGGTCACGCTCGACGCGGAGTCGAACGATCACGCAACATTTCTCGCTCAGCTTCTGGTTGCCCCGGACTTCGGAGTCGCTCCCGACGCAACGCTCTACAACTATGCGCAGGCAACTAAAAAAAATCAAGCGGGCGGAGACTGTAACCTGGGGGCGCGTTCAACAGCTTATACAGATCAATCCGTACTTATTGAACAGGCCTTGAATGACGGCGTGGACATCATCGCGATCTCGACGACATACTCGTCGAGAGACCGTGAATCGTTGCGTTGGGCGATTGCTCGTGCTGTCATCGAGGGCGTACCGATCCTCGTCTCTATGGGGAATGAAAGTGTACGTAATCCCGACGACATCATTGCCACGTGGGGTGGAGTCGTTGGTGTCGGGGCACTTGAAACTGATGGGCGCTTTGCGGATTACTCGAACTACGGTGACGGTGTTTCCATTGCCGCAGTGGGACAGACGACTGTGCGTCAGGCCAGCACCAATCACATCGTGAAAGCCTCAGGTACTTCGAATTCCGCACCACTGGTCGCGGGTGTGCTCGCGTTGGCGTGGGCGCGTTTCGATAGTGACGTGTCCGCCGAGCAGATTTTGCAGGCGTTGGCCGCGACCGCGAGTGGATCGGGTGGCAGGTGGAATGATCGGACCGGTTACGGTGAGGTTGATCCGGTGGCTCTGCTGGCGTCTGATCCCTCGAGGTATCCAGACGAGAATCCCTTTGAAGAGAAGGGCGGTGACTCGGTCGTGACTCCGGATGATATTGATGATTACTACGATGGGCTCGCGAACCCGAGATCGATTTACAACGATGACACGTATGTGTACCGGGGGCTCGATGAGAAGGCGGTGACTTCGGGCGCGTCCGGTTACCCGGCTCACCTGGGCACGAGCCCGCGCTACCACGCGCAGTGAATGATTCCCATGAGTGAGCAAGCACTCTCAAATACTGAACGAATTGGCGACTTCTGGTCGCCATAGAGGCGGTCTTACCGTCTCGGTAGATCAAGTGGCGCACGCGCGCCAAGGAACTCAGATAGGATAACCGTATGGTAGAGACGATGGGGAATTCCCCCGAAGAAGTAAGGCAGACTATCCGGGCTCAGATGGAAGCCGCCGAAAAGCGTGCCGTTAATGCCCGTGAACTCGTTGAGATCCTCAAGACGGCAAGGACGCGTGGCGTCGACGCTCAGGGTGACATCGAGGTGGAAATCGACTCTGACGGTCGCCTCGTGAAGCTGTCGATCGACGATGACGCGCTCCAGGGAAGCGCGCGTGAACTTGAGGACGCCATCATGGAGGCATACGCCGACGCCGGTCGCAACATGCGTGACTACGTGCGCATGCAGACCACCCAGCGATTCGGCGAGGATGGCGGCTCACTCGGCGGCTACCTCGAGACTATTTCCTCGAATCTTGGTTCCCTCGGAGCAGGTCAGCGATGAGCGCGGATCTTGGGGTTAATACAGACGTAATCCGTGATCATGCGACCACGGTGAGTGACTGTACGTCGACCCTCGACGAGAGCGTGGGCGTCGCTAACTCGACGCAGGGGCAGGTCAACGGCAACGCCTTCGGCCTGATCTGTTCCTTCTTCGTTTCCCCGGTCAACACGCAGATCACGAACCTGACGAAGATGATCTCGGACTGCTCCGCTGCCGAGAAGCGTCTCGTCAACTGCCTGCTCCAGTGGGCGCAGGAGATGGACGATCTTGAGGAGGAAAACCGTCGGCGCCTGCAGGAGATTCAGGACGAACAAAAGGATCCTGGCTGCAACGGTAACGGCGGTAACGGCGG
>CAUVIG010000085.1:0-9197 GCA_963551745.1 uncultured Actinomyces sp.
GGCCAAGACCACCCCCACACCCTTGCCTGGCGCAACAACCTCGCAAACGCGTACCAGGAGGCGGGACGCATCACCGAGGCCACCGCCCTCCATGAGCAGGTGCTTACCGACCGCATCCGTCTCCTCGGCGAGGACCACGCTAGCATCTTGTCCTCGCGCAACAACCTCGCAAACGCATATGCCTCTACGGGACATATCATCAAGGCCATCGCCCTATACGAGCAGGTGCTTACCGACCGCATCCGTCTCCTCGGCGAGGACCACCCGAGTACCTCGTCCTCGCGCAACAACCTCGCAGGGGCGTACCTATCGGCTGGACGCATCACCGAGGCCATCGCCCTGTTCGAGCAGGTCCTCTCCGACAGCATCCGTATCCTCGGCCAAGACCACCCCCACACCCTCATCTCGGGCAACAACCTCGCAAACGCGTACCGAGAGGCTGGACGCATCACCGAGGCCATCGCCCTGTACGAAAAGGTCCTCACCGACCGTATCCGCGTCCTGGGCGAAGACCACCCCGACACCCTCACCTCGCGCAACAACCTCGCAGGCGCATACGAGTCGGCGGGCCGCCTCACCGAGGCCATCGCCCTGCTCGAGCAGGTCCTCACCGACCGCACCCGCATCCTCGGCAAGGATCACCCCGCGACGCTGGCAACGCTCAACGCCTTAGCGAGCGCATACAAGGATGCGGGGTTTCTAAACAAGGCAACCGCGCTACTGGAGGGAGAAACGCCAACGGAAGGATAGAGCCTGTTACCTTCTTCGAAGGAAGTTAACAGGGTTAAACTTGCTCAGCCAATGCGCTGGTCGTGGGGTGACATTGGTCAGCCCACGACCAGCTGCTCGAGATTGTGCCGTGATGCCCCCTGCTATTGTCATGCCATGGCCATCTCAACGCTTGACGAGTACCTCGCGACCATCCCGAACGACTATAATCGCGCGCAGATGGTGGAGGTACTGGACTGGGTCTCGCACAACTTCCCCGAGCTGGAGCTGCGCATCGCGTGGAACCAGCCGATGTTCACCCACCACGGGACCTACATCATCGGGTTCTCAGCCGCCTCCAAGCACATGGCGATGGCCCCCGAGCGCGCCACCATGATCCGCTTTGAGCCTGTCATGCGCGAGCGTGGCACGGACTTCGGAAAGATGTTCGCCCGCCAGCCCAGGAACAAGCCCTTCGACTACGAACTCTTTGACGCGTTCATCCAGGACCAGCTCACAGACAAACGCGACGTCACGTCATTCTGGCGCCCACAGTCATGAACATTCCATCATGAAGCAACACATCAGACTCTAACAACTTGTACAATTAGTACATGTCGAACGCTACGCTTTCCGATTTTCGCCAGAACCAGGCTCAGTACATCGCTGCCGCCCAAGTCGAACCCGTCGAGCTTCGCTCGCGCGGCGCACAGACTCGCGCAGTCCTCGTTTCCCCCGCCTTCTACGAGGAGGCAATGGAGGCGCTCGAGGAACGCCGCGATCGACGGACACGAGACAAGCTCGACCGCTGGCTGCGAGAAGACCTCGCTCAGGCTGTTCGTGATTACGAGGAGAACCCGGACGATGTCTACACGCTCGACGAGGTGAGGGCCAAGCTCGGCCTGGACTAGCACCGACGCAGCTTGACCCAACACGGCCACAGCGAATACAGTCAGCCACCTCTAAAGACGCTCCCTCTCCCCCATCCTACGGGAGCGTAGGATAAGGGAAGCAGTAGCAGCGCCGTTGGGTTTGTCCCGCGCGCACACCGTCCAGTGACAAGGGAGCAGACATGACCGCCGAAGAAACCCCGGCCTCGTCCAACGACAATGAGACGACGCAGGCGCAGACGACCACCGAAGCCCTCGAATGGCACGCGCCCGTCCTGGTGCGTGTCGACGAGCACACGACGATCCCCCACCTGCTCAAAGAGCGCGTGCAGCGCGGCGCCACCCGCCCGCTGATCCTGCGCAAGATCGGCATCGGCGACACGTGGCGCTCCATCACGGCGCGCGAGTTCTACGACGAGGTGCAGTCGGTGGCCGCCGGCCTCATGGCACGGGGCCTGGAGCCCGGAGACCGCGTCGCCATCATGAGCCGCACCCGCTACGAGTGGACGCTCCTGGACTTCGCGTGCTGGGCCGCAGCCCTGGTCCCCGTGCCCATCTACGAAACCAGCTCCATCGACCAGGTCGCCCACGTCCTCAACGACGCGGACGTCACCCTCATCATCACCGAAACCGTCTCCATGGCGGAGATCGTTCGCGCGGCCGCACAGCACGAACACAGGACGAACACGGACGTGCTCTCCCTGGATTCCGAGGCCATCGAGACCCTCATCGCGGAAGGCGCGGCCACGCCCCGCGACCGCGTTGCCGCGCGAGCTGAGGCCCTCACAAAGGACGACATCGCCACCATCGTCTACACCTCGGGCACGACGGGCACGCCCAAGGGCACGGTCCTGAGCCACGAGAACTTCACGAACCTGTGCCTCAACGCCCACGCGTGGATGCCGGAGATCGCGGCAGGCAAAGACTCGCGCCTGCTCCTGTTCCTGCCCCTCGCCCACGTGTTCGCGCGCTTCCTGCAGGTCTTCCAGATCAGCGGCAACGGCGTGCTCGGCCACGCCTCCAACATCAAGAACCTGCTCAACGACCTCGCCTCCTTCAAGCCCAGCTACCTCCTGGTGGTCCCGCGCGTGTTGGAGAAGATCTACAACTCGGCAGACACGAAGGCCTCAGGCCCCAAGCGCAAGATCTTCCGCTGGGCCGCGAAGGTAGCGATCGCATACTCGCGTGCCCTCGACACCGAGGAAGGCCCGAGCGCCTCCCTCAAGGCCCAGCACGCGCTCGCCGACAGGCTCGTCTACCAGCAGATCATCCGCCTAGTGGGCGGCAACGCGGACTACATCGTCTCCGGCGGCGCGCCCCTGGCGACCTGGCTGGCCCACTTCTACCGCGGGGTGGGTATCCCCGTCCTGGAAGGCTACGGGCTGACGGAAACGGTCGGCCCGGTCTCGGTGAATACGCCCCGCCTGTCCAAGATCGGCACCGTCGGCCCGGCCCTGCCTCCCATGTCCTTCAAGATCAGCGACGAGGGCGAGATCCTGCTCAAGGGCCCCAGCGTCTTCCAGCGCTACCACAACGACCCGGGCGCCACGGCCGCCTGCTTCACCGAGGACGGGTGGTTCCGCACCGGCGACCTGGGTTCCCTGGACCGCGACGGCTACGTGTCGATCACGGGACGCGCGAAGGAGATCATCGTGACGGCCGGCGGCAAGAACGTCGCCCCTGCCGCCCTCGAAAACCCGATGCGCTCCCACCCGCTCATCTCCCAGGTCCTGGTCGTGGGCGACCAGCGTCCCTTCGTCGCCGCACTCATTACCCTGGACGCGGAGATGCTACCCGACTGGCTCGCCGCCCACTCCCTGCCTCCGATGAGCGTGGCCGAGGCGGCCACGAACGTCGAGGTCCTCGCCTCCCTGGAGAAAGCCGTGGCCTCGGCGAACGAGCACGTCTCGCGCGCCGAATCGATCCGCAAGATCAAGGTCCTCACCACGGACTTCACGGAGGCCAACGGCCTGCTCACCCCCTCCCTGAAGGTTAAGCGCCTGGAGGCCACGCGCCGCCTTGCCTCCGTGATCAACGAGATCTACGGAGGACCCGTCCAGAGCTGAACCCCGCACGGTTGCTCGCCCATAGACGAGGCCGTGGCCGGCTCGCGCTCCCCCACGCTGAGGGGGTGACGAGCCGGCCACGGCTTTATCGGGTGGGCTTTCCTACTGCGAGGCGAGCGCCGCAGTGGGCGGCGTGCGGGCCGCTCGGATCGCGGGGTAGAGCCCGGCAACGGCACCGATGAGGAGGGTGGCGCCGAGGCCTGCGGCGATCACCCACCAGTGCAGGGTGGGAGGCCAACCGTAGACGTAACACATGCCCCATGTGACGCCGGCGCCGATGAGGCACCCGGCGAGTCCTCCGAGGAAGGACAGGAGCAGGGCTTCGGCCAGGAACTGCACGGTGATGTGCCCACGCTTGGCACCCAGTGAGCGGCGCAGGCCGATCTCCTTGCGGCGTTCCAGGACGGAGATGATCATCGTGTTGGCCACGCCGATGCCACCCACCAGGAGGGCGATCGATCCGACGCCCGCGAGAAGGGTCGTCAGGGTCTGGTCGGCCGCATTCTGGGCGGCCAGCGCGTCGGAGGGGCGCGAGACCTTCAGACCTGTGGCACCCTGCGGGGCCAGGGTCGGGCCGAGAAGTTGACGGACTGTTTCAACCTGGTTCTCGGCGGAGCGCTCGTAGATGGTTGTCGGCGTCTTGCCGGCACCGAAGTAAGTCGACGCTGCGGACACACCGATCAGCGCGGCGTTATCGAGTTCCTCGGCCAGCGGCGCGTGTTCCATGATGCCCAGGACCGTGAAGGAACGGCCCCCCAACCACACCTGGGTGCCCGGTTCGACGACGCCGAGCAAGGCGGCGGCCTTCGACCCTAGGACGACGCCCGGGTACTTCGCGGTGGCCTCATTGAGCCAAGCCCCGCTCTTCATCGTGCCGGAGACAACTTTGAGCAGGTTCGTGTCGGCTGCCATCGTGATGGTGCCGCCGGTCGCGTTCGGGTCAGACAGGCGCGACCGGTACACGGAGACGCCCTCGAGCGTTGAGGTTGAGGCAGCGTCGGTGACACCCGGGATCATGCGGACACGTCCCACGGAGTCCTCGGGCAGGATCAGGTCCTGGCCGGACAGGTCGGCGCCGCTGCGCGCGGTGAGCATGTTTGTGCCTAGCGCGCGCAGCTGCTCCTGCAGGCGAGCCTGCGAGGATGCGGACACACCGACGACGCCAACCATTGCCGCGATACCGATCGCGATGCCCAGAGCCGACAGGACGGCACGCATGGGCCGAGACCGCAGGCCGGTCAGGCCCAGGCGGGCAACATCCGAAGCACGCAGCGCGGAGCGGCCCGCGCCCGAATTCTTCCTATTCGTCATGGCCACCTCCCGGGTGTGCAGAGTCGGAGACGATCTCGCCATCACGGATGGCGATTTGGCGAGGCAGCGACGCTGCCAGTTCATTGTCGTGGGTGATCACGATGATGGTGGTGCCGGCATCGTTGAGCTCACGCAGGAGCTCGACGATGGACGCACCCGAACGGGAGTCCAGGTTACCGGTGGGTTCGTCAGCGAGGAGGAGGGCCGGATGGCCGATAATTGCCCTCGCGATCGCGACGCGCTGGCGCTCGCCGCCCGACATCTGGTGGGGCTTGTGGTCCATGCGGTGCCCGAGCCCCACGCGGGTCAGGGCCTCGCGGGCCGCCTCGCGGCGCTTGGCGCGCGGCACGCCCCGGTAGAGCAGACCGTCCGCGACGTTGTCGATGGCGGAGACGCCGGCCGTCAGGTGGAACTGCTGGAACACGAAGCCGATCAGGGAGGAGCGCACACCAGACAGCTCGGTGTCTCGCAGGGAGGACACGTCGGTGCCGTTGATGCACACGCTGCCCGAGGTGGGCCGATCCAGCGTTCCGATCAGGTTGAGCAGGGTGGATTTACCGGAGCCCGAGGGGCCGACGATGGCGACGAATTCGCCTTCGTCAACGCTCAGGGATACTCCATTACAGGCGTGCACGGGCGGTGAGCCAAACGACCGGTGCACGTCGGTCAGTTGCAGGATGTGGCTCATCGGTTGGGCACCACCACGCGCTGGCCTTCGGCGATCTCGTCGCCACTCACTTCGACGCGGTCACCCGCGAACAGGCCGACGGTGACGGGAACCCGACGAATTTCGCCCTTCTCGTCCACGACCTCGACGCCGAACTGATCCGCGCTCAGGGCGATGAGTGCACCCAGGGGCACGGACAGAACACCCTTACGGGTTTCGGAGGTAAGGCCCAGGGAGACGGAGGCCTCCTGAAGCCCCTCGAGGGCGGAGGCGTCATCCGGGGTGACGGTGATCGGAATGATCCGTTCCTTATTGGTGTCCTTGTTGGTTTCCTTGCTGCCGTCTTCGCTCGCCTTTTCGCGAGGCGGTTCCACGGAGGTGATCGTTCCGGTCGTCGTGGTGGCCGAGCCGGGCAGGCGCACGGTCACGGAGTTGCCAACGACGCCGAGCGCCTGGTCGGAGAGCTTCAGGTTCGCGGAGATCACCTGACGCGAGGACGAGGCCGTGAACAGTTCCGTCTCCATCGTGGCGTTGTCGCCGACGCGGGCCTTGAGGGCACCGATGCGCAGGTCCTCGGGAGCGAAGAGCACGGTGCCCAGCGGCAGCGTGCCGTTCTGCGGAAGCGTCAGGGCCTTCTGCCACTTCTTGATCGCGGCGATCGTGTTCCAGTCGAAGTGGGCGTTGGGCGTGGCCTCAAAGTATCCGAGCTGAGCCAAAGCCGTTTCCAGCTGTAACACGTCCTCGCCGTCACTCATGCCCTCCTCGAACGAGCGCCAGGCGGGGGTGGAGCCGTGGAGCAGGTAGGTGTTGTTCCCAGCAACCGTGTACACGTGCGAGCCCTGGGTGAGGGTCGTTCCGGGAGTCGGAAGGGCGGTGACGACGCCTTCGAAGGCGCTCTTGAGTGTGAAGGAGTCCGCGTAGTGGAGGGATCCTTGAACGGTGGTCTCTCCCACCAGGTCTCCACGGGTGACGGTCGCGGTGGCACCGTCGAAGGACTGAGGGGCATCGGCCTCGGCGCTAGTGTTCGAGCAGGCCGACAGGGTCATTCCCGCAACCGCCAGCATCGCTAGTGCTGCGGCGAAGCGTGGGGTGCGTCGACAATTCACTTCGCGCCTCCGGGGTTACCGAAGCACTTGTTGAGAGCGTCCTGCGGGATGTCCTGGATGTTGACGCCCTTGCCCGGCTCGGGGTCCTTCACGTCGTAACCAAGATCGCGCAGGCACTGGGCGCCCTTGACGAGGGCTTCACGTCCATTCGGATCCTTCGTCAGATCGTCGTCGCCCGTCAGACCCGACACCTTCGTCATGCACTCGTTGAGTGCCGAATTGAAAGCATCGGAGTTGTCCTTGATCTGCTCGGGCGTCAGCCCGGTGTCGGGAACGTCGAAGCCCTTCTCACGCATGCACTGAGCGAAAACCAGGTTGGGGTCGTTGCTGGCCGCGTTGGTGGCCGCCGAGCTTGGGCTCTTAGTGCTGGAGGCGGACGAGCCGGTCGAGCCGGTCGAGCCGCATGCGCTGAGGGCCGCTGCCAGGGTGATGGCGATGACGGCGAGGGCGCTCGTCTGGGCGCGATTCTTCATCGAAAACTCCTTGAGGACTGCTTATCGGCAATGGTTCTCACTGCCTGTATAGATTACAGTCCACAACCCTGAAAGGTACCTGAAAACTATCCGGGAGCGCGCGCAGAGTTTCATCAGACAACCCTGAGAGGTCCTCACAGCCACACACCGACAGAAACCACTGTCATGTCCAACTCCTCGCGAGCATATCTCACTCACACCCCAAGGACCTTGGAATACCGATGATCTAATGTCGACACCCGAACGCGATGCAGCAGAGTTGCCTGTGGAATTGCAGACGAATCAGGAGGCAGCGAAACAGGCGGGGGACGACGAAGGCGTCCCCCGCCTCAACTCTCCCACGCGTCGCCCGGAGCATCTCACGAGTTGCCCCGAAGAGGCTGCGAATGTGGAAGTCTTAACCCTCCTTGTCAGAAGCGCTCGCCATGTTTTCTTCAAGGATGGACACGATCTCGCCGTGCTTGGCCTCGGTGAGAGTCACCTTGCGGGCGAAGACGATGAACGCAAGGACGACAACCACCAGCGGCACGTAGAACGCAGCCGCCTTGAATGTCTCGATGTTGCTGCTCGTCAGAAGCGAAGGATCGACGTCGTTGGTCATGGCGGCCACGATGGCGACGAAACCGACGATCGAGTTCGACAGCGCGCCTGCGATCTTATCGAGCATCGGACGCACGGAAAGCGTCACCGCCTCGTTGCGCTTGCCGGTCTTCCACTGGCCGTATTCGACGGAGTCGGTGATCGTCAGGATCGCCGTCATCTGGATGCAGGTGGCGGGCAGGTAGAAGAGCACCAGGGCAACGAAGACGACTACGAGGTTCGTCGAGAAGAAGATGAACAGGATGTAGGCGCAGGCCATGAACGCCATGCCACCGAGGTAGAGGTAGCGGCGCGGGACGTGCCGGTTTATGACCGGGTATAGAGGCGTGACTGCAAGGCCGATGAGGAAGGCGATGATACCGACTACGGAGTAGATGTCCGGCTTTTGGAGCACGAACTTGAACAGATAGATCATGAATCCGGTCGTCGCGACATTCGCGATCGAGTACAGAACGTAGGACAAGGAGACCCAGAGGAGCTGGTCATTACGTCCGATCGCCTGGAAGGCCTGCAGGGGGTTGGACTTGTCGGCGGGATCGCGCAGCACGCTCTCCTCTTCGCGCGTTCCAAAAGCGACGGCCAGGCAGGTGACGATGCCAAGGATGGCGATCACGGCACCGAAGCCGCTCCAGCCTGCCTGACTCTCGGAGCCTGCACCTGCAAGGGCACCGAAGAACGCGACGACGGGAACGACAATCGCGGTCACACCGTTGTAGCCGATCGAGCCCGTGAAGGTACCGAGGGCGGTGTACACGCTACGTTCCTGCGAAGACGAGGACAGGGCGGGGATCATTCCCCAGTAGGAGATGTCACGTAGGGAGTACAAAACGTCGAGGACCACGAAGACGATCACGAAGACAACGATGAACACGCCCTTGTTCACGTTGACGAGGCCGAAGAGTCCGGTGAAGATCGCGAAGAGTAGGATCGAGGATCCAACACCGCCGATGACCTGCCAGGGCTTGAAGCGCCCAAAACGCGAGTTCGTGTTGTCCACGAGGTTACCCAGGAGCGGATCGATGAAGATCTCAACAATCCTGATGATGAAGACGAGAGCCGTGATGATCGCGATCATCGCCTTGGCATCGGAGTCCTCGTAGTCACGGAACAGGGTCTGCGCCGCGTAGTAGGTGACAAAGAAGGTCGACAGCGCGTTGTAATACGCGGCCTGCCCGAGGTTGCCGATCGCGTAGCAGATTCGCGACACCCAGCTCTTGTTCATTCCTTGTTCGTGTGCCATTGTCCCTCTCCTTTGAAGCAACACTTGCATGGACAGTCATAACTTAACATATTTACCTTGCAGCTCCAAGGTTATTTAGATCATACGAGCATTTACAAGTAACCTAATTGCATATTTGTACACGGCAGGTTAATCT
>CAUVIG010000086.1:0-8962 GCA_963551745.1 uncultured Actinomyces sp.
CCGTGATGTCAGCGCCTGCTAGTTCTGGCGCGCTGGTGTCGACTTCGCCGTCCAGGATGGCGATGGTGACACCCTGCCCGGTGTAGCCTTTCGCGCGCGCCTGGTCGAGGTGGTAGTACGCGAAATAGGGCTGGTCGGCGGCGGTGATGGTGTCCGCCGCCTGCGCTGGGTCGGAGGGCAGAGCGGTGGCCCCCGCGGCAAGCGTCAGGGCCGAGGCTGTGACGCCGAGCAGGCGCGCCGTGCTATTCGTGCGTGTCACCATTGGCGGGGATCCCATCCGTCGTCCTTGCGTGGTGCGGGCGAAAGGTCCTTGTCGGACCCGTAGGTCTGCGACAGTGGGTTCACGTAGCCCTCGGGCAGCTCGTCCTCATCGTCCTCAAATCGGAATGGAGTGTAGCGGCGTCGCTGGGCCTTCTTCTCGTCCTTCTTTCCTCCAGCGCCAGCGCCGCCAGCGCCCATGAAACCGCCGGCTCCCTGGGTGCGACCGCCGGCCGCGGAGCTTCCAGCGCCATTCGCGCCGCCGGGCGTCCCCGACATGCCCGTCACTCCGGAGGTTCCGTTGGCACCAGCCCCCGTCGCACCGGCAGGAGCAGGGGGTGTGTACTTGCTGAATCCCGCACCGGAGTAGGAACCGGTGCGCAGGGCAGCTGAAGCAGCTGAGCCTCCGACTCCCGCTCCACCGGCTCGCCCCATGCTGGACGTGGCAGAACCCATGCGAGCGGAGCCGCGAAGACCCAGCGCCCCTGCGCCGAGGATGCCGGCTCCACCGAGGCGACCAGCCGTCGATGATTCGCTGGCAGGGCCACCGTTGAGACGCCACAAAGGATGCTCGCGATCGACGGGGGAAGCCGGGGTGTGACCGCCAATGACGCCGTTCGCGTGACGGTCACCGTTGACGCGCGTGTGCAGCAGGTCGATATCCATCAGATCCTGCGGATCGGTGACGGGGTTCAGGCGTGATCCAAGCTCTCCTTCGGAAATGTATTGGTTGGGAATACGCTTCGAAGACATGACGCGGGAATCGATGGGACCGCCCTCGTCGTATCCGTCCGCGTACAAGCCCGACCCTTGCCCCCGAAGGTCGGAACGGCCGTAGTCGTCATCGCGGCTGGCTCCGTACACGCCTGCTTCGTGGGGCGATACCCACATGTTGCCTTGGTTCAGCTGGTCCGTTACAGATGGAGCGGATGGGCCACCCGCAGATGGGATCTTCACGCCTGTTTCTCCTGCAGCTAATCCTTTGATGTCCTCCGTGTGCGCCTGCAACTGATCGGCGAGCTTCTGGGCCTCGTCGTTGACACGCTGCAGGATGGCCGTGGCTGCGGCCTCGCGCTGCGCGTTTGCCTGCGCCTCGATCGCGTCTACGTAGGCGGCGCCGGTCGTGGCGATCGTGTTGATGGTCTCTCCGAATGGGCCCATGTGCTTCGTGACAGGAATGACGACCTGAGCAAGTTCCCGCATTGATTCGGTAGCCTTGTCCAGGAGAGTCGGGGACAGGAGCTTTGCATCCTCGGCGGCGTGCATGAGCAGGCGTCGACCCTCGACGTAGTGCTCGGTGCCGGTCACGTACCCCTGTCGTTCGCTGCTGTAGCGTTTCTGCGTCCGATCGATCCAGCCGTCAATGGCCTCGCCTGTTTGTCCCTCGAAGCCCTGGTATTTCTTGAAGTGGGACACGCTGGCGCTCATCATCCCCATTCCGGCAATGATCGTGGAATGTTCGGTATCGTAGCCGCTGAGCTTGTGGGATTCCTCGACTCCCTCAACGAACTTCATGAGGCGGTCGTACATGGGGCTGCTCACCATGGTCTGTTTCCTATCGTGCGTCTCGGGCTAGAAATCGGTCTGTGCTTCCTGGGTGGGTGCGCCGTTGGTGCCAGCCGTCGTTGCGGGATCGGGACTTGTAGCTGATCCCCCGGCAGGTGACGCGGAGGGGCTCGTCGAAGGGGTGGGCGTCGGTGATGTGTAGACAGACGGATCCCCCATCGAGTCACGAAGTGCCTTCAGCTCGTCCCCCGTCGCCTGCTCGAGGGCGGCAAAATCCTCGATCGCTTGATCGACATTGCGACCAAAGGAGCGGAGAGTGTCGCGCTCGGTAGCGGCAATATCGCCGCAGGCACCGAGGAAAGCGATATAAGCTTTCCGAAGCGCCTGAGGGCCTGCCTCATCGGTCCAAAAACGCTCGTATTGTCCGTTGGACAGGCGGGTGATTGCCTCGGAGCTGGACTCTATTGCCGCCCCCCGTGCTCGACGTCCTGCCGAGTTTGGGCATGCCTATTGGAATCGAAAGCGACGTCAGCCACGGCGCACCTCCTGCGTAGCGAGTCCGCCAAACACGTGTCCTGCGGAATAAATTGAGACGCTGATCAGCATATGACCAGGTGTTCAAGAAAACAAGTCATATGACGGACAGTGGACGACGCGCAGCGTTAGTTACCGTCTCCTGAGCGGTGGGGGCGCCCGCCTGCGTCTGTCCCTTTCCGAGCTTCTCTCTGATCTCACGGTCGGTAATGGAGTCCTGGATGCTCGTCTGCTCGTCGCCTGTGGATTCGTTGACGCGAGCGAATTCTGCGATGGCGAGATCGACGTTCCTGCCGAACTCGCTGAGAGCGGCGTGCTCCTGACCGAAGGCAGCATCGCAGGCCGATAGAAACGCTACGACGGCCTCACGAATGTTCTGCGCCGCCACCTTGGGCGTCCAGTACTGCTGGTACTGTCCTGAGGACAGATCTGTGACGCCTTTCGAGCTCTTCTGCAGGACTTCCTCACCTTGAGGGACGTCGGACTCCGTGAGCTTGTGTTCTGAGGAGCTGAAAGAGACGTCAGCCACGGCGCACCTCCTGTGGGAAGAAAACGTCGAACCTGTGTCCGACAAAACATAGATGGGATGCCGCTCAGCACATGTCGAGTAACTGCTCAATACAAGTCATATTTGGGCCGCATCACGCCCCGGGCGCGCGCTCCTGGAGGTAGGTAAGCAGCGTGATCGCGCCCTGTTTGGACAGGGGCTCGTTCCCGTTGCCACACTTGGGTGACTGGACGCAGCGCGGGCACCCGGACTCGCAGTCGCAGGAGGAGATGGCCTCGAGGGTCGCGGCCACCCAGGACCGCGCGCTGTGAAAGCCGGCGAGCACGTGCCCGGCGCCGCCTCGGAACGCATCGTGGATAAAGACGGTGGGCGCGCCCGTGTCGTCGTGCAGCTCGGTGGACAGGCCGCCCAGGTCCCAGCGGTCGCAGGTGGCAACGATGGGCAGGATTCCGATCATCGCGTGCTCGGTGGCGTGCAGCGTGCCCGCCAGGTCGGCGGCTTCGATCCGCATGGCTACCAGCGCCGCCGGAGTGAGGGCGAACCACGTGGACTTCGTGGGCAGCGTGTGCGTGGGCAGGAAGAGCTCGATGTTGCGGATGAACTCGAGCCCGGGTAGGCGCAGCAGGTCGTAGTCGGTGACCCGCGTGGACACGTTCGTCGGCCCGTGGTGCCACGTGACCGTGCCGTCCCCGCACACGTACGTCTCCTCGATGGCGCACACCTCGACGCTCGTGTGGGTCGCCGAGCGCGTGCGTAGGGGAGTGCGCACCTCCTCGACCAGGGCGATGCGCGCGTCGTCGATACGCGCGGGCGGGATGATGATCGACGAGGCCTGGGCCCCCTCGCGCTCCCCGCCCCCGAGGTGGTCGGTTCCCCGGGTGCCGCCCGGCGCCTCGGGCAGGAGAGTGCGCGGCCACCCCTGGGCGGCGGGGGCGGTGGGCGTGGTGAGGGAGCTAAGGCTCAGGACGTGGAAGGTGCGCCCCTGGTGGATGTAGATGGCGCCGGGGAAGACGTGGGCGTCGGCGGAGGCCTGGTCGATGGTGCCAACGACGGTGCCGGTGGCTGCGTTGACGATCTGGACGTCGCCGGCGGCTCCCCGCAGGTCGGTGAGGTCGCTGGGGCGCTCGGGGCGAGTGGCATCCCAGAAGTACCCTGCGGGCCGGCGCTTGAGGTATCCGTCGGCGACGAGGCGCTCGGTCACGCCGTGCAGTTCCGGACCAAAGTAGGTGATATCGGACGGAGTGATCGGTATTTCGGCGGCTGCCGCGGCGACGTGCGGTGCCAGGACCCACGGGTTGGAGGGGTCGATGACGGAGGCCTCAACCTCGCCGAGAATGTGCTCTGGGTGGCGCACCAGGTACGCATCCAGAGGGTTATCGGAAGCGATGAGCACGGACGTGCCCGGCGCGCCCGCACGCCCCGCGCGGCCGATCTGCTGGCGCAGGGATGCGCGCGTGCCTGGCCAGCCGACCGTGATCGTCGCGTCCAGGCCCGAGATGTCCAGGCCCATCTCCAGCGCCGACGTCGTGGCGAGCGCCCGCACGCCTCCCGTGCGGATGGCCTCCTCGAGTGCCCGGCGCTCCTCGGGCAGGTAGCCGCCGCGATACGCACCGACCCGCCCAGCATTTGCGGAACCGCGCGCTGAGAGGCGCTCGCGCACCTGAGCGGCCACGGCCTCGGCCCCCGCGCGCGAGCGCACGAAGGCGAGGAGGCGCGCACCCTCCTCGACGAAAGCTGTGGCCAGGTTGGCGGCCTCGACCCCCGCGCTGCGCCGCACGATCGGGACCTTGAGAGTGGCCGTGCCCGGTGGCGCGTCGAGGGCCTCCAGGAAGGAAGAGATGTCGACCTCGGACTCGTCGGCTTGAATCGCGCCCTGCCACAGCACCAGCTCGTGGGCGCCAGCCGGCGAGCCGTCCTCGGTGATGGCGACCGTGTCGCGTCGCGTGAGCGCGCGGCCCACTGCGCCCGCGTCGCGCACCGTCGCGCTCAGCATGACGACCCGCGGATCCGCCCCCAGGCGGTGAGCGACCCGCAGCAGGCGCCGCACGACCAGCGCAATATGCGAGCCGGTCACGCCGCGCCAATGGTGGGCCTCGTCGATGACGATGAGGCGCAGCGACGCCAGGAAACGCGACCACCGCCGGTGCGACGGCAGCATCACGTAGTGCAGGAAATCGGGGTTCGACAGGATCAGGTCAGCGCCCGCCCGCGCCCACTCCTTCGCCTCCCGCGGTGTGTCCCCGTCCACGGTCGTCGCGCGCACGCGGCGCAGACGCTCATCGACGAGGCCGGGGCTCGCTTCCGGGGTCGGGTCGCCGTCAGCGGAATCGGGGGCCGCCTCCTGGCCGAGCAGCGCCATGAGCGAGGCCAGCTGGTCCGCCGCGAGAGACTTCGTCGGAGCCAGGTACAGGGCCGTTGGGCGGCGGTGAATCGAGGAAATACGCGATGAGTTCTCGGCCTCCACCAGGTCGGAGAGGATCGGCGTCCACGCGGCCAGCGACTTGCCTGAGCCGGTCCCCGTCGCGAGCACGACGTCGCGGCCCTGATGGATCGCGTCCAAGGCCTCGCGCTGATGAATCCACGGGCGTTCCACGCCCCGACGCGCCCACGCTTCCGCGACCGCGGGGCTGACCCACTGCGGCCAATCCGCGATCCGCTCCGATCGGCCCGGCAGCGTGACGTGGCCGAGCAGCCGATCATCCCCGGCGCTCAGGCGCCCCAACACATCCAGCAGGTGCGCGGGAGAAGGAGAGGACAGACCATCGCGTGCCTGATCGGGCGAGGATGCCCCGGCCTCGTTCGACGAAGACGCCTGCGAAGAAGGTGGCAGATCAGCGCTCATTCGCGCCCGGATTCACCGAGCCCCAGTGCCTCGGAGGCGGACTCCTTCACGTACTGGATTGCGGCGATACCCGTCGAAATGCCCGACGAAATCGCGTCACGCAGCTGCACGTCCGACAGGCCGGCCTCCGTGTCCACCACGAAATCCGCGTACACGCCCAGCGTTCCCTGCGGCGAGGTCGCCGTGTACACCGTCGGGAAATACTTCTCGCGATTCCAGTTGTCGGCGGTCGCAAACAGCGACGGCTCCGCGCTCTCGGCCGGCAGATCCGACTCCCACAGGGCGCGAATCGACAGGAAACGCCCCGACGTATCGAAAGACACCAGGAAGGGAATATCGTCAAAAATTGCGCCCGCCGCGCGACCCTTCTCGATCACGTCCAGCGCGTAGCCCATCTGGCGCACGGCGTCCACGACCCGCTCAAAATCGGCGGGGTAGGGGGTCACCTCATCCTCGGGCACCACGTACGGAACGTTCACAGCGACACCTCCCGACCCTGGGAATCCCAATCCACGAATCCGGGCAGCGTCACCTCAAGATCCGCGAAGAACCCCATGATCATCGACATGGACGTCTCAAAGAAATTATCCAACTGAGCCTGCGTGAGCCCCGACATGACCACGACGTTGCACTCCGCGATCAGGCCGTACTGCGTGCCGTCCTCGAGGGGAGCCACGTACGCCTTCGGGCCCGTGCGCGTCGAATTGCAGGCCGCTACCTCGCGCGCCAACTCGCCGAACTGCTCCGGCGTGCGCGCAATCCCGCGCCACTGAGCGCGCAACTGCAGGATCTGAGGGTTCGTCGCATTCCAGAAAAAAGCGGCGTTCGGCGTCAAATACGCCAGCTCGCCTTCGTTGTAGTCGCCGAAACGCACGTCCCGGGAACGCAATAAATCCCGAATGCGATCGGTGCTGACAGGTGAAGATGCAGCCACTGACAACTCCCGCGTGAGACGTGCAGAATCGGACACCTCCACTGTAACCGAGGCCTCTGTCCCGCGCGCGCCCACCTTGTTCAACAAGTCTTGACACGGAGCCTCCCGTCTCTCTTTGGCGAGGTCAGGGCGGGTGCGCGGGACACCGATCCGCTGTGTGTTTGCCTTCGATTCGTGAGAAAGCGGGACCAATACACGCGCCCGCGCCCCGCTCCACTACAGTGGATACGACATACCGCATCGACATGAACGGAGGACACCATGGACGACCCCAACGCCGCCCTGCCCTCCGACCCGACCGTCGACGAGTCCTACACCAAAGGCTCGCGCCCCGTGCGCCCCCGTCACCGTTCGTCGGCACCCGCCGACGCAGCCGGCCGCTCCTCCCGAGCGGACAGCGCCCCAGCCACCCAGCGACCCACCCGCGGGCGCGCCCCCGGACCCCAGGCTAGCGGCGAGGTGCCGGCGGGTGGGCCCCAGCCTCGTCGCCTGACGTCCGACTCCTGGTACCGGCGCAAGCTCGCCCGACGCCTCGGCGGTGTCGCCACCTGCCTGGCGCTGACGATGCTCATCAGCCACGTGGCGCTCGCGACCGCGCCCGGGCAGGTCCTTGACACCATCCTCATGGAAGGCACGATGCGCTCGGCGAGCCGCTACGAGGCCTTCTCCACCCTCATCACCGGCATCGTGTCCGTGCCCGTCATGGCCGCGGCCGGCCTCGTCGTCGCCGTCGTCGCCGCCGCACGACGTCGGCCCACGCTCGCCGGACGTGCCCTCGGGGCCGTCATCGGTGCCAACATCACGACGCAAATCCTCAAGGACTACATCCTCACCCGCCCCAACCTGGGCGTCACGACGAGTGCCGGCAACTCCCTGCCCTCCGGGCACACGACCGTCGCCGTCACCCTGTCGCTGGCCCTCATCGTCATCGCCCCGCAGTGGTTCCGCAGCCCCTCCGCGTGGATCGGCTGGGCATGGACGTCCCTCATGGGCGTGTCCGTCATGATGGAAGGCTGGCACCGCCCCTCCGACGTTGTGACCGCCGCCCTGATCGCAGGGGCATGGGCGCTCGCTCTGTCGCCCATCGAGCGGCGCCCCCGGCACGGCGCGCAAGTCCAACGCGTCATGGTGTGGGTAAGCCTCGGACTCATCGTCATCGCGATGCTGGCCACCGGCGCCGCCATGTGGGGCTTCAGCATGTCAGCCGCATCCCCTGGATCCGGATACGGTTTCGAGGACTTCCTGCAGATCCGTCCCTGGCGTTCGCGCGTCCTCGGCGTCGCAGCCGTCGCATGGGTGAGCGCCGTGTGCGGCCTCATCATGCACGAGGTCGACCGCCTCGCGGGCGAGTAATCCCTGCTGATCCCCGCCTGACGTGCGGAGGTGCTTGTTGCCCCGACAGATCTCCGGCCGACGCGTGGCCTGCCTGCCCGGAGTGCCTTGCTTGTGACCCCATGGGTGTTCCGGGCGCCGGATGGCCCGGCCGCCCGCGAGGCTAGGCGGCCTCACTTCGCTTCGCGCCGCGCCTCGAAGCCCGCCCGTGCCCTCCGGACCCTCCGGAGCCCTCCACACCAGTGGGGCCTGGCGTGCTGTTGGTTGTCTCGGCGCGATGGCTCGTTGCCCGGCTATGCCCTGCGGTGCCCTCCATATCGGCAGCGTCTGGTTCGCATCAATTTCGCACGTAATTCCTCTGAGACTGTTTCGGAATTTGAATTGTGTTTGTTGGTATTTCAACGTTTCTGAGTGTCATCGATGGGTTGGTCCGATCGAATGACGTGCGAGTTTTCTGAGGAGCAGGCATGTGGCTGCGCGCGGCGCGGTTGTCTGAAACCGGTGGCACCATTGCGGCCTGGTCTTCGTAGTGGGGTGAAACCGATGGCACCATTGCTCGCACGAAATGTGTGTTTTCGGCGCGTTGGGAGCCAGCAAAGGTGTCGCTGGTTTCACGGTTGCCCATGTATGCCTGAGCGGTGGTGCCATGGGTTTCACTGGGCCTCGTAGCGCGTCATGTCCGGGCGTTAGTTCTGTTCAATAGGCGATGTTCATGAGCTTCGGGCGCGAAAAAGTTCGCCCAGCGGGCTCACAACACCCTAATTTCGATGTTTTTGGGCTTGCTGGGCGAGTTTTTTCGCGAAAGGGCCGCTGGAAGCCCCGTGCTGGGCGAGTTTTTCGCGACAGCCGACATTGCGCCGGTCTTGTCGGCGGCGCGTCGCCCTCCATGCCGGCGGCTGTGGGGGTTTTGCAGCATTAGGCGCTGGCTAGCGGCGTGTCGTCGGCGTGTCAGATCCCTAATGATGCAATTCCCCCCCGTTTGGTGGCACTCCGGGCAGATTCTAGGGGTGGTTGCAACGCGTGTTATGCCCGGAGCAGCAGTTCGAGT
>CAUVIG010000087.1:0-8951 GCA_963551745.1 uncultured Actinomyces sp.
CGGCGTCGGCCGCTCAGTGCCCCAAGACTCCTGGAAGCGCATACTACGACTCAGACCCCGCCGCGGGATCCTTCACGGTGACCGGTCTGGCGTGGAGTGAGACCCCCTACGCCCTGACGGAGAAGAAGGCCCCGGCCGGCTACCGCCTCGACGCGACGCCGCGCCCCTTCACCATCGGCAAGGACGCGCTCGACTACGCTTTCGCACCCATCACCAACGACAAGCAGAACGTCCCCGCGATTCCGCTCACCGGTGGATTCGGTGCTGATGCCTACGTGATCGGCGGCATCGTCGCTGGCCTGGGTGCCGCCGGCGCAGCCGCAGCCATCCGGCGCCGTAAGGCCCGTAAGGCCCGCAAGGCATGATGTGCCCCGGGGGACCCGAGAGGCGGGTCCCCCGGCGCTCACGCGTCATGACACCCACTACCGACACCGCGCAGGCAAGCCCCAGCCCCTCCCCAACCTCCCCGACCGCTCCTCGCGACGCGCGACGGTGGAGCTTCTCTGCGATCTCTCTGATCCCCTCCCTCCTTGCCCTGGCAGGACTGCTCCTCTTTCTCTACCCGTCGATATCCGCGTGGATCGTTCAATACAACCAATCCCAGATCATCTCCCAATACACGGACTCCGTGAGGAACGCCGATCCCTCCGCCCAGGAACAGCTTTCCCTCGCCCACCGCTACAACGACGCCCTGAGTGCGGGAGCCGTCCTCCAGGCCAATTCCAACGTGCCCACCGGTGACGGCACAACGGAGGACGCCAGCCTCGACTACAACACGATCCTTTCCGTTGACTCTTCCGGACTCATGGGCAGGCTCAAGGTTCCCGCCGCCGACATCGACCTGCCCATTTACCACGGGACCGACGATGAGACGCTCCTGCGCGGCCTCGGACACCTCGAGGGAACGTCGCTTCCAGTCGGAGGGCAGGGGCAGCGCACCGTCGTCACCGGGCACCGCGGGCTCGCCGAGGCGCGCATGTTCACCGACCTCGACAAGGTCCAGGTCGGCGACACCTTCACCTTCGAAGTCTTTGGTGAGGTCCTCACCTACAGAGTTTTCGACAAGAAGGTCGTCGACCCCGGCGAGACCGAAGCCCTGCGCTCCGAACCGGGCCGAGACCTCGCCACGCTCGTGACCTGCACGCCCCTGGGTATCAACACTCACCGCATCCTCATCACCGGCGAGCGCGTCTACCCCACACCCCAGCGTGACATCGACGCCGCCGGCGCCCCCCCCGACATCCCCGGCTTCCCCTGGTGGGCCGTCGGCCTCCTGGCGGGAATCTCATTGATCGGTCTGTACATCTGGCGCTCCGGTTACCCTCCGCGCCCGAAGAAGCGCCCAAAAACTGAACGAGTGAGAGAAAACTCCGCCGATTAGATCCCGCGCTCGGGCTCGCCCCCCAGCCTCGGGTTGGCGCGGCATTAGCACTATCGCGCCCGTCGTGGCACAATCAGGTGAACGCGGCGTCGGTATTGCCAGGACACTAATGGTCACGGCCGACGCCTCGAAAAAGACGGGGAAGAAGGGCGTAATGACACGACGAGCGACGGCTGTGCCCAACACCGATCGCGTCCGATGCATGCTATCCCCAGGCGAAAGGCACCGCAATGTCCGGTAACCTCAGTGAGAGCCTCACGGACCCCGTCATCTACCCACACTGGATGTGGATCCTGGGAGTCGTGCTGATCGTCGGTGTTGTCGGGTGGATCCTGTACAGCGTGTGGCGCTGGTGGACCTCGCGCATCGGCGAGGTCATGGAACTCCAGACGATCACGGATGCCCGCCGCAAGAAGTACCTCACGTACATCGATCAGATTGCCGACCGCTACGCCGACGGCGACCTGGATGCGCGCGGCGTGCACCTCGCCCTCGCAGGCCTCATGCGTGCCCTCGGTACCGAGCGAACGGGCCGAGACCTCGAGGTCGCAACCGTATCCGAGGTGCGCGAGCTAGTCCCCGTGTGGCCGGGCCTGGCCGACGTGCTGCAGGCCTGTGAAATCCCCAGTTTCTCGGGTGATGACATCCCGCAGGGGCAGCCCTCTCACGATGCCGTCACGAACGTCTTGACCATGGCCGTGGAGGCGGTGAACGTATGAGGTTTTGGTGGTTGATCCCCGTCGTCCTGGCGGTCGTCGCGATCGCGACGGTCGTCGGCTGGATGCTCGCGCGTCGCGCCGGCGTGCGCTCGGGCAAGAAGGGGTGGGTTGCCAACACCGGCTACCTGCGGGGCCTGCCGAAGTACCAGGCGCTCGTGCGTCGCACGCGCGCCTCGCTGGCTATGGCCTTCATCTGCTTCCTGATCGCTGTCATCGCGACCTCCGTGTCGGCGGGCGCGCCCGTCGACCGCTACGTCAAGCACGACAAATCCGCGAGCCGCGACATCGTCCTGTGCCTGGACTCATCTGGATCGATGCTGCCCTACGACTCGAAGATCGGCGAGGCCTTCCGGCAAATCATCTCCCACTTCGAGGGTGAGAGAATCTCGCTGCAGCTGTGGGACGCCTACTCGATGACGATGTTCCCGCTCACCGATGACTACGACATGGCCACCGACGTTCTCCAGGAAATGTCGGACACGATCGACACCGGCTTCACGCGCATTGGCACTCGGGTATCCGTGACGCAGGAACTCATCGACTACCTGACGCCCGTCCTGGACGAGAACCAGGAGGTCTCATCGATCGTCGGCGACGGTCTGGCCTCGTGCGTCATGGGCTTCGACCATAACGACAAGCAGCGCTCCCGCACGATCCTGCTGGCCACCGACAACGAGGTGTACGGCGACGGCATCTACGACCTGAGCGAGGCGATCGAGTTCGCGAAGAGCCAGGGAGTGACGGTCACCGCCCTGTATCCGGGATCGGATATCAGCCTGAGCCGCGAGGCCATCGAGCTGCGTGACGAGGTACGCAAGACCGGTGGTGACTTCTACGATGCCTCGTCCCCGTCGGCGGTGGATAGCGTGGTGCGCCAGATCGAAGCCGAACAGAAAGAAGAACTCGACTCCGCTGGAAAGATGATCGAGACGGACCGGCCCGGCGCCGCCTTGGGGTGGACACTCGTCGGCGTTGTGTCCCTGCTTGGTCTGCTGGCGTTCGGGAGGCTCTGACATGATTTTTCGTCCCGTCTTTCACTTGGCCCTCCTGGGCATCATCGCGGTCCTCGGCGCGATCTTCGTGTTCCTGTCGGCCAAGCGCGCCACCCGCCGCCACGTCATGGACGTCCTGCGTCGCTTCCTCATCGTCGTCACAGTCATCATCATGGGCGCAGGCCCGTCGATCCCCGGCGAGGCCCAGGAAGTGACCTCGACCCTCGAGGTCTACTTCGTCATCGACCGCACCGGATCCATGGCCGCCGAGGACTGGGATGGCAGTAAGCCCCGGATCGACGGCGTGCGCAACGACGTCGCGATCATGATGAACATCCTTACCGGCTCGCGCTTCTCCATCATGTCCTGGGACTCGAGGGTCCACACGGACCTGCCGCTGACTTCCGACGCCTCCGCGGTCGTCTCGTACATGGATTCCTTCGACCGCGAGCTCTCCAGCTCCTCCCAGGGATCGTCGGTGAACCGACCCGCCCAAGACCTCGCCAAGCTCCTGAAGAAGAACAAGGAACGCCACCCCCAGAACGTGCGCGCCCTCTTTGTTTTCTCCGACGGCGAGACCTCCAACCAGGACCACTGGACCAGTGCGCCCTCAGGTGATCCCAGCGACTGGGATGCCGTCAAGGAGAACATCGACGGCGGCCTTGTCCTTGGTTACGGCACCAAGGAAGGCGGCCCCATGAGGGTGCTGCGCCTGGGCGACCGTGGCTCCCAGAGCGGCGGTGAACCCGAGTACATCCACGATGCCTCGCAGCCCGATAACCCAATCGCCATTTCGAAGATTGACGAGGCCGCCCTCGCGGATGTCGCCTCTCGCGTGGGCGTCGACTACGTGCACTCGCCCGACAAGTCGGCGATCGAATCGCACGCGCGATCCGTGCTCGACAAGGCGACGACGCTCGCCGAGACGCGCAACCTGAAAGACACGTATCGCTACATCATCTGGCCTTTCGCGCTCCTTCTCGGGGGTCTCCTCGCGTGGGAGGGCGCCACGCTGGCGCTGCGCGCCCAACAGTTGAGGAACTCCCATGCCATCTGAGAACCCGCAGTCTGACGCAGACCTCCTCCCCTTTGGTGCGCCCCAGGTCGATCCCGTTGACCCCTCCGTTCGTGCGAAGCTCACCAAGGCCTCGTCGGGTAAGCAGAAGATCGAGCGCAATCCGCGGGCACTGCGTCCCCTGTGGTACTCCATCCCGATCCTTGTCATTGTGCTGACCGTCGCCGCGTACCTGATTGGCCTCTCGCTCTGGTCGCGCTCATCCCTGAGCCACTGGAAGGCGGAGGAATACGACGTCGCCCAGGCGGGATACGAGGGCCAGATGGCGTGGACGAAGATCGGTATCGAGCGCTGGGTCGCGCACTATAACCGCGGTACCACTCTCGTGCGTCAGGGGCAGACTGACGAGGGCGTGACGGAGCTGCGTACCGCCTTCGACCTCGTCCCCAAGGCCACCGAGGTCAAGCCCGGTCGACTCGAGCCCTTCTCCTACGAATGCCGCGTTCGCGTCAACCTCGCTATCGGCATCGAGATTCAGGGTGACGCGCAGGTAGCCGCCGGTTCGTATGCAGGTGCCGCGGCTACCTACCAGGAAGCCGAAGACATGGTCGCCCCCTGTCAGACGGCCTCCAACTCCGACCAGAACCAGTCCGACCAGAACCAGTCCGACCAGAACCAGTCCGACAACAAGGACCAGTCCGACAACAAGGACCAGTCGGGTAACCAGAACCAGTCCGGCGATCAGCAGCAGTCTGGCAACCAGTCCGATAACCCTGCCGACCAGAACAAGGAACGCGTCGAGGATAAGAAGCAGAAGGCTGAGGAGCAGTCCGAGGAGCAGGGCGACCAGCAGAAGGACCAACAGAAGGACCAGCAGGACAAGGGGGCGAAGGATCAGCAGACGAACCCGAGTCCCAGCCCGAGCCCCTCGCAGAACCCCTACGAGGGTGAGACCCCGGGTGAGAAGCAGCGACGCGAGGAGCTGCAGAACAAGAATGATCAGCGCAATAAGGACCAGCGCGACAAGAAGGATGATCGCCGCAGCGGCAACCCGAACGGCGCCTGGTGAGGGCTGCAAGCCCGTCTCACTTTCGCTGTGACGTGCACCCATAAAACACCACGGTGGCCCGGGAGGCCACCAAACACCGATAGGCTTGAATCGTGAAGGTTCTTCTCGTTGGTAACGGGGGTCGCGAACACGCGATCGCCCGCGCGCTTGTACGAACGTCCACCCCCGAGCATCCCGTTTCGCTGGTCGTCCAGGCGGGTAATCCCGCGCTGGAGCAGCTGGGTCGCTCCCTGACCATGGATCCCCTGGATCCGAAGGACGTCGTCCGTCGCGCCACTTCGGAGAACGTCGACCTCGTGGTCGTCGGCCCCGAGGCCCCGCTTGTCGCGGGCGTCGCGGACGCGGTGCTGGACTACGGAATCCCCGTCTTCGGCCCCACGAAGGCCGCGGCGCGCCTCGAGGCCTCCAAGTCTTTCGCGAAGCAGGTCATGGCCGATGCCGGCGTGGCCACGGCTCGCGCCTTCACGTGCACCACGATGGACGAGGTCGAGGCCGCGTTCGACGATCTGGGTGCCCCCTACGTCGTGAAGGATGACGCGCTTGCCGCCGGCAAGGGTGTCGTCGTGACCACCGACCGCACCCAGGCCTTGGAGCATGCGCGCGCCTGCCTGTCGCGCGACGGGGGAGCGGTCGTCATCGAGGACTACCTCGACGGCCCCGAGGTCTCCCTCTTCTGCTTCGCCGACGGCGCCACCGTCGTACCGCTGCAGCCCGCGCAGGACTTCAAGCGCGTGGGCGACGGCAACGAGGGTCCGAACACGGGTGGCATGGGCGCATACACGCCCCTCCCGTGGCTCCCCGAAGAGGCCACGCAGCGCATCGTCGACAAGGTGGCCCAGCCCGTCGTCTCCGAGATGGCGCGTCGCGGCACGCCCTTCCGCGGCCTCCTGTACTGCGGCCTCGCGATGACCTCGAAGGGCATCCGCGTCGTCGAGTTCAACGTGCGTTTCGGCGACCCGGAGACCCAGGCGGTCCTTGAGCGCCTCGACTCCCCGCTGGCCCCCATCCTGTACGCAGCCGCGACCGGCACACTGGCGAAGACCCCCGCCCCCGTCTGGAGCGAGGATGCCGCCGTCACGGTCGTCATGGCCTCGGGCGGCTACCCGGGCCCCACGGATACCGGACATGAGATCACCGGTATCGAAGCGGCCGAGGAGCTCGACGGCGTCCACGTCATCCACGCCGGCACCTCCGAGGAGATCACCGACGATCCGACCGACGTCGCGGCCGGATGCTGCGGTTTCGAACCGACCTACGCGCTGGTAAACTCCGGTGGCCGAGTCCTCGACGTCGTTGCCCGCGCGGCCACGCTCGACGAGGCACGTGCCCTGGCCTATCGGGGCGTCGACCTCATCCACTTCGACGGGGAACACCACCGCAGCGACATCGCGACGTGGCCCGCCGACCTGGCCGTCACCCTCGACTGACAACCCTCTGAGGAGTATCATGACCGCCACACTCCACGGCTGGACCCCACTGAGCGCGGGCAAGGTTCGCGACATCTACGCTCCCGACGAGGCCGTGGTCGGCCCCGCGCCGCAGACCGCCACCCCGGCGGGCCCCCCACGTCACGCGGAGGCGGGACCGGAGGCGCTCCTCATGGTGACCTCGGATCGCATCAGCGCTTACGACTACGTGCTGCCCACTTTGATCCCCGGCAAGGGTGTGGTCCTCAACCAGCTCGCCATCTGGTGGATGGGTCAGCTGCGTCCCCTCGTGGAAAACCACCTGCTGGCCGTCGGCACGAAGGCGCCGGCCGAGGCCTCGCGCGCCCTGGAGGGCGCCAAGCCCACGCGCTTTACGGTGCCCGCCGAGGTCGACGGGCGCGCGGTCGTGTGCCGCAGCCTGCACATGATCCCGATTGAGTGCGTGGTGCGCGGCTACCTGACCGGCTCCGGCCTGGCCGAGTACCGTGAGTCTGGCTCCGTGTGCGGTATCAAGCTGCCCGATGGCCTGACCGAGGCCTCGCGCCTTGAGGAGCCGATCTTCACGCCGGCCGCGAAGGCCGAGGTCGGCGAGCACGATGAGAACATCACCTTCGAGCAGACCGTCGAGCGCATCGGCGAGGAACTCGCGGTCGCGATCCGCGACCTGTCGATCGCCCTGTACCGGGCCGCCCGTGACATCGCCGCGCAGCGCGGCATCATCATTGCGGATACCAAGTTTGAGTTCGGCATCGACGTGACCACGGGTGCGCTTGTGCTCGCGGACGAGATCCTCACGCCGGACTCCTCGCGATTCTGGCCCGCCGACCAGTGGGTGGAGGGCCAGGTCGCACCCAGCTTCGACAAGCAGTACGTGCGCGACTGGCTGGTCTCCGAGCAGTCCGGCTGGGACCGCGCCTCGGGCGCCAATCCGCCCGCGCTGCCCGAATCCGTGGCCGCCGCGACCGCCGCGCGCTACGTCGAGGCATACCGCCGACTCACCGGGTCGGACCCCATCCTGTGAACAGACTTGCCCGCCGGGCAAGATGCACGGCGGGATCCTCACCAACAACATAAGGAGGAACGCCGTGGGGCGAATCATCGTGGAAGTGATGCCGAAGCCGGAGATCCTGGATCCCCAGGGTAAGGCTGTCGGTTCGGCGCTGCCCAGGCTCGGAATCACGAGCTTCGAGGCCGTGCGCCAGGGTAAGTGCTTCCACCTGAGCGTGGACGGTCCCGTTACCGACGAGCTCCTGGACCAGGCCCGCAAGGCCGCCGAAGAGGTCCTGTCCAACCCGATCATCGAGGACGTCGTGCGCGTCGAGGCCATCGACGAGGCCGACGCCCGTTACGCGGGAGGCGTGCAGTGAGGCGCGTCGGAGTCGTCACCTTCCCCGGTACCCTCGACGACCGCGATGCCGCCCGCGCGGTTGAGATCGCCGGCGCGCAGGCTGTGTCCCTGTGGCACAAGGATGCCGACCTGCACGGCGTCGACGCCGTTGTCATCCCCGGTGGCTTCTCCTACGGCGACTACCTGCGCTGCGGCGCCATCGCGGCTACCGCTCCCGTCATGAGTGAGATCGTGCGCGAGGCCGGACGAGGCCTGCCCGTCCTGGGCATCTGCAACGGCTTCCAGGTCCTGTGCGAGTCCCACCTGCTGCCCGGAGCGCTCATCCGCAACGACCACCAGAAGTTCCTGTGTCGCGACCAGGTGCTGCGCATCGAGAACGCGGACACCGCGTGGACGCGCGCCTACAGCGCCGGCGACACCATCACCGTCCCCCTCAAGAACGGTGAAGGCAACTTCCAGGCGTCCCCCGCCGAGCTCGAACGACTCGAGGGCGAAGGCCGCGTCGTGTTCCGCTACGTCGATTTCAACCCCAACGGCTCCGCCAACGACATCGCGGGCGTCACCAACGCCGCAGGCAACGTCGTCGGCCTCATGCCCCACCCCGAGCATGCGACCGAGGCCGGTTTCGGCCCGCTCTCCCTCGGCCCCGACGGCGCCAGCCACCACGGCGGCACCGACGGCCTGGGCATCTTCCGTTCCGTCCTCGCATCCCTCGTCGGCTGACGACGCCACCGCGCCCTCCAGCGTGAGGGAGCCCCGGCCTCATCCCAGACCTTTCGAATGGAAACACGAATGACCTCCGAAAACACCCCCGAGCTGCCCGACACCGTCGAGAACGCCGCCGCGACCCCCGGCCAGGACATGCCCTGGAAGGAACTCGGCCTCAAAGAGGATGAATACCAGCGCATCTGCGACATCCTCGGGCGCCGACCCACCAACGCCGAGCTCGCCATGTACTCCGTCATGTGGTCCGAGCACTGCTCCTACAAGTCCTCCAAGA
>CAUVIG010000088.1:0-8920 GCA_963551745.1 uncultured Actinomyces sp.
GGGGAAGTGGGCGGGGACCCAGTCCAGGATGACGCCGATGCCCTCGCGGTGGAAGGCGTCCACCAGGTAGCGGAAGTCGTCCGGGGTGCCGTAGCGCGAGGAGGGCGCGTAGTAGGAGGTTACCTGGTAGCCCCACGAGCCGCCGAAGGGGTGCTCGGCCAGCGGCATGAACTCCACGTGCGTGAAGCCCATCTGCTTGACGTAGGGGACCAGCTCGTCGGCCAGTTCACGGTAGCCCAGGCCCTGACGCCAAGAGCCCGCGTGGACCTCGTAGATGGACATGGGACCGTCGTGGATGTTGCGCTCACGGCGCGCCTGCATCCACTCCTGATCGGTCCACTCGTGGAAGTAGTCGGTGACAACCGAGGCCGTGGCCGGGGGGATCTCGGTGGCGCGGGCCAGCGGGTCGGCCTTCTGGAACCAGTTGCCGCCGGGGCCCTGGATCTCGAACTTGTACCGGGCGCCGACGCCTACCTCGGGGACGAAGATCTCCCACACGCCGGACGAGCCCAGCGAGCGCATGGAGGTCTGCGTGCCGTCCCAGTAGTTGAACTCGCCGACGACGCGCACGGCGCGGGCGTTGGGTGCCCACACGGCGAAGGCGGTGCCGGTGGTCTCGCCCAGCTCGTCGGTGTAGGTCTTCACGTGTGCGCCTAGGACCTTCCACAGGTCCTCGTGGCGGCCCTCGGAGATTAGGTAGGTGTCCATCTCACCCAGGGTGGGCAGGTAACGGTAGGGATCGTCGCGCACGGTCGTGTCCTCGCCGTAGGTGACGGACATGCGGTAGGCGGTGATCTCCTTGCAGGGCAGGGCCGCGACCCAGATGCCGCCGCGCTCGTGTGTGGCAGCGTAGGCGCCGCTGGGGGTGATGATGTCAACCGCGTCTGCCAGGTGCGCGATGACGCGGATGGTGACGCCGTCGTCACCGAGGTGGGCGCCCAGCACGGAGTGGGGCGAGTAGTAGGAGCCTGAGGCAACGGCGTCGAGAATGTCGTCACTGACCGGGATCGGCGTGTGTTCGAAGCTCATGGATTTTCCTTACTCCAGAAGGGTGAACTGCTCAGTTCACTGGTGCTGATAAGTCTAACGTCTGAGCGGCAAAAAAGGGAGCCGAGTCTCATATTGGCGGGGGTTATGGAGGGGTGTCGTGCGCCCGGCGGTACAACGTGTTACCGCCGGGCACACAAGGCACTTTAGGAGTGCGCCCAGGGCGAAGAGTGGGCGGGCTCGACCTTGAAGACGTGGCCCAGGCGCGTCACGGGGGACAGCGACACCCAGTTGGACGAGCCCCACACGTAGGAGCGTCCGTCCAGCTCGTCGACGACCGTAATGTGGCCACCTGGGGTAGCCAGGCCCATCGCCTCCAGATCGAGCTCGACCGAGGCATCCACGCCGTGGTGCGGATCCAGGGAGATTACGCAGATGACGGTGTCGGGCTTGCCGTCTGCCGTGAACTTGCCGGGCACCTGACGCGAGAACGCGATGAGGCGATCCGAGGATGTCGGGTGGATGCGGATCTGGTGGAGCTGGCGCAGCGCGGGGTGCTTGGCTCGCGCTGCGTTGAGCAGCGTGAACAGACGCGAGATGCCGATCGGCTCGGCGTCCTCCCAGCGGCGCGGGCGGAACTCGTACTTCTCGTTGTTGTTGGGCTCCTGGTAGGTGCCGCGCGGCTCGTTCTCCACGAATTCGTAGCCTGAGTAGATGCCCCACGTGGGCGCGCCCAGGGCGGCAAGCATCGCGCGGATAGCGAAGATCGCGGTGCCGCCGTCCCACATCTGCGGGGTCAGGATGTCATGCGTCGTGGGCCAGAAGGCCGGGCGCATGAGGTGGGCCGTCTCCTCGGAGACCTCACGCAGGTACTCTTCGATCTCCTGCTTGGCGGTCCTCCACGCGAAGTAGGTGTAGGACTGGTCGAAGCCGATTGCGCCGAGCGTGCGCATCATGGCGGGGCGCGTGAAGGCCTCGGCCAGGAAGATCGTGCCCGGGTACTGCGCCTTGATGTCGGCCAGGAGGCGCTCCCAGAAGGGGATGGGCTTCGTGTGCGGGTTGTCGACGCGGAAGATCGTCACGCCGTGGTTGATCCACAGCTCGATGACGTCGCGCACGGCCTGGTAGATGCCCTCCGGGTCGTTGTCGAAGTTCAGGGGGTAGATGTCCTGGTACTTCTTCGGCGGGTTCTCCGCGTACGCGATGGTGCCGTCGGCGCGCGTCGTGAACCACTGCGGGTGTTCCTTCACCCACGGGTGGTCGGGGGAGCACTGGAGGGCCAGGTCGAGAGCAACCTCCAGGCCGAGGCCTCGGGCGCGCTCGACGAAGCGGGAGAAGTCGGCGAAGTCGCCAAGCTCGGGATGGATGGCGTCGTGGCCACCCTCGGGGGAGCCGATGCCGTAGGGCGAACCCGGGTCGCCGGGAGCAGCCTCCAGGGAGTTGTTCTTACCCTTGCGGTGCGTCGTGCCGATCGGGTGGATCGGGGTCAGATAGACGACGTTGAAGCCCATATCGGCGATGCGCGGCAGGTCCTCGGCGGCGCCTGCGAGCGTACCGGAGACCCACGTGCCGTCGGGGCGCTGGAAGGCGCCCGCCGAGCGCGGGAAGATCTCGTACCACGCGCCCGCCAGGGCCTTGGTGCGGGCCACGTCGAGTGGGTAGACGCGGGAGGAGTCCAGCAGGTCGCGCAGCGGGTGGTCGCGGAAGATCAGGCGTACGCGCGAGGAGATGCCCGCGGAGAGGCGCTGCTGGGCGGAATGGCTGGTGTCGCGCAGGCGGCGCGCCGCGTCGGTCAGGACGTCAATGTCCGAGGCCGGGGGGCGCTTCTGGGAGGGGTTGCCGTAGGCGGTGCCTTCGGCTGCGCGCTCCATGAGGAGGGCGCCTTCCTCAAGCATGAGCTCGACGTCGACGCCGGCGCCGACCTTCACGGTGGCGTCATGACGCCAGGTTGCGTAGGGATCCGACCAGGAATCTACGCGGAAAGACCACGTGCCGGGGACGTCGGCGGCCACCCAGGCCTCGTACCTGTCGAGGCCGGGGGCAATGTCCACCATGCGCGTGCGGGAGTATTCACCTCCGTCCGGGCGCAGCAGGACGGCCTCGGCGGCGAATGCGTCGCGTCCTTCGCGGAACACGGTCGCGCGAATGGGGAAAGGTTCGCCTTCGGTCGCCTTGGCGGGAAGCGTGCCGTCTTCGATGACGGGGAACACTTCGATGATCGGGATACGGGGCAACAGTTTCTCGCTCACGAAACCCACACTAGCCTATGGATGTGCGTGCATGAAAGTCAGGCTTAAGCCTCGGCGTTGGAACCAATGTCCACATGATCAGTCAAGATTTCAACTGTCGTCCGAAAGGGCGGATATTCAGAGCAAACAATGGAGGGTAGTTCCTGGATGTCCAGGAACTACCCTCCATCAATGAACGAGATGCTCAGCTGCCGCTGTTTTGCAGTCCGGCGAATATCGCGCCGCCGAACAGCACGAAGATCAAGATCGTCGCGACGACCCCGATGATCTGCCAGACGAACATGGCGCGCGCGAAATTGCGCTTTGCAGGCGAGGCGCCCGAACCGAGTGCGAGCACCAGCAGATAGATGAAGCCGACCACCGGGATGCTGACCAGGAACAGGGTGAGCATCCATGCGCCGACGGAGTCGTCGGGGTGCTCGGGGAACTGGTTGTATGCCATGAGTATCTCCAGAAAGGTGTGGGATCAGTAGATCATCTGCATGGCCGTGCGGACCTCAAACAGGGTCTGATCGGCCTGTTCGTTCGCGCGCTCGTTGCCGGCGTGCAGGATGGACAGCAGGTAGTCCTCGTTTGCGATGAGCTCGGCGCGACGCTCACGCAGGGGGGCGAGCATCTCGTTGAGAGAGTCGGTGACGAGGGACTTGAGCATACCGGCACCCGCGTCTCCGATGCGGTCCGCGATCGCCTCGGGGGCCTCGCCGGTGGCCAGGGAGGCCAGCATGAGGAGGTTGGAGACCTCGGGGCGACCCTCGGGATCGAAGGTAATGCGGCGCTCGGCGTCGGTCTTCGCCTTCTTGAGGATCTTCGCGGTCTCGTCGGCGCTCATGCGCAGCTCGATCGTGTTGCCGCGCGACTTGGACATCTTCTGGCCGTCCGTGCCCAGCAGCAGCGGGACCTCGGAGAGGAGGGCCTCGGGGCGGGGGAACACAGGGCGCTCGGGGGTGGCACGGCCGTAGCGCTTGTCGAAGCGCTGAGCGATCAGGCGAGCCTGCTCAAGGTGGGGGAGCTGGTCCTGGCCCACGGGCACGATGTTCGCCTTGCAGAAGAGGATGTCGGCGGCCTGGTGGACCGGGTAGGTCAGCATGAGGCCCGTCATCGCGCGGCCCTCGGTCGCCTCCAGCTCGGCCTTCACGGTCGGGTTGCGGTGCAGCTCCGACTCGGTGACCAGGGAGAGGAAAGGCAGCAGCAGCTGGTTAAGGGCCGGAACCGCCGAGTGATTGAAGATCGTGGAACGCTCGGGATCGATGCCCGCGGCCAGATAGTCGGCGACGAGGCCGAGGACGCGCTCACGGATCGGGCCCACGCCGTCGCGGTCGGTGATCACCTGGTAGTCGGCGACCAGAACCCAGGTCTCAACACCGCGGTTCTGCAGCAGTACGCGGTTACGCAGCGTGCCGAAGTAGTGGCCCAGGTGCAGGTGGCCGGTCGGGCGGTCACCCGTGAGGATGCGGAAACGCGAGGGGTCCTGGTCGATCGCCAGGTCGATCTCGGCGCTGCGGGCCTTCGAGCGGGCCAGCGAGGCATCGGAGGTTGCGGTTTCCAGGGCATCTTCACTGCGAGTCATGCGTGAATCCTATCCAATGTGTGAGTGACGGGGGAATGGAAGAGAGGTCAGCTCTCGGGCTGGAACGCCACGTCAGAGAGCAGGATGGTGACGGAGAGGGGTTCGATCGTCAGCGTCGAACGCGGGGTCACGTGCTCGACCTCGAGAGAAAGCTCGGCAGGGTCGAGCGTGGAGCCGACGCCGCCTTCGGAGGGCGTGGCCCACACGGTCGAGTAGGCAACGAGCCAGTCCAGGTCGTGGCCTGCGGGCAGGGTGACCTCCGCGCTATCCAGGTTGGCGTTGATGATGATGAGCGCGTCGCGATCGCTCCATTTCACGCCCGAGCGCAGCATCTGGAACGTGCGGTGGCGCCAGTCCGTCCAGCCGTAGTCCGGCATGGGCGTGCCCTGGGCGGTGTACCAGGACAGGTCGGCGATCGTGTCACCGTTGTGAGGGGTGCCGGTCGCGAAGCGGTCGGGACGCAGAACGGGGTGGGCCTTGCGCAGGGCGATCAGCCAGGAGACGGCGTCAATCTGCGCGTGCTGGCTCTCGGCCAGGTCCCAGTCGACCCAGGAGATCGGGTCGTCTTGGCAGTATGCGTTGTTGTTGCCGTACTGGGTGCGGCCGAACTCGTCGCCGCCCGTCAGCATCGGCGTGCCCGAAGAGACGAACATGGTGGCCAGGATGTTGCGCTGCGAGCGGGTCCGCAGGTCGGCGATCGTCATGTCGGAGAGAATTGCGTAGGGGGTGTCGGCGTTCGGGTGCGTGCCGTTCGAAGCAAGCGTTCCCTCCACACCGTGGTTCCACGAGCGGTTGTCGTCCGACCCGTCGCGGTTGTTCTCCAGGTTCGCCGTGTTGTGCTTGCGGTCGTAGGCGGTCAGGTCCGCGAGTGTGAAGCCGTCGTGGGCAGTCACGAAGTTGATCGAGGCACGGGGACCGCGCAGACGGCCCAGGCCGTGTTCGAAGACGTCCTGGGAGCCGGATAGGCGGGTCGCCAGATCGTTCGGACCGGAGACGACATGGCCCGAAGCCTGGGCGCGCACGTCCGCCAGCCAGAAGTTGCGCAGGGCGCCGCGGTAGTGGTCGTTCCACTCGGAGAAGGGGACGGGGAAGTTACCTGTTTGCCAGCCGCCCGGGCCGACGTCCCACGGCTCGGCGATGAGCTTCGCGTGGGCCAGGACCTCGTCCGTCGCCATCGCGATGAGGAGCGGGTGCATGGGGCTGAAGCCCGTCGAGAAACGGCCGAGCGTGGCCGCCAGGTCGAAGCGGAAGCCATCCACGCCCATCTCGCGCATCCAGTAGCGCAACGAGTCCATCACCATCTGGATGGACTTTGGATGATCCATGTTGACCGTGTTGCCCGTGCCGGTCACGTCGATCGTCTGGACCGGACGCGAGGAGGTGTGACGGTAGTACATGTCGGAGTCGAGGCCGCGCCAGGACAGGGACGGACCGGCGTCGCCGCCCTCGCACGTGTGGTTGTAGACGACGTCGAGAATGACCTCGATACCCGCTTGATGCAGGAGCGAGACCATGCCGCGGAACTCGTCGACGACGGCCTGGGCGCCGCGCTCGCGCGAGGCCTCGGTCGCGTAGGAAGGTTCGGGGGCAAAGAAGGAGAGGGTTGAGTATCCCCAGTAGTTCGTCAGGCCACGTTCGGTGAGGAAAGGCTCGTCGCACTTGGCGTGGACGGGCAGCAACTCGACGGCGCTGACTCCCAGATCCTTCAGGTAGGACACGGAGGCCGGGTGAGCCAGGCCCGCGTAGGTGCCGCGCAGCTCCGGAGGCACGCCGGGCATGTTCTTCGTGAAGCCCTTGACGTGGATCTCGTAGATGACGGTGGTCTCCCACGGAATGTGAGGCTGCGGCGCGATCGGGAAGGAGGGCTCCACGACGACCGAGCGCGGCATATACGGCGCGGAGTCGATGGGGGAGCGGCGCAGCGGATACTCCGAGGGGTAGAGGTCCTCATCCACGCAGTGCGCGTAGACCGCAGGCTTCATGTCCACGACGCCGTCCACGCCTCGGCCGTAGGGGTCGAGGAGGAGCTTATGCGAGTTGTAGAACTGGCCGCCGTCCGGATCCCAGGTGCCGTGCACGCGGAAACCGTAGCGGGTGCCCGCACCGTATCCGGGGATGTGGCCGTGCCAGATGCCCGTCTTCGGGCCGAGCAGTGCGAAGCGGGTCTCAGCCCCAGCCTCGTCGAAGATGCACATGTCCACGCTGGAGGCGGCCCTAGCGACCACGGCGACATCGAGCCCGTCGCCCGACGGGAAAACCCCCAGACGGGTGGGAACGGGATTAGGTTCGGTGACGCGCACGGTGGGGACGCTGGACGAGCCGGAACGCTCGGACATAAAAAAGTGCCTCTTTCTTACAGTTTATTGGCTGCACCATAGCCTGATAGATGCAGCCATCATCCATCATACGTGACCGTTAATTAAGCAGTCGGATTAGGGGGTGGGCTCAGGGTATGAACAGCGGCACGCGCTGGTGAGGCGACCCTCATATATATGGGCGTGACGCTCGGAATGTGGCACGCTAGAAGTCATGAGAATTGTCGTGTGTGTGAAGCATGTCCCCGACATGCAGTCCGAACGCCGTTTTGAGGGCGGCCGCCTGGTGCGCGGTGAGGACGATGTGCTCAACGAACTGGACGAGAACGCCATCGAGGCTGCCGTTCAGCTCAAGGAATCCGAAGAGGACGCGGGTCGCGAGGCCGAGGTCGTCGCGCTGACGATGGGCCCCGAGGACGCTGAGGACTCCCTCATGCGCGCCCTGCAGATGGGGGCAGACCGCGCCTACATCGTCTCCGACGAGTTCCTCGAGGGCTCCGACGTCATCACTACCGCCTCCGTTTTGTCCGTGGCGATCGCGAAGATTGCGCAGGAGTGCGGCCCCGTCGACCTGGTGCTCACCGGCATGGCCTCGCTGGACGCGATGACCTCCATGCTGCCCGCTGCCCTGGCCACCAAGGCCCACATGCCGCTGCTCGGCCTGGCGCGCTCCCTGAGCGTTGAGGGTGGCGCCGTGACCATCGAGCGCGCCGTCGACGGCTACACCGAGACAGTGCGCGCCGTGCTGCCCGCCGTCGTCTCCGTGACCGACCAGATCAACGAGCCGCGTTACCCGGCCTTCGCCGCCATGAAGGCAGCCCGCAAGAAGCCGCTGGACCAGTGGGGCATCGACGACCTCGTTGAGGTTCCCGGTGGCGAAACCCTCGTCATGCGCCGCGCGCTGACCGCCGTCACCCACGGTGAGGAAAAGACCCGCGACGGCTCTGGCACGATCATTCAGGACGCCGGCGAGGGCGGGCGCGCTCTGGCCGACTACATTCTTTCGGTGGTGAAGTGACATGACGCAGCAGATGAGTTCCCCGATTCTCGTCCTGGCCGATCAGGCGGGCGAGCACCTGACGCCCCTGGCCCGACAGGCTGTCACGCTGGCTGCGTCCCTGACCTCCGCCGACGTTGTCGCGCTCTCCCTGGCCGCCGCCCCCGACGTGGCTGCGCTGTCCGAGCTCGGCGCGACCCAGCTGCTGCACGCCGACCTGGGTGACGCCGCGCGTTCCTCGGTCGTTGCCTCCGACGCGCTTGTTTCCGCGCTGGCGACTGGCAGCTTTGGCCTGGTGCTCCTGTGCTCGGACTACCGAGGTCGAGAGATCGCCGGCCGCGTCGGCGCCCTCACCGAGGCCGGCGTGGTCTCCGGCGCCTCCTCCGTCGGCTTTGACGGCGGCGTCCTCCAGATCGGCAAAACCGCCCTGGGCGGCTCCTGGTCGATGCGCATCGTTCTCGAGGGACAGACCCCGATCGTCGGCATCTCCTCCGGCGTCATCGACGAGGCCCCGGTGGCCTCTCCCGTCGCCCTCACCCCGCAGGCCCTGGCTGTCGAGCTCAGCTCCGAGGCTAGCGCGATCCAGGTTGTTTCGTGCGTGCCCGACGAGGAGGAAGGCGTGTCCCTGACCGACGCCTCCACCGTCGTGTGCGGTGGCCGCGGTGTGGACGGCGACTTCGAGCTGGTGCGCTCCGTTGCGCATGCGCTCGGTGGTGCCGTGGGCGCGACCCGCGTCGCCTGCGACGAGGGCTGGGCCCCGCGATCCGAGCAGATCGGCCAGACCGGCCTGACCGTCACCCCGAAC
>CAUVIG010000089.1:0-8652 GCA_963551745.1 uncultured Actinomyces sp.
CTGAACTATGTTTAAATAGTTCAGAAAAAGTTCTTGTTGGTTGGGCTAAGCTTAGTGCGGGAGATTGTGATGACAAAGTCGCAGTCCTCAAGTGGGCCCTTGAAGAGTATTCGAATGTCGGTTGGCAACTTCTAGGAAAAGTGCTTTTGTTGGAACAGGTTTTTCTTGTGCCTTACGAGCCGGTATACCGTGACTGGCAGGTCGAAAAGGGGCAGGCGTCAGAGGGGGAAAGGGGTGAGTTTGTTCGCAAAGTTTTGATAGAAGCGGTCCGTCTTGCGGAATATGATGCAGATCATTGGTTGAGTTTGCTTTCGGTGCTGGAGGATGTATTTCCCCATGATCGATTGATGTTATCTGAAGAATTTCGAAAAGCAGTAGCTCAGTCAAGTTGGAATACTGATGAGTTGCTGGAGGTATATTTATTCCTCAATGGCCTTGTTGGGCGTCATCAGGCGTTCGCGCAAGCATCCTGGGCACTCAGTGCAGAGGAGCTCCAACCGCTTGTTGATGTCATGTCCGCTTTAGAGCCGGGCGATGATCCTCGAAAATTTGCTTGGTTATTCAATGACAGGATTGATATATCAATCAACGGATTGTCAATGTCGGACGTTGGTTTCTCGGATGCTCTTCATGAGAAACAGGCTGAGGCAATTGCTGTCGTTTTGAGGGGTGGGTTGGATCAACTTCGTCTTCTTGTGGAATTTGTGAAACGCCCTTATGATGTTGGATGGTTGCTCGGTGAGAGCAATTTGGCGGATGACTTGTGCTTGTTTGCTTGGTTGGAAGGGGATTCACCGGCGCTCAGGGAAGCAGCATATGCCTACTTTACTCGTGTAGCCGAAAGTCGCGGGGTGGAATGGGTTTGTTCGATTCTCAAGACTGATTCGCTTTCGTTGGAGGCTAAAACTAGTTTCGTTTCTGCGTTGCCTGCAGGGAAAGAATACTGGGAAATAGTTGGGCAGCTTGATCAAGTATTAGTTCGGACGTACTGGGAGAATGTGCGTGTCATCTTAATCCAAGAAGCGGATCGAGTGGCGGGTGTCGAACATCTTCTTGAGCAAGGATGTGCTTCGCAAGCGATCCATCTGCTTGCATGGATGGCGTCCGATGAACAGGAGTTGGACGTCTCAAAGGTTGTGGAAGCGTTGTCGAGGCTTGCTAGTTCTTCCGACCAGATAGACCACCCGTCGCTCAGTAATGACGTTGCTGAACTTCTCAATTGGCTCGAGCAAGAGGATTTCGAGAATTCGGCCTTGCCGATGTTGGAGTTTAAATATTTTGACTATGTATTCGATCATGAGCCTGCGAATGCACTGTACCGGTCTCTAGGAAGAGATCCGGATGGCTTTGCTAGCCTTGTTCAGTCTCTATACTCAACTGATGATATGGGCATGTCTGAGGAATCGCGAAGTCTATACAAGAAGAGGTGCTGGAGCGTTCTGTATAATTGGAAACACTTACCGGGGCTCTGTGAAGATGGAAATATCGATGGCTCGTATCTGGCGGAATGGATTGATCGCGTGCGAACACTGCTCAGCGTCGATGGGAACGAACGAGATTATGACGGCCAGATAGGAGAGATACTCGCTAGCAGCCCAGACGGCAAGGATGGGATGTGGCCTACAGAAGAGGTTCGTGACCTGATCGAATCGCTGGGGAATCCGAAGATGGAGGCAGGTCTTCACAGGGGACGTGTTAATCGGACAGGTGTTACGACTCGCGGAGTCTTCGAGGGAGGTATGCAAGAAGCTGTTGTCGCTGAGCGCTACCGAGAGAACGCGCGCGAAATGAACGCGCGTTGGCCGCGTACTGCCGAAATCCTCCGTGCCCTAGCGAAAGACAGTGAGCAGGAAGCAGCCCGTCAAAATTTTGAGGCGGAGCAACGTGGGGATCAGGATTGAACAGCGAATGATCTTGGCCGGGGCTCAGACGAAGGGCTCGAAGGGGCCCAGCAGCACCTCGCCGACGCGGGTGATCATCGAGCGCTTTTCCCACTCGTCGATCGTCAGGCGGCGTGCCGTCGTCAGGTCGTTGGCGAAAATCTCCTCCATGCGCGCGGCGAGAGGTCGCGAGAAGAACTGCAGGCAGACCTCGTAATTGCCGCGCATCGACAGGCGATCGATGTTCGCCGTGCCGATCGTCGACCAGCGCCCGTCCACCGTCATCGTCTTGGAGTGCACCATCGCGTGACGGTAGAGCCAGATCTCCACGCCCTCGCGCAGCAGCTCGCCGTAGTAGGGGCGCGCCACCCAGTCCGCCAGGATGTGGTTGGAGTACTCAGGGATCAGCACCTGGACGCGCACGCCTCGGCGGGCTGCTGCGATCAGGGAGCCGAGGACCTCGCGGTCGGGGATGAAGTACGCCGTCGTGATGAGGACGCGGTTCGTCGCGCGCTCGATCGCGTCGATGTACATGCCGCGGATCGGGTACAGGAGGTAGTGCGGCAGGTTGAACTGCGCGGTCACGTCCGCGCTCCACGCGCGCGCCCCCTGATCCGGCAGCTGCGGACAGGTGGCGGGGCGGAAATGGTTCCAGAAGTCGACGAAGCCGTTTTCCAGCTCCCACACGGCCTCGCCCGTGATGCGCACGTGGGTGTCGCGCCACTCGTTGGCGAAGGGGTCACCAATGTTGTAGCCGCCCACGAAGCCGACCTCGCCGTCGACCACGAGGATCTTGCGGTGATCCTGGCCCGTGCGCCGGATGTTCAGGGTGAAGAAGCCCGAGCGCAGCGTCGGAAACTTGCGCACGTGCAGGTTCGGCATCGCGGGGAACTTGTAGAAGCGCGGATCCTGGTTGAGGACGCCGAAACCGTCCCACACGCAGAACACCTCGACACCGCGCTGTGCCGCGTCGATCAGAGCCGTCTTAAAGCGCTGGCCCCAGGGGTCCGAGCGCCAGATAAACGTCTCGAAATAAATGTGATGCGTCGCCCCTTCGATGGCCTCCAGCATGTCCGCGTACAGGGAGGTTCCCTCCGTGTACGTGCGCGCCACGGTGTCGCCGATTTGTGTGTCGGCGGGAGGCAGGGTGGGGAAACCGTGCACGCCACCGGGGATACGGGCGGTGCGCATGCGGTCGATCGCGTGCACGGTCACGACTGCCCCCGCCTGGGCGGCGAGCAGCGCGATTCCTGCTTTTTTGACGATTGACCACGTCTGCCTGGTGAGTTGGCGTCGCTGTGAAAAGGCCATACGGGTAGGATGCCACACATGTCACGCATTAGTACTGACGAGGTCGCCCGCGTTGCGGGCCTGGCCCACATCGCATTGACCGACGAGGAAATCACGCGTTTCGCGGGTGAGCTCGACGCGATCGCCGACGCCGTCTCCAAGGTGTCCGAGGTCGCCACGCCCGAGGTTCCCGCCACGTCCCACCCGATTCCGCTGACCAACGTGTGGCGCGAAGACGAGATTGGGCAGACCGTGGACCGCGACGAGGTGCTCGCACAGGCACCCGCCGCCCAGGACGGCATGTTCCTGGTTCCGCAGATTCTGGGGGAGGACTGATGAACGAGCTGCTGAAGAAGAGCGCCCTCGAGCTGGCGGACATGCTGGCCGCCGGCCAGATCACCTCCGTCGAGCTAACCCAGGCGTGCCTGGACCGCATCGACGCGATCGAGGACCGCGTGAACGCATTCATTACCGTCGACCGCGACGGCGCCCTGGCGACTGCGGCCGACGTGGACGCGCGCCGCGCGGCGGGGGAGACCCTGCACCGCTTGGCGGGCGTACCGATCGCAGTCAAGGACAACGTGGTGACGCGCGGCCTGCGCACCACCTGTGCCTCGAAGATCCTGGGTGACTGGGAGCCTCCATACGACGCGACCGTTACCGCCAAGATCAAGGAAGCTGGCCTGCCCATCGTCGGCAAGACCAACATGGATGAGTTCGCCATGGGTTCGTCCACCGAGCACTCCGCTTTCGGTGCGACCAAGAACCCCTGGGACACCGGGCGTATCCCCGGCGGCTCCGGTGGCGGCTCCGCCGCTGCTGTCGCGGCCTACATGGTGCCCCTGGCCCTCGGCTCCGACACGGGCGGCTCGATCCGCCAGCCCGCGTTCGTGACCGGCACGGTCGGCGCCAAGCCCACCTACGGCGCGGTGTCGCGTTTCGGCCTGGTGGCCATGGCCTCGTCCCTGGACCAGATCGGCCCCGTCACCCGCACGGTCGCCGACGCGGCCGCCCTGACCGAGCTGATCGGCGGCTACGACCCCAATGATTCGACCTCCCTGAACGAGCCGGTTCCCGCGCTCACCGAGGCCGTCGAGTCCGTCGCCGCGGAAGGCTCCATGAAGGGCCTGAAGGTCGGCGTCGTCAAGGAGCTGAGCGGCGATGGCTACCAGAAGGACGTCATCGACGCCTTCAACGCCACCGTCGAGAAGCTGCGCGAGGCCGGCGCGCAGATCATCGAGGTCTCCTGCCCGCACCTGGAGTACTCGCTCGGCGCCTACTACCTGATCATGCCCGCCGAGGTCTCCTCGAACCTGGCCCGCTTCGACGGCATGCGCTACGGCATCCGCGTTGAGCCTACCGAGGGTCCCGTGACCGCCGAGCGCGTCATGGCCGCCACCCGCGAGGCCGGCTTCGGCGACGAGGTCAAGCGCCGCATCATCCTGGGCACGCACGTGCTCTCGGCCGGCTACTACGACGCCTACTACGGCAGTGCCCAGAAGGTGCGCACGCTCATCCAGCGTGACTTCGACGCGGTGTTCGAGCAGGTCGACGTCCTCGTGTCGCCCACGGCCCCCGAGACGGCCTTCAAGTTCGGCGAGAAGACCTCCGACCCGCTGGCCATGTACCTCTACGACGTCGCCACGATCCCCGCGAACCTGGCGGGTATCCCCGGCGTGAACGTGCCCAACGCGGTGTCCTCCGAGGGCCTGCCCATCGGCTTCCAGGTGTTGGCCCCCGCGCGCGGCGACCTGGTCATGTACAAGGTGGCGTCCCTGGTGGAGGCGCTCAGCGACGACGTCGCGGGTCAGTGCCCCGCAGCTAACTGGGAGGAAAAGTGATGACTGAGCTCATGGATTACGACGAGGCGGCGCGCCGCTTCGACCCGGTTCTCGGCATTGAGGTGCACGTCGAGCTGGGCACCAAGACCAAGATGTTCGACGCGGCCCCCAACGCGTTTGGTGGCGACCCGAACACCTTCGTGACCCCCGTGTCGCTGGGTCTGCCCGGCTCCCTGCCAGTCGTCAACCACAAGGCCGTCGAGTACGCCATCAAGATCGGCCTGGCCCTGAACTGCGAGATTGCGCAGTACTGCCGTTTCGCGCGTAAGAACTACTTCTACCCGGACCTGACAAAGGCCTTCCAGACCTCTCAGTCCGACGAGCCGATCGCTCACGACGGCTACGTGGACGTCGAGCTCGAGGACGGCACCATGTTCCGCGTGGAGATTGAGCGCGCGCACATGGAGGAGGACGCGGGCAAGAACACGCACATCGGTGGCGCGGATGGTCGCATCCAGGGTGCGGACTACTCGCTCGTGGACTACAACCGTGCGGGCGTGCCGCTCGTGGAGATCGTGACCCGTCCGATCGAGGGCGCCGGCGAGCGCGCGCCCGAGGTGGCCGCCGCCTACGTGCAGGCCCTGCGCGACATCTTCCGTGCCCTGGACGTGTCCGAGGCCCGCATGGAGCGTGGCAACGTGCGCGCCGACATTAACGTGTCGCTGCGCCCCACGCCGGAGTCCCCACTGGGCACGCGCACCGAGACGAAGAACGTGAACTCCTTCCGAGGCATCGCCTCCGCCGTGCGCTACGAGATGCAGCGCCAGGCTCAGATCCTGTCCGAGGGCGGCACGATCCTGCAGGAGACCCGTCACTACCACGAGGAGGACGGCTCGACGTCGTCCGGCCGTGAGAAGTCGGATTCCGAGGACTACCGCTACTTCCCCGAGCCCGACCTGGTTCCGATCCGCCCGGATCGGGAGTGGGTCGAGGAGCTGCGCGCCTCGCTGCCCGAGCTGCCCGTCGCCAAGCGCCGCCGTCTGCGCGCCGACTGGGGGTACGCGGACATGGAGATGCGCGACGTCATCAACGCTGGCGCCCTCGAGCTCATCGAGGCCACGGTCGCCGCGGGCTGCGATCCTGCCTCCGCACGCAAGTGGTGGATGGGTGAGATCTCGCGTCGCGCCAAGGAGCGCGATGTTTCCCTCGACGAGGCCGGGGTCAGCCCCGCTCAGGTTGCTGAGCTGCAGGGTCTCATCGATGCGGGTCGCATCAACGACAAGCTGGCGCGCCAGGCCCTCGAGGGTGTCCTCGCTGGCGAAGGCGATCCGACGCAGGTCGTCGAGGCACGAGGCCTCGAGGTCGTCTCCGATGACGGTGCCCTGACGGCGGCCGTCCAGGAGGCCCTGGACGCCAACCCCGACATCGTCGAGAAGATCAAGGGCGGCAAGGTCCAGGCGGCCGGCGCCCTCGTCGGCGCGGTCATGAAGGCCACCCGCGGGCAGGCTGACGCTGCCCGCGTGCGCGAGCTGATCATGGAGATGGTCGGCGCCTGAGGCTACTGCGCGCGAGCGTCACGGGGGCCGGGATCGATGAGATTCCGGCCCCCGTCGTCGTCTCCGGACTGCAAGCCCCGGCCTCGTGCGCGCTCTCCCGAGGAGGCGCCCCGGCCTCGTCCCCTCCGTTCGCGCGTGTCCACGTTGTGGCCTTCCCCTTCCTGGGGGAGCGGAAAGTTACCTAGGATGAGCGCTTGAGGACAGCCGGGCCGACTGTGGCCGGGCGACCAACGAAAGGACAGACATGCGCACATCGCCGTCGTACACCGCCTCCTACCGTATCGAAGTGGACGAGAAGACGACTTCCATCGCGTCCATTGTTGACGTAGTCTCTTCGACTGGAGCTGAGATCAAGGGCCTCGACGTGGCCGACTCCGACCGCGGGCGCATCATCATCGACCTGACGTGCGACATGCGCGATTCCGAGCACCGCCGCGAGGTACGCGACGCCATTGGCGCGCTGCCCGGCGTGACTGCCGATTCGGTCGCCGACCAGACCTTCATGAGCCACATCGGCGGCAAGGTGGAGATCCACTCCAAGGTGCCGCTGCGTAACCGCGACGACCTCTCGCGCGCCTACACGCCCGGCGTGGCCCGCGTGTGTACCGCCATCCACGACATGCCCCAGAAGGCCCACCTGCTGACCATGAAGGCCAACACGGTCGCGGTCGTCTCCGACGGCACCGCGGTGCTCGGCCTGGGCGACATCGGCCCCGAGGCCGCCCTGCCCGTCATGGAGGGCAAGGCCGTCCTGTTCAAGGAGTTCGGCGGCGTGGATGCGTGGCCGGTCGTCCTGGACACCAAGGACACCGAAGAGATCATCTCGATCGTCAAGGCCATCGCCCCCGCCTACGGCGGCATCAACCTGGAGGACATCTCCGCGCCCCGCTGCTTCGAAATCGAAGAACGCCTGCGCGCCGAGCTCGACATTCCCGTCTTCCACGACGACCAGCACGGCACCGCGATCGTCGTCCTCGCCGCGCTCATCAACGCGCTCAAGATCGTGAACAAGAAGATCGAAGATGCGCGCATTGTCGTCTCCGGCGTTGGTGCTGCCGGCAACGCGATCATCCGCCTGCTGCTCGCCCAGGGTGCGCGCGACATCATCGGCTGTGGCCGCAACGGCGCGCTGTCCGGCGACGCGACCGAGGGCATGCACCCCTCCCGTAAGGCCCTGGCCGAGGCGACCAACCCCCGCCACGTCCACGGCTCCCTCAAGGAGGTCCTCAAGGGCGCTGACGTCTTCATCGGCGTCTCCTCCGGCAACATCCTTGACCCTGCCGACATCGAGACCATGGCTGACGACGCCATCGTCTTCGCGCTGGCCAACCCCACGCCCGAGGTCGACCCGATCGGCGCTGGCAAGTACGCCGCCGTCGTCGCGACGGGCCGCAGCGACTACCCGAACCAGATCAACAACGTTCTGGCCTTCCCGGGCCTGTTCCGCGGTCTCCTGGACGCCAAGGTCAAGGAGATTACGACCGAGGTTCTGCGCGTTGCCGCTGTGGCTATCGCGTCCGTGATCTCCGAGGATGAGCTCTCGCCCTCCTACATCATCCCCGGCGCCTTCGATAAGCGGGTTGCCCCCGCCGTCTCCAAGGCCGTTCGCCGCGCCGTGCGCGATCTTCCGACCGTGGATATCCCCGTTCAGCCCGATATGGATGTGAACTGAGAGTCATTTCGGCTGTTTGGCGGGCCCGATCGCGCTGTTGATGCGCGGTCGGGTCCGCCATTTCGTTGACTCTGTGTGCCCATGCAAGCTGAAGTGACCCTGGCTTTTCGTTGTGTTTGTGGGGTTTGTGTTGTGTGTGGTGGGGGTCACGGTGTTTTGGTTTGACTTTGGGTGTGGGGGTGGGTAGATTATTCACCTGTCGCCGCGAGCTTGTTTGTGGGTTTGTGGTGGTGGTTCACTGCTTTGGTGGCTGGGTTTTTGGCTTGGTGTGCTGGGGTGTGTGGGTGTTGTTTGTGAACTCGATAGTGTGTTTGTTTGTTTGTTTTTTATGCCTGTTTTTTGTTTTTGAGTGTTTTTGGTTGGGATTGCTGGCTGGCTTTGTTTGGTTGGTTGGTTTTTCTGGGCTTTAACGTTTTTGTTTTTGTTCGGAGAGTTTGATCCTGGCTCAGGACGAACGCTGGCGGCGTGCTTAA
>CAUVIG010000090.1:0-8555 GCA_963551745.1 uncultured Actinomyces sp.
CGCCGAGACCTCCCAGCGGGATCACTCGCAGTGCGCCATCTTCCAGGGGCGCGGGTTCGCTGAGGTTCTCGTACAAAGACTTCATAGTGCCAGTCTGCCACGTTGGCGCTGCTTTACCCGCATCGGGAGACATGTTGGGCAGGTCGGCCCCCTCACATTTGAGGTGTTCGGTGGACGGCGAACCGTTAGCTCTCGCGCAGATGGCCGTCCTCCATGACGTAGCTGCGGTCCGCGAAGCGCTGCGCCTCGGCCTCGTGGGAAACAACGAGGACGGCTGTTCCCCTATCGGCGGCGTCGCGCAGAAGGGTGAGGACGGTGGTCGCGTTCGCGCTATCGAGGCCGGCGGTCGGCTCGTCTGCGACGACGATGGCTGGGTCCATGAGGAGGGCGCGTGCGACCGCCATACGTCGCAGCTCTCCGCCCGACAGTTCGGTGGGCGCAGCATCGGCGAGGTCGCTCAAGCCCACGTCGGCCAGCAGCTCGCGGGCGCGCTCGTCGGGCGCCTCGCCCCTGTTATAGAGGATCGAGGGAAGCAAGACGTTGTTGAGGACCGTCAGGGCTCGCAGGGCCGTGTGCCCCTGGGGGACGAGGCCGATGCGCTCGTTGCGCAGGCGCGAGAGCTCCTCGTCGCGCAGCGAGTACAGGTCCGTTCCGCCCAGTCGTACGTGTCCTGCCGTCGGCGTGAGGATACCGGCCAGCATGTTTGCCAGGGTGCTCTTTCCGCTGCCGGAGTGCCCGGAAACGACGGTCAGTTGACGTTCCTCTAGGCCGATATCCAGCGGGTGGACGGCCGTGAAGAGGCGCTTTCCCCCGCGGGCTCGGGCGAATTCTTTCGTGAGTCCCGTTGCCTCGATGATCATGTCATTCCCCTTCCTTGAGGGCCAGGCTGGCGTCCATTGTCGTCACGTACCGCAGCGCTATCCATGAGGAGACGAGGGCGACGAGACCCACCGACGCGAGCGCTGCCAGCGCGAGCAGCGCCAGGGTGAACAGCGACGGAACGAGGAATCCCCCTCCCAGGCTCTGGCGCACGAGGCCGGAGAAGGACACGAGGAGGACACCGGAGACGATGATTCCACCAACGCCGCCGAGCGCGTTGACCGCGAGCGCTTCGCGGATGATGATGCGCGAGATCAGCCGACGATGCGCACCTGCGGCGATGAGGGTGGCGAATTCTCTCCTGCGCTCGACGATCATCAGGACGAACATGAGGGTGATCATGAGCAGGCCAGCTCCCCACGCGACGGCGATGAGGATGGTGACGGTACGCGAGGTTGCCTCCAGTGATTGCGCGATGCCGCTGACGAGCTTCGTCGAGGTGGCGACCGAGACACCCGGCACCTGCTGGCGGATCTGCGCGGCCACGGCCTCGGCGTCGTATCCGGGTGCCACCTTGACCATGACCGAGGAGATGATGCGGTCGGTTTCGAGCGTCGAGTACTTGTTGAGTCCCTTGCGCAGGGAGGAGTCGATGACCTTCTTCGCGGTCTCGAAGTTCATGTAGACCGCGTTGTCGAGGGTCGATCCGGTCGGGTCGAATTGGCCGACGACCCGCAACGTGTTGTCGAAGATCTGGAAGTTATCGGGATCGTTGGCGAGCACGTTGGCACCGACGATGACGTCGTTCTCCCCCAGCTGTGTCTGCCCGACGGCGTCGTTCATCCACGGCTGGATCGTGAAGTCGGTAGCCGGGTCATAGGCGATCACCTGGTAGCGACCTGAGCAGCAGCTCGCCCTCGCTGAGGCCAGGAAAAGCTGGGAGGAGGCAGCTTCGACACCGTCGACGGCGGCGACGGCCTCGCGCGTGGACGCGTCCATGTAGAAGTACGACGGTTCGGCGTTGACGAGGAAGGTCTGCGCGTCAAAGCCGGTGTCGGCCTCGTCGGGCGTCACCATGATGTCCGCTCCGAGCCGCGACTGGGTCGTGCGCAGGCCGTGTTCGATGCCTTGGACGACCAGCGTTCCGCCGAAGATCGTCATCGTCATGAGCATGGAAAAGAGGACCAGGGTCCCCGTCCGCACGGGGTACCCGCGCAGGTTCATCCACGGAAGTCGCGAGAGCGACAGCATTGCGTCATTCCTCCTTGTCCGTTGTCCCTACACCAGGACAGATTTATTCCCCGTGGCCGCTCGGCTGATACGAGCGAGCGCGAGACGAGTTCCGGCAACGCCGACGCAGGTGACGGCGACTAGTGACAGGCCCGCAAGGGGCAGTGAGGTCGCGGGGGTGGCGAGGGCCTCGACGAGGCTCCCGTCCCCCACGAATGGCACGGTAAGAGCTGCGAGGCAGACTCCCGCGAGCGATCCGGCTGCGTGCAGCAAGACCGATTCGCTCAGCATGACACGGCCTATGACGGACCGCGATGCCCCGATCGAGCGCCACACAGCCAGTTCCGTGATCCGTTCGTTCATGAGGCTCACCTGCACGATGATGAGTGCACCGAGCAACACGAGCCACGTGGCGCCCAGCACCCCGATCGCAACCCCGCGGTGCGCGCGGATGCCCGACGCAGCACCGGCGAGCGCCTCGGTGGCGCGCACCGCGCTCACCTTACGCACGTAGAGGTTGATCCAGTTGGTGACGCTCTCGATGGCGTCACTGTCCGAGGCTCGCACGAGCGCCGCAGAGTAGTGGATACTCGGGTCGAGGGAAGCGTCAATGTCCTCCCCCGCCGCGCGCGCGTCCTCCATCATGTCCGTCAGGGTATCCATGGAAACGAAGACGGCGTCGTCGAGCTCCGAGCCGGTGGCAAGGAGGTGAGCGCCAATCGGGCGCTCTTGCCCGAAGACGGAGAGGGTCTGTCCGTCCGCGCCGGGTACGGCGCTGCCGACGACGACGCTTCCGCGGGGCAGCGACGTGCCCTCCCCTTCTCGCATCCAGGGCCCCAGCACGAAGTCGGTCTCCGGCTGAAAGCCGACAACCCACCGAGTGGACCCACCGGGGAGCGTCTCGGACACATAGAGCTGGTAGGACACAGCGGCGATGTCCTTGTTGGAGGACATGCGCGCCAGGGCCGAGCGCGCTTGGTGACAGCCCACGGGGGTCCCGAGCATGAGGAGGCGTTTCTTCTCGACCTGGTTCAGGCAGCTCGTCGGGTACACGACGAGGTCCGCGCCGAGCCTGCGCTCTGCGAGGGTGAGCTCCGCCCGCATCGCACCGACGAGGATGAACCCACCGAACACGCAGGCCGCCTGCGCGAGCGCGAGGACCGCGATGATGAGGGAACGAATGGGGTGCGCGCGGATGGTCATGAGGGGGACGCGACGCAGGGACAGCGCGTTGCTCATCTGCTCCCCTCACCGGCCCCTTCGACGTTGATCCACAGTGCGGGACGCACCCCGTACTGCAGGTCGACGTTCGCGCCGCTGAGCGAGGGCAGGCCCGACGCATCGACGAATTGCGTCGCAAAACCGTATGTTCCGGGAGAGCGCAGCCACCAGTCTGCCGTACCATCCTCGGAGACGCTCAGGGGGCCGGCGGCCGCGTGAACGCTGGCGGGCGCCGCTCCTATATCGCTGCGGGCGGCCGGCGTATTCATGTAGATGACGCTCTCGGTCTCGCTCAGCGCAAAGACCCGATCGTCGGTCGCGGCACCGCCGCTCGCGCCGGTAATCGACTGATCCGCATTCTCGTTGTGCACCGTCTCAATGAGCCCGCGCTGAACGGGGGTGAACGCGCCGTCGTAGAAGTCACCGTTCATCCACGCGCGCAGATCGGAGTTCTCCCACGTGACCTCCTCAAAAGGCACGTGATGGTACTGGCGCGCCTCGAGGACATCGGCACTGAGGAGCAGGAGTTGCCCGTCGATCTTATCGAGGACAATCCACTGAATCTCCTCGGGACCGTTCTGTGCATTCCCATCCTGCTCGTAAGAGCCGAAGGACACGGTGTCCCCCTTGGAAGCCGAGCGGTACGGCAGTGCAGGATCGGCATCGGCGAGGGCCTGCGCGCGCTGCGCCGCATCGCTGTACCCGCCAAGCGAATGGAAGATCTCGTACGCCCCCTGGGCATCCCCGGCCTCGTCCAGGGCGACGGCCTCGCGATAGCGCACCGCATTGCGCACCACGATGGCGAGGGTGACGACGAGAGATAGCACGAGGAGAACCGCGCCGATGCGCACGGTTTTCCGACGAAGTAGGGCCCTCACGCCGCCATTGTCTCCCATCTGGGGCGATACGTCAGGCGGAAGGCTTGGCGTCCTTCTTCCAGGACGCCACCAGCGCGCCAATACCGCTGCCGGCGACCAGGACACTCATGATGCGCACGAAGGGCTGGAAGACGGTGTGGCAGCGCATCGTCTTCATCGCACACAGCGGGCAGATGCCACCGGGAATGAAGAACACAACGACACTGGCGATGACCGCGAGCGCGAGCAGGGCCAGGCGCGCGGGCTTGTTCTTCACGAGGGAGGAGGCGCCGTACAGCGCGATGAGGCCGACGGCGCTGCCGGCCACCATGTTCTGGCACTGGTGGCAGTGCATCCACGACCCGTCAGCCCGTTGCTCGCACGCGGAGAAGACGGTGACACCTCCCGCGAGCAGCAGAGCGCTGAGGGCGGCGGGGACCAGGGGAATGATGATGTCCTTCTTTGCCACGGTATCCATTCCTTTGAGACAACAATCAGTGTTGATGAGCTTTACCTAAGTATATTAAGCCTAACTATTGGCGGTCGTCAACGATCGATGACGCCGCCACGCCCCCATGCAGCGCGGAACATACAGCTCGCCCCCGCCGGGTCTCGACGGGGGCGAGGCGTGTCAGAGCAGGCCGGCGGTGCACAGGGCGCGACGCAGGGCCGACACCTCGTCGTCACTGATGCCCACCATCGGTAGGCGCACGGCCGGGCTCTCGATCACGCCCTGGAGCCACAGGGCGTACTTGGCCATGACCGCGCCCTGTCCGCCACCCATGATGGCGCGCACGAGGGGACGCAGGGAATAGGACAGCTCGCGCGCCTCCCACACCTGGTCGGTGTCGAGCAGCTCGATCATACGGCGGTAGTGAGCCGAAGCCACGTGCGCGACCACGGAGATGAAGCCCGAGGCGCCACCCGTCATCCACGCAAAGTTCAGGCCGTCATCGCCGGAGTAGTATTCCAGGCCCGTGCGGTGCATGCGCTCCACACCGGTCTCCACGTCACCCGTCGCGTCCTTGACGCCCAGGATGCGCGGGTGCTGAGCCAGGATGTCGAGGGTCGAATCAGAGAACGCGATGCCCGTGCGACCCGGAATGTCGTAGAGCATGACCGGCAGGTCGATCGCATCCGTCACGGCGCGCACGTGCGCACGCAGGCCCTCCTGGGAGGGGCGGTTGTAGTACGGGGAGACGATCATGATGCCATCCGCGCCGTGCTCCTGGGCACCCTCGCCGATGCGTACCGCGTGGGCGGTGTCGTTCGAGCAGGCACCGCACACAATGAACGCCCGATCGCCCACGGCCTCGCGCACCGCATCCGTCAGGTCGTTCTTCTCCGGCTGGTGAGTCGTCGGCGACTCGCCCGTCGTGCCGGACAGCAGGATCGTGTCGCACCCTTCATCGACCAGCTTGATCGCCAGGCGCTGCGCGGAGGGCAGATCGATCTCGCCGGTGGCGGTCATCGGAGTGACCATGGCGGCCGCGAGGGAACCGAAGCGGCGGGGAGGAATGTTACTCATGCGTTCCATGATACGCACGGCCCCTCACAACGGGCACAGTCGTCCCCGACGTGGAGGGGGGCGCCACACACGCACCCGCGTGGTATTGCTCGCGCCGTGGGCCCTTAGTCGCGCTCCGCCCACCACATGTGCTGCGTGAGGCCATCGCCCATCACGCGCACAGCGCCGGAGGGCGCAAAACCCGCCGATGTGTACAAACGCTGACGCTCCTCATCATCCACGCCAACCCACACGCGCAGCTGACCGCTCGTCAGGTCTGCAACCGCCGACAGCAGGCGCGACGCGTGCCCCGACCGGCGGAAGTTCTTATCCACCGTCAGCTCGTACACCTGCGTCGCGCCCACCGCGCCGTCGCCCGACTCAGCGTCGGGGGCCGAGGCTTGCCCGACCTCGTCGGGACCGGCGAGCGCGAAACCCACGATCGTATTGCCGTGAAGGGCGACGAGGAGGGCAGTGCCGCCCGGCCTCGGAGAACCCAGCGTCGCCTCCCACTGGGCGGCAAGGACCTCCTCGGTGATGCCCTGAGCATCGAGGGCCCCCTGCCCCATGAGGGAGCGCCAGGCCTCGCACTGCAGGCGAGCAATCGCGCGCGCGTCGCCGCTCTGAGCGGGGCGCACGGAGCGGTCCGGACCCGCGGCCGAACTCACAGGCCCATCACCTGATCGAGACCGATCGTCAGGCCCGTGCGGCCAATCACGCGGCGCACGCCCAACAGGACGCCGGGCATGAAGGACACGCGATCGAAGGAATCCGTGCGGATGACCAGCTGCTCGCCCGCGTTACCCAGAAGGATCTCCTCCGAGGCCGTCAGGCCGCGCAGGCGCACGGCGTGCACCGAAATGCCGTCGACGCGGCCGCCGCGACTGCCGAGCTCGTCGGTTTCGGTCGCGTCGGGCATCGCGCCCAGGCCGGCCTCGGCGCGCGCCTTCGCGATGCCGCGTGCGGTCGCCACGGCGGTGCCCGAGGGGGCATCCACCTTGGCGGGGTGATGCATCTCGATGACCTCGGCGGACTCGAAGTAGGGGGCGGCCATGGCGGCGAACTTCATGGCGAGGACAGCGCCCATCGCGAAGTTCGGGGCGATCAGGACGGCGCGCCCGGCGGCCTCGGCGTGCTCACGCACGCGGGCATAGGACTCTTCCGTCCACCCGGTCGTTCCCACGACGACATCCACGCCCGCGTCGAGGAGCGCGTGCACGTTGGACTCTGTGACGCTGGGGATCGAGAAGTCGACGGCGACCTGCGCGCCGTTGACACTGCTCGCGCTGATCTCATCGCCCGCATCGAAGAGGGCAACGACCTCCATGTCCGGGGCGTCCGTCACTGCGGCCACGACGGTCGATCCCATGCGGCCCTTGGCTCCTGTCACTGCCACGCGAATCATTGCTCTCTCCTTCGTAGGCCTAACTGACTGTCTTCAGGGTATTCCCGCGTCGTCGGTGACGAGCGCGGATGGACAGGGTATTTCTCACTCCCCCGCTTCTCACTGCGCTGGCAGGACGAGGGCCCGGCAATCCAGCTTGACGATCAGGGATGCCGCCAGGGAGCGCACGTCGGCCGCCTCCACCGCGTCGAACTCGGCGAGAGACTCGTCAATGGGACGGTACCGTCCGATGATCTCCGAGCGGCCCAGTCGCATCATGCGCGACCAGTTGTCTTCCAGGCCCAGGACGACGCCACCGCGCACCTGTCCGCGCACGCGCATCATTTCTTCCTCGGTGGGCCCATTGCCAGCCAAGTCCTCCAGCTGGGCTCGCATGATGGTCTCGACCTCGTCGACCTTGTCGGGGTTGCAGCCCGCGTACATGCCAAAGGTTCCGGTATCGGAGTAGGCGACGTCGAAGGCGTAGGTCGTGTAAGCCAGTCCGCGCTTTTCACGCACCTCCTGGAAGAGACGCGAGGACATGGATCCACCCAGGACGGACAGCAGAACGCTCATCGTGGGTCCCGCCGGATCCGTGGCCGACAGGCCCTCACAACCGATGATGACGTGTGCCTGGGTCACGTCGCGCCTGCGTGTGATCTCCTTGTCGTGGTCGTCAATCGGGGTCACGGTCGTGGATCGACGAGGCCGAGGCGAGGCCGCGCTGCGTCCGTCCCAGGGCGAGCCCTCCAGAGCTGCCTGGACGCGCTCGCACACTGATTCGTGGTCGACGTTGCCGGCGGCAGCGACGATGAGGGACGAGGGGCCGTAGTGCGCCTGATAGTGCTCCCACACGTCGGCTCGCTCCACGTCGCGGATCGCCTGGGCGGTTCCGCCGACGGGGCGGCCGATCGGGCGGTCGCCGTGGACGGCCAGCTGGAAGGCGTCGTGAATCGTGTCCGTGGGCGAGTCCTCCCCCATCGCTAGCTCATCGAGGATGACGCCGCGCTCCATCGAGAAGTCCGCGTCGTCAAGGCGCGAGTCGGTAACCATGTCGGTCAGCGTCTCAATCGCCATGTCGAGGTCAGCGTCGCGCACGCGCGCCCAGTAGGCGGTGTGCTCGCGAGCGGTCTCCGCATTCGACTCACCGCCCACACTGTCGAAGGCAACGGCGATGTCGAGGGCGGAATGCTTGTTCGTCCCCTTAAACAGAAGGTGCTCGAGGAAGTGGGTCGACCCGGCCGTGCGCGGCCCCTCGTCGCGCGATCCCACGGGCACCCACAGGGACACGCCCGCGCTCTTCGTCGCGGGAATCTCCTGGGTCAGGACGCGCGTTCCGGCTCCCAGGATCGTGCGATCAATACGGGTGTCACCATCCTCGATGGACAGGCGGGCCTCATCGAGCGGCAGCGGCTTGGGCGTCATACTTCTCCTCTTGCGTCCCCTTGATCCGGGGGTTGGCGCGAAACGTTCACAGTGTAGCCGTAAAAAGGCCGGTGGCCGGGCGGAGCACACGTTCCGTCCCGGCCACCGGTCC
>CAUVIG010000091.1:0-8548 GCA_963551745.1 uncultured Actinomyces sp.
GTTGTCGGATATTCGGTGTTCTAGGTGGTCTTGATTGACTCGTTCCTGTGAGTACTGCGTTGTGCCCTCTGTGTGGTTGTCCCATGATCCGTCACGGTAGGACTTCATCAGGTCCTCAGCGCTGGCGGTGTAAACCCTGGCAGATCACGACGCTGGACGACATAGACTCCACGGCCAAGCATTGTGATGAGTTCTTGGTGTGGCTGCTCAGTCGGCGCCGTCAGGCGGATTTTCCTGGCGGGGGACGTTCGTTTCGCAGGCGTTGTGAGCCGTTGTGGCAGTTATGGCCCTTGGAGCCCGATCGTCGATGAGGTTCATGACCTCATCTTCGTCGATGGTATCCACCTGGGCCGAGGCGCGTCGGCAGCGGCAACGCCTCGCCACGGTGTCTGGCGCAAACCGCGCGTACCGTTGCCGACGCACCAAGCGCCAACACGCACCCCCGTCCCGTCTTCGCACTTCCAGGCAGCAGCTTCCTGGCCATAGGACACTACGCGTTGCTGGAGGGAAGACTTTGGAACTCTGCGTTGCGGGAAAGCCTGCACTGACGTTGCTGCGGTCCAACGACGAGGGCGATAGGCACGTGTCACTGGAGCGTCGAGCACACCGGGATACCGCTCCCACGCGTTGGCGCAAAGGATCGCGGTCGCACCCATAGTCGCGCCCGAGCCAACCCGCGATATGGCGCTTAGGCGGCGCTGGCCGCTGGCACCGGCCGCGACGGTTCAGGCGCGCAGCGGCGCACGCTGGGCACCACTACACCCGTTACGGAGCGCTACACCCGATCAGAAAGGGTGTATCGCATACGGATCGGGTGCAGCGCGGGCCCTACAAGGCCAACCGTGAGCAAAGCCACTCGTCCTCGCCCCCTACGCGCGGATCCGCGGGGACGTGAGCGAGCCATGTCAAACCCGCCCTCCGTCCGCTACCTGCGCGTTTCCTCTACTAACACAGCCTCGTGAGACAGCGCCTAACGAAGCGGCGACAGCGGCAAAAGGCAAGTGCGACATGCGCTGCGCGCTCGGTTTGTCAGCCGCGCACGCCCGTGCCCCGCCACCCGCGACTTAGCCCTGCCCCCAGGGGGGGTACGCGCGACCTGCAGGAACGACTTCCGCCACGTCACACCCCAACTACAACACCTGGGATCGGTAGCGGCCAGACGAGACGTGCGGCGAACCCTGGGCGCTGGACTCACGCCCCGAAACGATTACGGTACGTACTCCACAGGTCGCGCAGCTTCTTGCCGTCGGACTCGCGCACGAAAACATCGAGGGCTGCCGCGCTTCCGTTGTCCGTCAGGGCTGATACAGCACCCGATGGAGACGTCACTTCACGGCCGTCATTCAGTATGATCGTTCCCTCCGGTGAGATCGTCACGACGTAGACGTTCCCAAGGTTTCGGCGTCGCCAAATGAATGTGTCTCCCGGAGAGATGATGCCTGTCGCGACGACGTCCGCGAGTCGAACCTGGCGGCCGCGAGCCGCGGAACGTTTATCGACGGCAGCCTCCAGCTCGGCGCTGGTCAGACGTGAGAGGTCGACGCCTTCTGAATCTCGGCGGATATTCCAGTAGTCCAAAATGAGGCACATCAAGTGTCGTTGCCGTGCCTCAAGGGTGGATTCGCTAATTTCCCCCCGGTCGGACGGCAAAGCGCCGACCTCGGAGATGCCGACGATGGGTACCTCATGACAGGCGCGCGACACTGTATCCCAATCGGGTGCCTGGTTGATGGTGCGTGATTTGAGGGTTGTCAGAATGAGGCCACCGAGGCGCTTGTTCCATGCTTGCGCGTCGATGTTCTTGTGGACACCGCGGATCTGCTTTGTTGGGAGTCCGTGCAAGACCCCGAGACTGCGCGGTAGACCGTGGGGGAACGAGTGCTGTTCGGCAACCAGCGCGTGGTAGAGGAGAATCTTTCGAATCGAGGACTGGGGGAGTGGTCGGGCGATTGTTGCGGCCGCACGGTGGCGGATGTCGTCAGGGACGGAGCAAGCAATGTCGACTGGCTGGCCGCCTTCGATAGCGCTGATGAACTGGGTGACTATCGAGGTGCGTGTTCCGGGCACGACGCGCGCCGCAATCGCCGTCCCGTACACGCGCTCAAGGGACGTGAGAAGCGCGCGAACCTCCTCGCTGCTTCGATGAGTGCCCAGGATGTACATCGCCGCGGGCTTCCAGTCAACAGAGTCGTAAAGTCGTAGCAGCTCCAGTGGGGTGGCTGCGGGGTGCTCGGCAAGAGGTGCCAGCGTAGCCAGTGCGTAGGCCCCCGCATTGGGAACCAAGACCTCGTCGATAAACTGCTCGCCGCTCTTATCAGCGAAGAAAGGGGTGAGTACATCCTCAGAGAAGCAGTCGATCAGAGCGCGTTTCGCGGGTGAGCGGAGCATGAGTGTCAGGAGATGCCCGAAGAATGCGTCGGGGTTGTCGGTCGCCAGCGAGTTGATGGAATCCTCCCATAGGGTCGCGTAGCGTGGCCTGTTGGTGGGGGCGACGTGAGACAGAACGTGAGCTTTGAAGATGTCGGTTGCTGCCAGGGGGACACCGCGGGTGTTCAGAACGGAAAAGATGCGGTGCGCAGCCTGGTAGGAATCAGTTGTCACCTCGATGAGGGAGACCTGCAGCATGAGGTACTGAACGAAGTTCTGTGTTTCCGCAGGAGGGAGTACCTCGGGATCGATGAGGGCGTCGAGCATTGCCCGCGCGTTGTCGTGGATTCGACGCACGGAGGTGGGAGTCAGTGCGTTTGCCTCAATATCGAGGAGTGAGTCGATGTTGTCACCGACAATAAAAGTGTCGAAGAAGTGGCGGTCGCACTCGCGGACGGATAGACGAGGCCTTTCGTCCAGACCTTTAATCCGTGATTCGGGGATGCTCAGGAGTTGACCGATTTCGTCATGTAAGCCGGCGTCGGTACCGGCGAGGTGCCGCAGGAGCGCGACGAGAATGCACAGGGTGGTGAGGCGCTGCTGTCCGTCGATGATGTCAACGTTGTCGCCGCCTGGGTGATCGACGAGAACAATTGATCCCAGGAAATAGTCGCCGTCGTTCGTGCGCCAGGCATCTAGCAGGTCGTTAACGAGTGCAATCGCCTGCTGTTCTTCCCAGACGTAGGGGCGTTGGAAGTCGGGGATCTGGTACTGCCTGTTTCCAGTGAGCAGCTCTTCGATGGTCTTCTGAGTCGTCGAGAGGGTCATGACGCCACATCCTCATAGTGACAGAAATTACTTCATATGGAAGTATGACGAGATTTGCTCGGTATGCGTCCGCAGCGACGAGGCCGGGGTTTGTCCGGTGGTTTGTGCGGTTATGTGGATGGCCGTATGCCTCTAGCATGGAGGGGCTGCGGGTTGTCGCGGTCGATACAGGCGGAGTGGATGAGGGACTTCGATGGACACCATCAGGAAGAGGGACAGCCGCCGTGGGCGGATCGCCTACGAGGTCGCGGGCCTCTCGTGGCTTGCCGAGGCCTCGGACCCGGGGGTCGCCGTCGTGCCCGTCCTCGATCACGGTGCGACGTGGCTCGAGGAACCGCGTCTGGTCTCCGTCCCGCCAACTCACAAGGCGGCTGAAGACTTTGGTCGCGCCCTTGCCCACACGCACGCCGCCGGAGCCAGCCACCTGGGTGCGCCGCCACCCGGCTTCGACGGCGACGGCTGGATGGGGGAGGCCCACCTCTCGCTACCCGACCACCCGAGCCCGGCCCCGGCCTCGTCGTCGGAAGGTGACTCCTGGGGTGCCTTCTACGCGCGCGAACGCATCGCCCCCTACCTGGACGCGCCGGCCTTCAGCGCGTCCGACAGGGCTCTTATCGAGCGCCTGTGCGAGCGCCTCGAATCTGGTGCCCTCGACCACGGCCAGCCGCGCCTCGTCGCCGACGTGATCGCCCGGACCGGAGGCATCGGCGCGGCCCGCACCCACGGCGACCTGTGGTCCGGCAACGTCATGTGGACCCCCGATGGGGCGGTCCTGATCGACCCCGCCGCCCAGGGCGGCCACGCCGAGGAGGACCTCGCGGCCCTCGCGGTCTTCGGCTGCCCGCACTACGAGCGCATCCTCGCCGCCTACAACGAGGCCTCGCCCCTAGAGGACGACTGGCGCGAGCGCGTCGCCCTGCACCAGATGCACATCATCATGGTCCACTGCGCGCTCTTTGGCCGCTCCTATGTGCCCGAGGCGGTCTCGATTGCCCGACGCTATAGCTAGAAGGGGATGTCTTCGCGCTGGGCCGGAGTGCATGGTGCGCTCCGAATGACTGCGATACGGCCGATTGTTGACCCCGTGCACGTGGATGCGTGGCGCAAACAACCAACCCGACGACGGATGCGTGACGGTGACGTTTCGATGGGAGTGCTAGCCTGTGTGCATGTTGGTGGTACTGCGAAAGTATGACACAGCTATCGCATTCGTCTGTGGCGCCTTGATTGTCGCGTTCATTGCTGCAGCCTTCACGGTGCCGAGCTTCTGGGACTGGCTATGGCAACGCCACCAGAACCAGCTGAGCTGGTATATTCGGCCGCTTTTCCTCATTCCATTGTGCTGGTTCGCCTACAAGCGCAGCGGCGCGGGGATTATGGCGACGGTGCTCCTCCTCCTCACCAGCATGGGATGGTTTCCCCCACCGCGTCAGGTGAGCCCGCGCGTGCAGCAGTTCCTCCAGTTTGAACAGCAGTACCTGCAGGGTGATTGGACGCCCGGTAAGGTCCTCCTCACGGTCATGGTTCCACTGTCGTTGGCGGCGCTAGCGGCAGCATTATGGCGGCGCAATCTCTGGCTCGGTCTAGCGGTCATGGCGCTGATCGCCATCGCAAAAACCCTGTGGAGCGTGGCGTTTGCGGGTGAGGCGGGGGCCTCCGTCATTGTCCCCGCAGCCCTTGGACTTCTCCTGTGCGGCGGGGGCTTGTGGTGCGTGGCCAAGCTCGTGCGTTCGCGGGCCGACACACGATCCCCACGTTAAACGTGCGTGAGGCTGGGGGCGGGTTGCGTGAACGACCCGACCCCAGCCTCGCCTTCGGGGGCGACGCACGACCTACAGCCGCGGGATGTTGCGCATGTTGGAGGTAGCCATTGAGAAAGCCTCAGCGATGCCGCGGTTGAGAACGATCTTGCTCATCGCGGTCGCGAAACCGACGACCTGGCCGCCCGTGATGGCCGGCGGAAGTGACAGCGCGTTCGGATCCGTGATGACCTCAACGAGGGCGGGGCCGGGCGCAGCGAATGCCTCGCGGTACGCGTCCTCCAGGCGAGAGGCGTCCTCGACGCGCTCCGCGTGGAAGCCAATTGCGCGGGCAATGTCCGCGTAATTCGTATCAGGGACATCTGTCTGGAAGTCAGGCAGGCCGTTGACCAGCATCTCCAGCTTCACCATGCCCAGCGTCGAATTGTTGAAGACGACCACCTTGACCGGCAGGTCGTACATCTTCGCGGTGATGAGCTCGCCGAGAAGCATCGAGAGCCCGCCGTCGCCCGACACTGACACGACCTGGCGATCCGGGTAGGCGACCTGAGCGCCCAGGGCCATCGGCAGGGCGTTCGCCATCGACCCGTGCAGCAGGGAGCCGATGAGACGGCGCGTGCCGAGCGGATCAATGTAGCGGGCGGTCCACACGTTGCACATGCCCGTGTCCGCGGTGAAAATCGCGTCCTTCGCGGCCGTCTCATTGAGGAGGTGGGCGGCGTACTCGGGGTGGATCGGACGCATCTTCTCCACGTTGCGCGTGTAAGCGCCCACGGGAGCGTGCATGATCTCCGAGTGCTTCTTGATCTTGGACTTCAGGAAGGAATCGGAGCGGTTCGCGCGCAGGTGGGGGAGGAGTGCCTCGATGAAGGGCTTGACCTGTGCGTGGATCGCGAGGCCGACGTCCGTGCGGCGGCCCAGCTTCTCCGCGTGCGTGTCCACCTGAATGGTCGGGGTGTCCGGCAGGAACTGGTCGTAGGGGAAGTCGGTACCCAGCAGGATCAGCACGTCAGCGTCGTTCATGCCCTCGGCGGCCGCGCCGTAGCCCAGCAGACCCGTCATGCCCACGTCGAAGGGGTTGTCGTACTGGATGAAGTGCTTGCCGCGCAGCGAGTGGCCGATCGGTGCCTTGAGCGCATCCGCCAGGGCGATGACCTCGTCGTGAGCTCCCTCGACACCGGCGCCAGCGAAGATAGCGACCTTGTCGGCCTTGTTCAAGAGCGCTGCGGCCTCTTCAATATCGGTGGCGTTGGGAGCAAGCGTCGCGGGGCGCGCGGGCGCGTAGGTGGGAACGTGCTCAACGGCCTTGAGGTCAGAGACGTCGCCGGGCAATGTGATGACCGAGACGCCGCCCAAGCCGACCGCGTGGCGGATCGCCGAGTTCACGGTGCGCGGCGACTGCGCCGCGGAGGAAATCAGCTCGTTGTAGACCGAGCATTCCTCGAAGATGCGGTCCGGGTGGGTTTCCTGGAAGTACATCGATCCGATCTGGACGCTCGGAATGTGCGAGGCAATGGCCAGGACCGGCGCACCCGTGCGGTTTGCGTCGTACAGACCGTTGATGAGGTGAAGATTGCCCGGGCCGCACGAACCCGCACACACCGCGAGCTTGCCCGTCAACTGAGCTTCCGCAGACGCGGCGAACGCCGCAGCCTCCTCGTGGCGGACGTGAATCCAGTCGATGCCGCCTTTCTTTGAGCCTCTGGTCTTGCGCACTGCGTCAACGATTGGGTTCAGTGAATCGCCGACGATTCCATAGATCCGATGGACTCCCGCGTCAACGAGTTGAGTCACGATCTGCTCCGCGACGTTCATGTCATCTCCTTAATTTGTTTGGGTCAAACCTTGCAAAATCACAATAGGAATGACTAGGGTCCCGTGTCGCTACAGCGTGATCGACGGATCAGTGAGCGGCGTCGGTGGAAGACTCGTGCCTTCCTCCGTTAGGATGGCAGGGCCCCAATAGCTCAGTCGGTCAGAGCAGCGGACTCATAATCCGTGGGTCGTCGGTTCAAGCCCGACTTGGGGCACCGCCACCCAAGCCCGGGTTCTACCAGCGTCGCCCCTGATGAACAGGCTGGCCACGGCCTCGTTCCCGTGAAACCGTGCACATATCACACGCAGCCTTGACTCGCGATGCGACTCACGGTAGACTGAGTAGTTGCGCCTTATCATGCCCGAGGTGACCCGTATCCAGCCGTCGTAACAGGCGCTTGACGGACCAGGACGCGTCAGATAATGGGGGATAAGGCAGCGTGCGCACCGTTAATGCAGGGAAGGATCCCCTTTGGCTGCCAACAGCACCGCCAAACAGCCCAAGCACCGCATCTCGTTCGCCAAGCTTCGTGAACCCCTCCAGGCCCCCAATCTGCTGGGCCTGCAGGTTGAAAGCTTCGACTGGCTGCTGGGCAACGACGCGTGGAAGGCCCGCGTCGAAGCCGCACAGGCATCTGGCCGTAACGACGTTCCCGACGTCTCCGGCCTCGAAGAAATCTTCCACGAGATTTCCCCCATCGAGGACGTCGCAGGCACGATGAGCCTGTCGTTCCACGACCACCGCCTCGAATCCCCCAAGTACTCGATGGAGGAAGCCAAGGCGAAGGACTACACGTACTCCGCACCTATGTACGTGACCGCCGAGTTCATGAACTACGAGACCGGCGAAATCAAGTCCCAGACCGTCTTCATGGGCGACTTCCCGCTCATGACCCCCCGCGGTACCTTCATCATCAACGGCACCGAGCGTGTCGTCGTCTCCCAGCTCGTGCGTTCCCCCGGCGTGTACTTCGAGAAGCTCTCGGACCGCTCGTCGGACAAGGAAACCTTCGGCGCGAAGGTCATCCCCTCCCGCGGCGCATGGCTCGAGTTCGAGATCGACAAGCGCGACGCCGTCGGCGTGCGCATCGACCGCAAGCGTAAGCAGTCGGTGACCCACTTCCTCAAGGCCGTCGGCATGACCGAATCCGAGATTCGCGACACCTTCGCCGCCTACCCGGTCCTGCTCGAGACCCTCGAAAAGGACACGGTCGCCACGCAGGAAGAGGCCCTGCTCGACATCTACCGCAAGCTGCGCCCCGGCGAGCCCGCGAATGTCGACGCCGCCCAGACGCTGCTCAACAACTTCTACTTCGACTCTCGTCGCTACGACCTCGCCAAGGTCGGCCGCCACAAGATCAACAAGAAGCTGGCCATCGAAGCCGACCCCAAGGCCTCGACCCTGTCCCTCGAGGACATCGTCGCGACCGTCAAGTACCTCCTCGCCCTGCACCAGGGCGACAAGACCTTCGCCGGCACACGCAATGGTGAGGCCGTCGAGGTGCGCGTTGAGGTCGACGACATCGACAACTTCGCCAACCGTCGCATCCGCGCCGTCGGCGAGCTCATCCAGGGCCAGGTCCGCACCGGCCTCGCCCGCATGGAACGCACCGTGCGCGAGCGCATGACCACCCAGGAGACGGACTCGATCACGCCCCAGACGCTGATCAACATCCGCCCCGTCGTGGCCGCGATCAAGGAGTTCTTCGGAACCTCCCAGCTCAGCCAGTTCATGGACCAGAACAACCCGCTGGCGGGTCTGACCCACAAGCGCCGCC
>CAUVIG010000092.1:0-8474 GCA_963551745.1 uncultured Actinomyces sp.
GTGATGCGCACGGGCACGCCGAAGGTGGGAGCCTCGATCATCTGGCCGCCGCCCAGGTAGATGGCAACGTGGTAGATGCCGGACTGGGTGCCGTTGGAGGACCAGAAGATCAGGTCGCCGGCCTCCATCGAGCCGATCGGCACGTGCGTGCCGTAGCTGTACTGGGCGCGGGAGAGGTGCGGCAGGTCGACGCCGGCGCTCTCCCAGGCGAGCATGGTCAGGCCGGAGCAGTCCACGCCACCGTAGGATTCGCCGCCCCACACGTAGGGCACGCCAAGGTAGCTCTTCGCGGTTGCGATAGCCGTATCGGCGCCGCCACCCGAGTAGGAGGGCGCCGAGTACGAGGGCTCCTCGTAGGAGTAGGAGGGCGCAGAGTACGAAGGAGCGGAGTACGAGTCGTCGTCATCATCGTCGTCATAGGAGGACGAGGCATCGGCGGCGGCAGCAGCGTCGGCCTGACGCTGGGCTTCAGCCGCAGCTGCTGCCTGCTCGGCGGCGATGCGTGCGGCTTCCTGACGCTCGGCCTCGAGGGCGACCTCCCGCTGGTTGATGAGGTCGACGGTCGTGTTCTGCTTGGTGGCCAGTTCCTGCACGTAGGCGCCACGCTGAGCAGCGACGATCGCGGCCTCGTTCTGGGCGGCGGTCGCAGCCTGGTTGGCGGCATCGGTGCGCTTTTGAACCTCGTCCGTGGCGGTCTTCTGGTTGGCGAGGGCCGTGTTCGCGGCGTCGCGGGTCACCTTGGCGACCTGCTCGAGTGCAGCAACATTCTGCATCTTCGCCTCGGCGGAGGAGGAGAAGGAACTGATGCCGGCCTGCTTGGTCTCCACGCTGCGCAGTCCGTCGGAGTCGAGGTAGGGGGCAAGCGCATCGAGCGTACCCCCGCCATTACGGTAGGCGGCCTGTGCGACGGAGGCGATCTGCTGCTTACCTTCCTGGAAGGCGGCCTCGGCGGCGTCCGCGTCAGCCGAGGCCTGATTGGCGGTTGCGGTCGCCTCTTGCAGCGCAATGGTGGCTTCGTTGAGGTCTTCGCCAGCAATCTGCGCGTTGCGCACCGCGGTTGCGGCGCTGGCATTCACCTCGGCGAGCTTGACCTCAATCTGGGCGACGCTCATCTTCGCGGCCTCTTCGGCAGCCTGGGCGGCAGCAATCTCTTCCTCAGAGGGGGCGGCTTGCGCTATCTGGGGCATCATGAGGAGGGTGCAGGCGGCGATAGCCGTCAGGCCCATGCGAATGGTTCCGCGTCGTCTCATCGTTATCTCATCTCGTCCAATTGGGTGCGCCGGAGCGCGCGTACTGGGAAAGAGCCTATCCACTTTCGTCACGCTTGGCAACAAGCACACCATAAAACTCAACTCTCACACATGCAACAATCACAACATTTGCAACATCGGCATCCTGATTACCGCGCAAACACCTGCGCTTTCATAACATTTTCAACCACCACTGCGAGCCTCCTCACACATCCCGACACCACGTCCCCACCTGTCACAAAAGTCCACCATCCGGGACCATCGCGCCCAGTCCTCGTCTATGACAAACAATTGACGGCATGAACCGTCGAATGTGCCGCTGACTGCGCGTCAGCACAAGCGACTGCCGCGCAGTCCCCCGACAGCGGGACGCGCCTCGACGCATGTTCACTTCACCGCATCCGCGGCCCGCCGGAGGGGAATCAGAGACGAACCACCCCTCTCCTAAGGAGCCGCACGATGACCGCCAACGACTGGTCCTTCGAAACCAAGCAGATTCACGCCGGATACAACCTCGACCCCGCCACCGGCGCGACCGCACTGCCCATCTACCAGACCTCCTCCTACGCCTTTGCAGACACCGCGCAGGCAGCGAGCCGCTTCGCCCTGCAGGAGCTGGGCCCCATCTACACGCGCCTGACCAACCCGACGACCGACGGCGTCGCCGCCCGCATCGCGGCCCTCGAGGGCGGCGTCGGTGGCCTCCTCGTCTCCTCCGGCCAATCCGCGACCGCCCTGTCGATCCTCGCCCTGGCCGTCGCCGGCAACAACGTGGTCGCCTCACCCTCCCTGTACGGCGGCAGCGTCACGCTACTGAAGAACACGCTCGGACGCCTAGGCATCGAGGCCCGCTTCGTCGCGGACCCCCTCGACCCCGAGGCCTGGCGCGCGCTCGCCGACGACAAGACCGTCGCCTTCTACGGCGAGACCATCCCCAACCCGCAGGGCGACATCCTCGACATCGAGCCGATCGCCACGGTCGCCCACGAGGTCGGCGTTCCCCTCATCGTCGACAACACGGTCGCAACCCCCTACCTGGTCCGCCCCATCGAGTGGGGCGCCGACATCGTCGTCCACTCAGCCACCAAGTACCTGGGCGGTCACGGCACCTCGATCGCGGGCGCGATTGTCGACTCGGGCAACTTCGACTTCGCGTCCCAGCCCGAGCGCTTCCCCCTGTACAACACCCCCGACGAGTCCTACCACGGCCTCGTCTACGCCCGTGACCTGGGCGTGGGCGGCGCGCTGGGCGCGAACCTGGCGTTTCTGCTGCGCATCCAGACGCTCATCAACCGCGACCTGGGCGCCGTCACGTCCCCCTTCAACGCGTTCCTCATTTCGCAGGGCATTGAAACCCTGTCCCTGCGCATCGAGCGCCACGTCTCCAACGCGCTGGAGGTCGCCCACTTCCTGGAAGCCCACCCGGACGTCGAGTCCGTCAACTACGCGGGCCTCGAATCCTCCCCCTACTACGAGCTGGGCAAGAAGTACGCGCCGCTGGGCACGGGCGGTCTGCTCTCCTTCGTCATCAAGGGCGGGTACGAGGCCGGCCGGGCCTTCGCGGACGGCGTGCAGCTCCTGCCCGTGGTCGCCAACATCGGCGACGCGAAGTCCCTCGTCATCCACCCGGCCTCGACGACGCACTCACAGCTGACCGAGGAGGAGCTGGTCAAGGCCGGCGTCGCGCCCGGCACCGTGCGCCTGTCGATCGGCCTGGAGAACATCAAGGACATCCTCGCCGACCTGCAGCTCGGCTTCGACGCGGCCCGCGCGGCCACGGCCTAACAGACCCGTCGGTGGCCTCGGGGACGAATACACACACTCCTGAGGCTCCGAGGCCGCCGCTGCCCCTTCACCCCCAGCCCGACACCGACATCACGCTCCAGCGAAAGAAGGACATCATGAGCCGTCACAAGCTGCCCCCCGCCCCCACCTCGGGCGCGTGGCGCGAGGGCGACCCGGTCGCCTTCCGCGAGTTCGCAAATCTGGGCGCCCAGCGCCTGGAGAACGGCGAGATCCTGCCCAGCGTGACGCTCGCCTACGAGACGTGGGGCGAGCTGGACGAGGCCGGCTCCAACGCGGTCCTCATCCTGCACGCACTGACCGGCGACGCACACGTGTACGGCGACGCGGCGCCCGGCCAGTCGACCCCCGGCTGGTGGGACCAGATCGTGGGCCCGGGGCGCATCATCGACACGGAGCACTACTACGTGGTGGCCGCGAACGTGCTGGGCGGCTGTCAAGGCTCCACGGGCCCGGCGTCCCTCGCTCCCGACGGGGCGCCGTGGGGCTCACGATTCCCCGTGATCTCCACGCGCGACCAGGTCTACGCCGAGTCACGCCTGGCCGACCTGCTCGGTATCGACGAGTGGAACCTCGTCGTGGGTGCCTCGCTGGGTGGACACCGCGCCGTCGAGTGGGCGGTCAGCTACCCGGAGCGCGTGCGTCACCTCGTGGTCGTGGCCTCGGGCGCGCAGACGACCGCCGACCAGGCGGCGTGGACCCACACGCAGATCCGCGCGATCCAGCTGGATCCGGCGTGGCGCGGCGGCGACTACTACGCGGGTCCCGGCCCCACCGGAGGCCTAGCGCTCGCCCGCCAGATCGCACACACGACCTACCGCTCCCCCTCGGAGCTGGATGAGCGCTTCGGCCGCATCCCCCAGAACCACGAGGACCCCCTGCACGGCGGGCGCCTGGCGGTGGAGTCCTACCTGGACTACCACGGCGAGAAGATCGTGCGCCGTTTCGACGCCGGCTCCTACGTGACGCTATGCCGCACGATGCTCTCCCACGACGTGGGCCGCGACCGCGGTGGCGTCGCCGAGGCCCTCAAGGCGGTCACCGCTCGCACTCTCGTCGTCGCGGTTGACTCCGATCGCCTGTTCTTCCCCGAGCAGGTCTGGCAGATGGCGGCCGGCATCCCGGGCGCGTTCTACCGCGAGATCCACTCCGATCACGGCCACGACGGTTTCCTCATCGAGCACGACCAGCTCACCGCCCTCCTCGACGAGTTCCTCAACGAGCGCATCCCCTCGCGCGCGTCCTCCTTCGCCTGATCGGCGTCCTTTCTCCGCGAGGCCACCCCGGTTTCTTCTCCTCATCAACGAGGCTGGGTGGCCTCGCGCGTTATGCTGACCCCATGAGTGCTACCAGCAATCCCACACCCGGCGGCGAGTCGGCGACCGGGCTGCCCGATTTCTCCGGGGTGGAGGCCCCGACCTCGTCGAACGGTGAGATCCTCGAGCACGACGTCATGGCCCCGTGGGGCGAGGACGGCCCTCCCGGACTTCAGTGGCGCGCCGACATCCTCGGCGATGGGTACGAGTCGCGCACGATCGAGCTGCTCGACGACGCGGAGGGGCCCTGCGTGGCCACCCTCGTGCGAGCGACCCCACCCGAGAGCGCGCGCATGACGGTCCTGTACCTGCACGGGCGCAACGACTACTTCTTCCAGACGGAGATGGCCGACCGGCTGCGCAAGGCGGGAGCAGCGTTTTACGCGCTGGACATGCGCAAGTACGGGCGCTCCCTGCGCCCCCACCAGACGATCGGATACACCGACGACCTGTCCGTGTACGACGAGGAAATCGGCGAGGCCGTCGAGATTATCCGCGAGGAGCGCGACAACGAGCCGATCATCCTCATGGGACACTCGACGGGCGGCCTCATCGCAACCCTGTGGGCGCACCGCCACCCGGGCGTCCTGGACGGCCTCATCCTGAACTCGGGCTGGCTGGAGATGCAGTCGATGGCCGCCTGGCGCGGGGCAATGGCCCCGGTCATCGGTCGGATCGCGTCGCGTAACCCCATGTGGGAGGTGCCCTCGGGCGGGACCGGCCACTACGGCCGATCACTCGCGGGGCGCATCTCCTCGGAGCTGCCGATCCCGGAGGGATTGTCGGAGGAGGACCCGTCGGTCGCGGGCTGGCCGATCATCCAGGAGTGGAAGCGCCCCGAGTCCTACCCGGTCCCGGCCTCGTGGCTCGAGGCGATTATGGCCGGGCACGACACGATCGAGAAGCGCGTACACCTGGACTGCCCGGTCCTGTCGATGGTGTCCACGTCGGCCTATTTCGAGGAGGAGTGGTGCGAGCGCGTCTTCACTTCCGACACCGTGCTGGACCCCACGGTCATCGCCCAACGGAGCTTGGGCCTCTCGGACCTGGTGACGATCGCTCGTTTCCCCGGCAAGCATGATCTCGTCCTGTCGGATGCTCCCGTGCGCGAGGCCGTGTACGCGACGATGCACGGCTGGCTGGACGCTTTCGTGCACTGAGCGTCAGGTAGCGAGGAGGCCCGGGATCGCGTGATCCCGGGCCTCTCTTCGTGTGTGCGCCGTTCCGGCCGCGCTGTCAGTGCTTGGCGGAGTGGTGGGCTCGCGAAGCCTGCGCGTACTCGCGCACGATCTCGCGGTTGATCTCGTCGAGGGCTTCCGCCAGGGTCGGGCCCAGGCGGTCGCCGATGCGCACCTGGCCCCACGCGTCGATATGGCCGAGGCCGCGCGCGGTGAGCAGAGTGTCGAGCGACGGGTAGGTAAGGCCTGCGCCCGAGATGGCGCCGCTCGCGGCGAGCACCAGGTCGGCGGGCAGGCCCAGCTCGCTGCGGGCCACGAGGGGCGTGTCCTGGCCAAGAATCTCCGCGAGGGTGCGCAGTCCGGCCTCGTCGCGGCCGAGGACCGGCAGGCCCTCCGCGCGCGCCTGGGCGACCTCAGGGGATTCTTCGTAGCGATCCACGGACGAGGCCGTGGCCGCGTCGGTCGCGCCACCATCGTTGAGCTCGTCCGATTCCTCGCGAGCGCGGCGAGTCGCGCGTCGGCTCATGTGGGCGGGGCGCTCCCAGCGGGGCTTCTCGGCCTCGGAGTTCTCCTCCCCTTCGGTGACGTCAGCCGCCTCGGGGGACCGCTCAGCAGCGACCACCTCAGCCGCAGGCGCATCCTCGGGATCGATCAGCTCGTCGACCAGTTCGGTATCGTCGAGGTCCTCGGCGTTCTCGACGGCGTCGACGTCGGACTCGGCGTGCTCACCGGCATCGACCTCGCACTGCTCGCCTACCTGATCATTGTCGTCCATCGAAGCGTTCACGGCCTCGTCGTGCTCACGCGCATCCTGAGCGTTCGTGTCGTCCGCGACGAGGCTGCCCTCGTCGGAGGGGCGCTCGTCCGGCTCGGTCTCTGCGCCCTCGTCGGCGGGCTCTTCGGGGGCGGGCTCTTCGGTAGCGGGCTTGAAGGGGGCCGGGGGTTCCTCGTCCATCGGGTAGGTGGAGACCTCGCGCAGGTGCGGCGCAACCTTCGGCGTGGGGCGCGTCGTGGGGGTCTCGGAGTCCTCTTCGTTCGAGGCATCGGCGCCCTCATCGGGAGGCGCGGAGATCGCGGACTCTGCCGGCGCGTGATCGTCGGGCGGGGCTGCCTGCTCGGTCGCGGCGGCCAGCTCGGGCCCTGCCGCAGCGGATGCGAGAAGCTGCGGGGCATGGCCGTAGAGGCGCGGGCCGACCGCGTTCACGTCCAGGAAGAGGCGCCCGTTGGACATCTGGCGCAGGTTCATGAGGTGCACCTCGACGCCGGAGGTTGCCAGGACGGACAGGGCGGGGCGCACGGATGGGTCAATGTCGCCCGCGACCATGATCAGGCGGGGGCCCGGGCCGACGGCCCGGGGCATCGAGTCGCGGAACTGCGCCCAACCGGTGCGGAAGCCATCGGGGCCGGACGGGTACTCTGCGGCGAGATCCGACCAGGAGATCGAGGCGACCTCGGCCAGTCGAGACAGGGAGGTAATGAGAGTCTCGGAGTCGAGTTCCTTGAGGATTTCGACGGAGACAATCTGGCCGGTCACGTCAAGGGCCGTCAGGCGGGGCGTCTCCTCGTCATCCTGGCCCGTCATGTCGCGCCAGGTTACGGGGAACAGGGGGCGTGAGACGATCTGCAGGACCTGCTGGCAGATAGCGTCAACGAGGTCGGGTCCCAGATCTTGGGCGACCGGGTATCCGAATTGAGCGGGTACGAGGTGACCATCCTCGAACTCAAACAGGGCCATCGCTCTTTCCTTCACGTGTATGGGGCGCTCGTGGCCATTGTTTCATACGTTCCAAAAGAAACTTGGGTGACACGGGGAGATTGCAATAGATACCACGTAATTGTGCGCGCGAACGAGACTCATTCCCCAGCCATCTCACCGCATGAACCCGCCGCTACTACACTCCTTCAGGTCGGTAGAATAGTGGACTAACGACGCACAATTTCGACTCTAGGACACAACTCCGATACCCGACCTCGACATCCGCCAAGGCGACCTCGAAAAGTTTTCCACTGAGCTGCGCGAACTCTCCGCGAACATCGCAACCTACACGACACTGCCCCTCAACCTGTCCCAGGTGCAGTCGGCCATGCCAGGAGGTTCGGCCTACAGGCAGGCCCAATACGCGGGCGAACACATGGAGGACCAGCTCACCGCATTGAAGACCTCCCTCGAGGGACTCGCGGACAGTGTTCAGGCGGCGGCCACCGAGTTCCAGGCGACCGAAGAGATCAACCAGCAGTCACTCCAACACATCATGGCGAGTACACCACAAGACTGCCCGCCCGTCGGCCCCGCGAAGGGAGAGTAAAACATCGCGATCTCATGGGCAGACATCCTCGCGTGGGAAACAGATCCCCTTGACTCCATCGGGAGCGACCTCCTCGAGGCAAGCAACGGCCTTCGCAGCGCCTACGAACAGGGCGAGGGGGCACTGCAAGCGGTCCAGTCGCAGGGCAACGCCGTCACGGCCATGCGCGCGACGACCATCTCAAACCTCGCATCGCTTGAGCGCGCGCTCACCAACGTCAACGGTGCTCTCATCGCCATTGAAGGCGCACGCGACGGAGTCGCGACCGTCATGGCGAACATCAACGCCCTACAGGCATACGCCGAGACGAACGACTGCACGATTCACTCCGACGGTAGCATCACTGGGAAGGGCACAGAGAACCAGCGAGGGGAACCGTCGATCGCCCTGGCTGCCATTAGTAGCAGCATCAAGAAGATCATCAAACAGGCCGACCAGGTCGACACCGATCTCTATCACGCGCTCAGCGACATCAACACCGACACCTACACCGACGGGGACAAGAAAGACAACAAAGTCGCCGGCGTTGCCGACCATCCACAGAAGGATTGGACGCCCTCCCAGGTTGCCGCCTGGTGGCACTCACTACCTAAGAAACAGCAGAAGTACCTCACCGACCAC
>CAUVIG010000093.1:0-8317 GCA_963551745.1 uncultured Actinomyces sp.
TCGTCTTTGAGCGCGTGATCGTTCCCATCGATGTTGAGCCCGACCCGCGCGTGACGGGCGTTCACGCCGGAGAAAACGGTCATAACCCGATCGACTTCGTGCGCGCGCAGACCCCTGCGGGGGAGGCGCTCGCCATCTATTCGTCGGCGCAGGCACTGTCCGCACATCGCCCCGGTGACCGTCCGATGGCCCTGGACTTTCGCACGATCGGGCTCACCGCCCTCGTGGAGACGGGCGGACGCATCGTTATCAACCCGGGCACCGACGCGGTGCTGCTGCCGCGCCCTGCCGTTGCTGCGCTCGCGCAGGGGGATGAGTGGCTGCCCGCGTGGTGCGACGAGACCCTGCGCGAGCTCCTACTCGCCGAGGCCGCTGCGGCGTGCCCGGCCGTCGTCGATGTTGAGATCGCCTATGCGGGCGATGGCCTCACGCGCGTCGTCGTGTCCGTGGACCGCGAGCGATTCGCCCAGGGGGCCGATGCCTCGGCGATGAAAGAGACGCTGTCGGGCGCCCTGAATGCCCTGGGGGCCAGCCCCCGCCTCATCGCCTCGGCCGACCGGGTCGAGATCGCGCCCGTCCTGCGCTGAACCGGCATCGAGCGCTCCTCGCAAAGCGTGAGGCGCGCAATGATTGCTGATCTGGCGCTCTTGTGCTGTTTCTGGTAGGGTAGATATGACCGTCTGGGCGAAAGCCCGGAACGCAAGCGGAGAAATCCCACCTGGATACCCGCCTCTCGACAGAGAGGATGCCGCCCGCAGGGGCGTTGCGCAGGGGATCGGGTTCGGCGGTCAACACCCGTGTGTGTTGACCTATGGAAGCCTCCGTGCGCGTCGCGTAACGGAGGCTTTTCGTTTCGCGCATAAGGATTCTGTGGAAGGAGCCGCTCATCAGCGAGACTCGCATCAATGAGCGTATTCGAGTCCCCGAGGTTCGCCTCGTGGGACCCGGAGGTGAACAGGTCGGCGTCGTCCGAGTTGAGGACGCGCTGCGTCTGGCTGAAGAGGCCGGACTTGACCTGGTTGAGGTTGCGCCGGACGCCAAGCCGCCCGTTGCAAAGCTCATGGATTACGGCAAGTACAAGTACGAAGCCGCCCAGAAGGCCCGCGATGCTCGCCGCAACCAGGCGAACACGCAGCTGAAGGAAATCCGCTTCCGACTGAAGATCGACGATCATGACTTCGGCGTCAAGAAGGGCCACGTGGAGCGCTTCCTGTCCGCCGGCGACAAGGTCAAGGTCATGATCATGTTCCGCGGTCGAGAGCAGTCTCGCCCCGAGGCTGGCGTTCGCCTCCTGCAGCGCCTCGCCGAGGAGATTGGTGACCTTGCCACCGTCGAGTCGATGCCCCGTCAGGACGGGCGCAACATGACGATGGTGCTGGCCCCCACCAAGCGTAAGGCTGACGCCCTGACTGAGCAGCGTAAGCGCCGCGAGGCCGAGCGCGCTGAGCGCCGGGGCAAGCGCGCAGAGCGCGCCAGCAAGGACCAGGCCCGAGTGGCAGCCGACAAGGCTGATGAACAGGACTGACGGCGATACCCATCGCCTGACAACGAAGGAATAGAAATGCCGAAGAACAAGACTCATTCCGGTGCTAAGAAGCGCTTCCGTACGACCGGCTCGGGCAAGATCATGCGCGAGCAGGCCGGCGCCCGCCACCTGCTGGAGCACAAGTCCAGCCGTAAGACCCGCCGTCTGGCGACCGACCAGGTCCTGGAGACCGCCGACGTCAAGCGCGTCAAGCGCTTGCTGGGCATCTGAGCTCAAGTAAGAGGAGAACAGTAGAAAATGGCACGTGTTAAGCGTTCTGTCAACGCCAAGAAGAAGCGTCGTACCGTACTCGAGCAGGCCTCCGGCTACCGTGGCCAGCGCTCGCGCATGTACCGCAAGGCCAAGGAGCAGGTCACTCACTCCTTCGTCTACTCCTACCGCGACCGCAAGGCCAAGAAGGGCGACTTCCGTCGTCTGTGGATCCAGCGCATCAACGCTGCGTCCCGCGCCCAGGGCCTGACCTACAACCGCCTCATCCAGGGCCTGAACCTGGCCGGCGTCGAGGTCGACCGTCGCATGCTGGCCGAGCTGGCCGTGGGCGACATCAACGCGTTCAACGCCCTGGTGAAGGTCGCCAAGGACGCGTTGCCCGCCGACATCAACGCCCCCAAGGCCTGATAGGTGAGTTTTTTCGCCGAGCGCCTGACCGTTCTCGATAATCCCCGCGCCGATCGTGTGCGCAGGGTGTCGGGTCTGGTCGGGCGCTCGGCGCGTTCGCGCTCGGGCCTCATGCTCGTTGAGGGGCCGCAGGCCGTGCGCGAACTTGTCGTGCACCGTGCGGATGCGGTGCGCGACGTCTACGTGCGCGAGGACGCGTGGGAGACCCACGAGGACGTCGTGGACGTCGCCCGGCGCGCCACGCGCTGGGTGCACCCGGTGACCGCCGAGGTGTCTGCCGCCATGTCGGGTGACTCGCAGGGCATCTGCGCGGTTGCCTCCCTGGATGCGCTGTCGCGCGAGCTGCCGGAGCCGAGCGTTGGCGAGACGATCGTCGTGATTGCTCAGGGGCGCGACCCCGGCAACGTCGGCACGATCATTCGCACGGCCGACGCCTTCGGTGCGGTCGGCGTCGTGGCCGTCGCGGGCACGGTGGATGCCGCCAGCCCGAAGGTCGTGCGCTCGAGCGCCGGTTCCGTTTTCCACATTCCCGTGTGCGTCGCGGCGTCTTTCGCGGATGCCCGCGCGCGCATTCACGGCCGCAGCGCGGCCTTGCTGGGCACCAGCGGTGGCGCCGGTTCCGTGAGCCTTGCCGACCTCCTTGTTCAGGGCGTGTCGGGGCGATCGCGTCTGTCCCAGTCGCACGCGTGGGTGTTCGGCAACGAGGCGCGGGGCCTGTCGGGCGATGAGATGCGCCTGTGTGACGCCCTCGTGTCCATTCCCATGACGGGGGATGCGGAATCCCTGAACGTGGCCAGCGCGGCCGCGACCTGCCTGTTTGCCTCCCAGACTGTGCGAGGCGTCGAGAACTGAGACAGCTTGGAGGCGCGCTGGTGCGCCCGCGACTAGGCTGGTTCCTATGAAGTTAGCTGAGCTGTCTGAGGCACAGTTGGTGTCTCATTTCCGCGATTCTTTCCCGCGCGGCGAGCGCACAATGATTGGCATTGGCGACGACTGCGCGCAGGTTGCGGCTCCCGAAGGATCATTCATTGTGACGACGGACGTTATGGTGGAGGACCAGCATTTCCACCTGTCGTGGTCAACTGGATACGAGGTCGGCGCGCGCGTTGCCGCTCAGAACCTCGCGGATATCGATGCGATGGGTGGACGCCCCTCGGCCCTCGTCGCCTCGGTGGTGGCTCCCCGTGACATGGACGCCGACGTATTCTTGGACGTTGTCCGAGGCCTCGGGGATCGCGCGCGAGAGGCTGGTGCCGGCGTCGTTGGCGGTGACCTGAGCGCGGGGGAGAAGCTCGTCATTTCGATCACGGCCTTCGGCTATTGCCCAGGCCCGGTGGTACGCCGTGACGGCGCGCGCCCCGGTGACCTCGTGGCGGTCAGCGGCACCCTTGGATACTCCTACGCCGGCCTTGATCTCCTGGAGGGTGGGCACGTCGATCCGTCCACGCGAGGAGACGATCAGCTGGGCGATCTGGCTCCTTTCATTGAGACATACCGTGCGCCGACGCCTCCGCTGGGCTCTGGCGTGGCCGCCGCGGCCGCGGGTGCTCGGGCCATGATGGACCTGTCGGATGGGCCCGCGACAGACGCGGCGCGCATTGCCAAGGCCTCGGGTGTGGTCATCGAGTTCGATCGAGGCGCTATCGAGGCCGAGGCGTCTCACCTGGCTCCCGCAGCCCGCGTCTGCGCGGTCGATCCCGTGCGGTGGGTTCTCCAAGGGGGAGAGGAACACGGCATGATCGCCGTTTTCCCACCGGATGCGCAGCTACCCGACGGATTCCGCGCCGTCGGCTCGGTGCGCGCGTGCCTGGCCGAGGAGGAACCGCGGGCGATGATGGAGGGCGTGGTTCTGCGCGGGGCGTGGGATCATTTCTCTCCCGATTCCGTAGACTAGTGTGATGTGGGCCGCGAGGAGCAACTCCTTGCTGTTGCACGATGTGAATGGCACATGTGCCAGAGAGGAATAGTGTGAGCATGAATCGATCGACCGAGGGCCTGCAGGCCTCTTCCCGGCCGATGTCGCGCGTGGCGCGCAAGCTCGCGGAGTCGTCGGAGGAGATCCCCGCGACCGCTGGCTTGTCCCTGCCCGCGCTGCAGGGGGATGCATGCGTGCCGCCGACGAAGGCTCTGCCCGTCGTCGATTCGGACACGGACATCGACGCCTGACGCGGATCAGCGGTTCGTCTAACTGGGAGGCAGCATGTTGTGCATGCCGAGTGGAAGTCGAGGGGATGCCCGTCGGAGGATGCTCGTCGGCGCCGCCGCAGGTTGTTTTGGACAAGCAGCGCAAGGCTGACACCAAGGTGGGAGTAATCGCCGCCATCATCATTGGCCCGATCGTGTTCGGCATCGTGCGCCTGATGGATATGCCCCGTACGAATCCTGAAGACACCGTGCGCCAATACCTCGCCTACGTGGCCAACGGCGACGCCGAATCGGCGCTCGGGATGCAGTCGATGCCGCTATCGGATCGCGAGCGGCGTTTCCTGACGAACGACGTGCTGTCCGCGGCCGACACCCGCATCGTCGTCGAATCGGTGGAGGGTGAGACCAGTAGGTGGCGCGTCGGAAAGTTCTCGAAGGTCGAGGCGACGATGAGCGTGAACGGCGAACGCTTCACGCATGAATTCCTCGTCTATCGCAGGAAGCCGACGAAGGATAATCCCGCGGAATGGTCCCTGCGCGATGGCCTTCTGGTGCGGGTGACAGTCACGGGCAGCGGGGTTCCCGGTTTTTCTGTACGTGGCGATTCCGAAGGCGTCGAGCCGCTGTCGACGGGTTGGCAGGAGTACTATTTTTTCCCCGGTGTTTATACCCTGACTCCTGAGGGGCGCAGCGACGGGCGCTCTGTGGATGCTCGCAGGGTCGTCGCTATCGATGGAAAAGGCACGGCTGCCACCGAGAACGCGAGTATTCAATTCAGTGGCGCCCGCTAGTGCACGCTGCGCGTGACGGTCGCGTGCGCGGGTGCGCGCCGCCGACATGATGTGATGCCCGCGAGCGTCCGGCATGCGTTGGCCGCAAAAGTTCAGTTGATGAAGAAATTGTCGTGTGAGAAAATTTAGCGGTTTCGGTGTGGCCAGCCTCAAGGGCGATACCGCGGCGCCTGCCCATCGGCGCGCGAAACAGTGAGGAGTGAGAGATGTCTGAGCAGCACTACGATGCGAATCAGGGTGTGGTGCCCCCGCCCCCGGCCCCTTCTCAGCCACCGACGCCTCCGCCCGCACCGAGCCCCCAGAATGTGGTCGCTCCGGCCCTCGCAGTCCCGCAGACGGGCGTGACCTTTACGCCGATGTCGGACAAGAGCCGCCGTCGCATCAAGCGCATCGTCGTGGGCGTTGTGGCCTTCGTCGTGCTCGCGGTTGTCGCAACTGTCGCCCTGGCGATCGCGAACTGGACGCGCACGCCCGAGGCGCAGGTTCGCCAGTACCTTGATCTGCTCGCGGACGGCAAGGCCAGCGCTGCGACGGCATTGGTCGATCCGGGGCTGCCCAACGATCAGCGTGGTTTCCTCTCCGACGAGGTCATGGCCTCGTCGAGTGCTCGCATTGAGGTTGAGGACGTGACCGTGGACGATGCCGAGCACTCGAAGGAGCGTGCGGTGACGGCGACGATGCGCCTCGACGGCGAACGCTTCACCCGGTCGTTCCGCGTCAGTGAGGCGAAGAAGACTTTTGGTCTGCTGAAGAACTGGAAGATCCAGGATGCGATGGTCTCTCGTGTGGACGTGCAGGCTGACAATGTCACGCACTTCTCGATCGGCGGCGAAAAGATGTCGGTCGCGACGCTGAAGGAAGCCTCGAGCAGCTCCATCGTGCTCTACCCGGGCGTCTACACCTTCACCCCGGAGGAGACGGGTGAGTACATTGACGCTGCACCCAAGACCATGTCGGTCAAGGCAGCAACGGGGTACGACAGCTCCTACTACGGTGGAACGGTTGAGCTCAAGGGCACCTATAACGACAAGATGGCTGCCGCTGCGCTCGAGGCTGCGGCTGCGATGACGAACTCGTGCGCGACCGTCCCGGGCAACATCGACACGGCATGCCCGAGCGCGGTTCAGTCCCGGACCCTGGCCCTGCTGCAGGTCAAGACGATGCCCACGGCCATGAAGGCGACGACGGACGAAGGCGGTGTCTACACCGGCGAGGCAACGTTCACGATCCAGGGCATGGAGAGCTGGGAGAAACAGCGTGATGTGACGTCTCGCGTGACCGCGAAGGTGAAGACCGACAAGGATGGCAAGCTTGAGTTGGATGCTTCGGGCAAGCCCCAGTTCGAGGTCCGATTCGGCTACTAAGGCCTCGAATGAGGCCACCGATGCACCGGGTATGTGGACTCGACTAAAGAAGTTCGCATACCCGGTCGCGCATAGGTGGTTGCACGCTATGATGGGTTGTTGGTAACTCTGCCACACTGAACATGGAGCAGCCTGCATGAGCAACGATGCTAAGGCAACGAGCACCCGTCGGCCCGGCCGGCCGAAGGCTGGTAGCGAGGATAAGAAAGCGCGCATTCTGTCGGAGGCGCTGACCCTTTTTTCGACACAGGGCTACGTGGCAACCTCGCTTGCAGACATTGCGCGCGCCTCCGATATTTCAAAGGCGGGGCTCCTGCATCACTACTCCTCGAAGGACCAGCTGCTCGCTGCGGTCCTTGACGAGCGTGATCGCCGTATCGTCAGTCGACTCCCGCGCCCCGAGGAGGGGGCCGAGGCTGCGCTGGACGCCTGGGTGGACATGGTGGCTCACAATCAGCGTCACCCCGACGGCGTAGCGCTCTACACGGCGATGTCGGCGGCCGTCATTGATTCGACGCATCAAGCGCACCCCTGGTTCCGTGAGCACCTGATCGGCGCGATTTCCTACCTTGTTGAGGCTTTCGAGCATGGCAAGACCACGGGTGAGGTGCGTGAGGATGCTCCGAGTGAGCAGATCGCGCGCCGCCTCGTTGCGATATCGGATGGGCTTCAGGTCCAGTGGCTCTGCTCGTGTGCGGACGGCGGGCGCTCGCTGAATATGCACGAGGTCATGGCAGGCGTCGCCGTTGACATGAAGAAGCGGTGGCTCATTCGCTCCGAGTGAGGCAGGGGTGCCGTCGTATAGGGCGCCGGCTCTTGTGTGAGAAGCGACACTTTGAATCTGACTTTGTGGTCGTTTCGCGCAATTTGGGGCTTCGGTCCCTTGATGGATCGTATCGGTGTTAGGTGATGCCCTCACGGGTTGGCCTTACGCGCGTTACGATGGACAAACCAGCATCCTTCACAACGTCGGGAGTTGTGCTGAGCGTGTCCAGCGTTGACGCTCCACGCGAGGCCGAGAATCCGTCGCACATCCACGCCTGGAGGTCTACGCATGGCGAACGCCGCTGTTCCCACCCCGTCCCACCACGAAACCAACGCTCGACGCTGCCCCGATGACCTGTGGGCCTTGGGGGAGCGGGCTATCGTCCGCGCCCGCCGCTGGGCCGATGAATCGGCGTTCGAGCCCACGCCGCGCTCGGCCAAGCTCCTGTCCCGTATCCTCTCCGATCCGGACGGACTTACTTTCACGACCCGATTCGTTGATGACGTCGTGCGCCCCGCGGACCTGGACGTGGCCAGTGCAGCCATGAAGCGCCTGTCGGCCGGCCGTAAGAACTTCCTGCCCCCGGCTCTGGCCGCGGCGATGGGCCTCGGCTCGACTGCATCGCTCCTCGCTCCTCGTATGGTGACAGCGACGGCCCGGCGCGTATTCCGTGAGATCGTCGGCGACCTCGTTGTTGACGCGACGGATAAGGGGCTCGGCCCGGCGCTCGAGCGCCTGCGCAAGGGTGGGCACCGCTTGAACGTGAACCTCCTCGGTGAGGCGGTTCTCGGTGAGAAGGAAGCGTCTCACCGCCTGGCCGAAGTCTCGCGCCTCGTGACCCGTGAGGACGTCGATTACGTGTCCATCAAGGTCTCCGCGGTGACAGGCCCCCACAACCCGTGGGGCTTCGAGGAGGTCGTCGACCACGGCGTGAGCGCCCTCCTGCCGCTCTACCGCCTCGCCCGCGACAACGGGACGTTCCTCAACCTCGACATGGAGGATTACAAGGACCTCGACTTGACGATCGCGGTGTTCACCGCGATCCTCGACCAGCCGGATATTCGTGACTACGAGGCAGGCATCGTCC
>CAUVIG010000094.1:0-8314 GCA_963551745.1 uncultured Actinomyces sp.
TTTTGACGGCCGCGCCCCATGGCGTCGACCCCCTCCGCGTCGTTCGGGTCCGCGTGAAGCGGTTCCCTGGGTGTTCAAAATGTTTCGTGGGACCATCATAGCTAATGACAGGCCTTGACCTCACCTTGGATTGGGTTTTGCGCGCTCAGCGGAGCGTTGCGATGGGCATGGATGCCCACGAAACTGGGGAAATAGAACCGGCGTAACCCGCGGCCAGTGTGGCCGGAGTTACGCCGGTTCGCGTCAGTTGATGCTTACGGGGCCTCGGTAATGTCGGACTTGAGGGCCTCGAGCATGCGCGCGGCGGCCTCGCGGGCGGCGCGGCGGGCCTCGCGACGCGAGCGACGCGACGAACGGGTCGCCAGCAGGACGATCAGGCCGATGGCGCCGACTGTGGACAGGGCGACGATGCCGACCTTCTTGAGGGCCTCGGTGTTACCGCCAGCGGCATCCTGGAGGGTCAGCGACGCGGACTCCTTGAAGGATGCGAAACGGGCGCTGGCCTCTTCCTTGGCCTCCTGGGCGAGGGCCGCAGGCTGCACGCGCGCGTACAGCTGGTCGATCGTGGCGGCCAGCTCGGCGCGCTGACGCTCGAGGTCGGCGGTGATCTGGGCTTCCGTACGCGGCTCGGCGGGGGCGGCCTCGCCGATGGTCACGTTGCGCGGGTCGAGGTTGGTGCTCACTTGCCCAGTCCCTTCTCGATGGCTTCCTTGGTGGCGGCGACCGACGCGGCCGGGTCCGGGCGGTGGTTCTGCGCGCTCTTGAGGGAGCGAGAGCCCACGAGGGCCAGGATGAGGACGATGAGGAGAAGGACGCCGACGATGACGAGGGACGCGGCCCACGCGGGCACGACGAGCGCGAGCGCGACCTCGATCGTGTGGAACAGCCAGCCCAACAGGTACAGGGCGAAGATAGCCGCGGCCATGAGGAGGGTGATGCCCTTGCCGCTCTTGGACGCGAAGGCGCGCAGCTTGGCCTTGTTGAGCTCGATCTCACCGCGGATGATGCTGGAAAGCTGTCCGGTGACAGAAGCGAAGAGCGCGCCGATGCTGGGGCGCGCCTCGCCGGTGGAGTGCGTGCTGCCGGAGGTTTTTGTCGTGTCGACGGGCGGCGGCGGGTACTGCCCGGGCTGGGGGGAGGGCTGAGTCATGGGTGCTCCTGCGCGTGCGGATGAACGAGGCGCTGCCTCGCCTGATAGGCCTAGTGTCTCACGAAGAAAGCCGGCTCGCAGCGACCGTTACGTTACTCCTGGGGAGCGATCGAGCCGGGCAGGTCGGAAAGGATCTTGCGGGCACGCACCACCAGGTCGGAGACCTCGGGCTCGGCCAGGGCCGGGTCCGCGGCTTCCACGACGGGGATGCCGCGAAGCGCAGTCTCGGTGCGGGGCTCGGGCGAGGCCTGGGGCACCTGGGTGGGCGCGTCCTCCATTCGGGTGACCGCTGCGGCGAGGACGGCCTCGGCTGGGTCGACGACCCGCGCGGCGGCGTCCTCGGGGGCTGCGTCTTCCGCTGTGGCCTGTTCGGTGGTGGGGGCGGTGGCCTGGACGGTCGCGTCGTCGGTCGCGCCGTCGGTGCCCAGCGCGTGCCAGGCGGGTGCCTGCGCGCTGGAGGGGGAGATGGCCTCGTCGAAGGAGGAGGGCAGGGCCGAGGGGATCGGGCCGAGGAGGGCCTTCGGGTCCTCGGGGTTGGCCTCCAGCGAGGCGGCGATGAGCGCGGCGGAGGGGCCGGGCGCGTCGAGGGTGACGCGGCCGTTCGTTAGCAGGATCGCGCGGTCTGAGGCGGCGGCGACCTCTGCGGAGGGAGTGGCGATGACGACCGCGCAGCCCGCATGTGCGAGGGAACGCAGGAGTGGCTCGAGTTTGGTGCGGGCAGCCGGGGGCAGTGAGGTGGGGTCTTCGACGAGGAAGACCTCGGAGCCGGACACGATCGCGCGGGCGATGAGGGCCTTGAAGCGTTCCCACTCGGAGAGCTCAGAGGGGCGGACGTCGACGCGTTGGGCGAGGCCCGTGATCTGCAGGGCGCCCACGAGGTTGTCCCAGTCGGCGACGGAGCCCGTCGCGGACAGGGGGGCGAGGATGTTTTGGCGGATCGTCAGGGACTCGTCGAGGGGGGAGTCGGCGCGGATCAGGGCGACCGAGCCGATGCGGCCCGCGAGGCGCGCGGCCAACGAACGCGAGGGCGCGGCGATGATGTGGCCAGCCTGTGGCTCCTCGAGGCCCGCGAGGATCAGGAACAGGGCGCGGGCGCGGCGGCCCGTCGGGTCCAGGATCGCGCTCATCGTGCGAGCGCGGAAGCCCAGGTCGATGTTTGCCAGGAGGACCGATCCGGTCGCGTGGTCCGTGTAGGTGATGCCCAGGCCGGCGACCTGGACGCGGCCGCCGCGGCCCTTCGCGGAGAAGGAACGGCGCGAGCGGTACCAGGGGCGTCGCTCAACCGGGGGCAGGTGCACGGGCGCCGCGACGACGAGGTCGTTGTCGGTTGCGCTGTTCGCGTTCGTTGCCGCGCTGTTGGCGGGCGTGAGCTCCTGGGCGGGCTGCTCGGGCTCGGCCTGCTTGGTGGGCGCTGCGGAGGCAGCGATGTCGCTGACAGTCTCTGGTGTGGTCTCTGCTGCGGCAGCGTCGGTCGCGAGCGCGGTGGGGGATGCCTCGACCGCGTCCTGGTCCTGCAGGGGCGCGTCGGACGCGGGGGGCTCCAGCGGGTCCTGCTCGCCGTCGTCGGTGGCGGGGGCGTCGGCCTCGTGAGTGGTGCCGCTGAGGATGTCCTCGAACGACGAGAGGGCGCTGCGCTGGGCGGGCGCCTCGTCGGAGGTGTGGGCGGGGGTCGAGGCGGATCGCTCGGCGCCGGTGCGCGCGGCGTCGGCCGCCACGTCGGCCAGCTCCTGGCTGTCCGAACCGTGCAGTTCTTCACGCGGGTCATTCGACATGCCCCCATTGTTTCAGGATCGTGTCGATTGTGTCGTAATGGCGCGCGGGAATGGGTGGGGTGATACGTTTGTGAGGTCCTGCGAGTGCTCTAGGCGTCAATGTTAGCCGTGCTCCCCGGCCGGGGATGAACCCGTGTAGTGCATGAGGTAGTGCATGAGGAGGGCGTATTCCCCGCGTGAGCGGGGATTTCTTTGTCCTGAGGGGTCCAGTACAGTTCTTGATAAGAAATATACAACGTGTATTGTATAAGGCAATCATCTTTGCTATGGTTACTTCATCACTCCTTGCGGGTGGTGGCACTCTCACTGGGAATGCCGGGCTCAACATTTTCAGAGTAACTGCATGTGCTCATGCTAGCGTGTGCGCTTCGCTCGGAAGATGGTTTCGACTCAAGGAAGAGAAAATGGCCCGAAAGCAACAGCGGGGTTCAGTACCCGTGACAGAGGTGGTCTCGGACGCGCCCGAGTTTCACTCTCCGCAACCGGACCTGGGTGCACAGTGCCTCTCTGATTTAACCAGGTGCTTCTGGGCGAAGAGTGGTGACTCTGACAGCTGGCTATCCGTCGTGCAGCACCTGATGGATGCGGCCGATGTTGCAGGATACCTTTTTGATGCTTACCTAAGCGAGCATCATCGCAGACTCATGGCGTCAGTCTGGGGAGGGGATCACACCAAGGCGCGGACAGCGTTTGTGTTCCTGGCTGGGATTCACGACGTCGGCAAGGTGAGTCCCCAATTCGCCTGCCAGCGCCAGGATCTCGCTCAGCTGATTCGTCGTCAGGGTATCACGGTCATGCGAAAAACAGATTACTCTGAACGCGCATTCCTTCCCCATGGCCTCGTCAGTCAATTCGCGTTTCAAGAGGAAAGTGACGCAGGTGGAGGCGTTAGCTCGCGCGCTCTCCAGTGGGCGATTCTCGTTGGGGTTCACCACGGGCGTTACCCGGATGCGAGTGCAGTCTACGTGGCGCGACAACAGTACAGGAGCCAGGAAGGCTCTCGTCAGGACGATCCGCGATGGGGGCAAGCTCGCTCCGAAATCCTCCGATGGATGGCACAACGCAGCGGTTTTCCACTCATTGCACCTGGTACCGCTCTGCCGGAATTACCCATCGCGGTTGCCTCCGCCTACGCCTCGGCCCTCGTTATCGCGGATTGGCTCACCTCAAACGAAGATTACTTTCCACTGCGCCCGCGGCCGATTGATGGAGCTGAAAAACTCTCGATAGAGGGCTATCCGGAGCTCACTGCAGACCAACAGCGTGAACGCGTCGAGCGCGGCTGGAAACGAGCGGCATTCCCCTCGCCCCTCCGCCTTCCCGCAGCCCCAACCGGCGAGCCCGGAGACTTCTACCGCCACCGCTTTGGATGGCCGGCCTCGTATCGACCGACCGATGCCCAAAGAGCCGCCATCGATATTGCGACGCGTGAAGATCCAGACCTCATGATCGTCGAGGCGCCGCCAGGGTCCGGGAAGACCGAGCTGGCCTTCGCAGCCGCCGAGGTTCTCATGCGCGCTCGGGGGCTGCAGGGAGTGTTTGTTGCACTGCCTACTCAGGCCACAACGAACGCAATGTTCGAACGTGTCACCGCGTGGCTGACGAGCATCCTGGGCGATGAACCTCAGAAGCTTGGCATCCAACTAGCTCACGGGAAAAACAGCCTCAACAAGTCCTTCATGAAGCTCCTCGAGAACGGTAAGAGCCCCCTTGAGGTCCATGATGATGAAGAAGATATGGGCCTGCATGCGAGCAGATGGATGGGACAGCGTTGGCGCTCGACCCTGTCGCCTGTCGTGGTCGGCACGATCGACCAGGTGCTGCTCGCGGCCCTCAGGTCACGTCACGTGCTGGTGCGTCACCTCGGTCTTATGGGCAAGGTAGTCGTTATCGACGAGGTGCACGCAGCAGACGAATACATGGAAACCTACCTGGAAGCCGCCCTCATGTGGCTCGGCATGTATGGGATTCCCGTCGTCCTACTGTCTGCAACCCTGCCGCCCGCCCGACGCCGCGCACTCCTCGATGCATATCGGCGAGGCCGTGGCTCATCAGCGGGCGGCACAGAGTCCGTCGCAGAAATCATCGGCTATCCGGTGATCTCGACGGTGTCCGCTTCTGGTGTGCGCGTCCACGACATCCACGGAGAGGCAGAGGTACACAAGCGGATCATCCCGACCACGCTCGGGACACCTGGTGAGATCGCGGAGCTACTGGATCGCGAGCTTGCCGACGGCGGATGCGCCGTCGTCATCCGCAATACCGTCCGTGAGGCACAGGAAACATACGAGGCTGTTGCGTCCGTGTTCGGACGTGGACACACGACCCTGCTGCACTCGCGCTTCCTCGCCGCCGAACGGGCGGCTCGCGATCGACAGATGCTTAAGCTATTTGGGAAAGATAGTGCGCAGCGCCCCTTCAGGCACGTTGTCGTCGCTACCCAAGTGATCGAGCAAAGCCTCGACGTCGATTTTGACCTCATGCTCACTGACCCGGCTCCCATGGACCTCGTGCTGCAGCGCGTCGGACGCCTCCACAGACACGACAGGGCTGAGCGCCCCCTTGGCCTTCGTAACGCCAGGTGCCTGGTAATCGTGGAGGACATGAGCACTGTTCCCTGGACGTACTCACGTGGCACTGACTACGTGTATGCGCGCTACTGCGTTCTGCGGTCCCTTGGAATCTTGGCTGATCGCGGAACAATTCTCGTGCGTCAACCGCTGGACTACGCGGAATTGACGACGCTGGCTTACGCCGACGATACAACGGCTGGCCCCATGCGGTGGCACGAGGCCCTGGATCGTGCGTTCAAGCAGCGAGACAAAAAACGCGCCCAGGCACAGTCAAAAGCGAAAGCGTGGTGTCTCGGCCAGGAGAATACGCCCTCGTGGCAGGCTCCTGAACTCGAAGACAAGTTCCTCGGCAATGCTGCGAGCGGAGAAGATATGAAAGGGCCCGCAGGTGCAGTTGCACGCGCTGCAGTACGCGATGGAGAAGATCAGATTCCTGTCCTCGTCGTTGCCCTTGATCCTGAGCTAGACAACGTGCCGGTGGCCCCTCCGATCAGTGGGGAAATAGACGACGGTGTGCCCCTCGCGGTCAGTGAATACAACGCTCGAGGACGCGTTGCTGACATTTGCTCGTGGAGCGTTTCCCTTCCTCCGTGGGCGTTGCGCACTCGTGGACAAAGCATTGATCAGGCGGTGGACGCAGTTGCAGGTGCCATCTGGGATGATCCCATCACTGCGGAATGGGCGTGTCGCGAGCACCCGTTGCTAGCAGGAGAGCTGATCCTCGCGATGTACAAAACCTCCGACGGGAAACGCTTGAGGCGTGACCTGAGCGGACTCACATTCACCTACTCCACAGAAACAGGAATGGAGGTGCGGGGTCAATGAAGAACCCTGAGTACAACCTACTCGACGAGCCCTGGATACCCGTCCGGCTCCTCGATGGGACCATTACCGATGTCGGACTGCTGGAACTACTCCGGCGTACGACTGACATCGCAGATCTTGCGTGCGAACTGCCCACGCAGAGCATTGCAATTCAACGGCTGATCCTAGCAGTCGCGTATCGGGTGGGAACTCCCCACACCATTGACGACTGGGTCAGGCAATGGGACGTGGGTGCTCCGACAGAACAGATGATCGCTTACCTGGAACGCTGGAGAGACCGCTTCTACCTTTTCGGGGGCAGTTTCCCCTTTATGCAGGTCGCGGATCTGCGGACATCAAAGGATGCAGTGTCAGGACTTGAAAAACTGATTGCGGATGTTCCCAACGGCGAGCCGTTTTTCACGACCCGTCACGGTCAAGCTCTGACGCGTATCTCGGCGGCGGAAGCTGCGCGATGGCTGATTCATGCGCAGGCGTATGACCCGTGAGGAATCCGCTCAGGAGCAGTGGGGGATGACCAAGTGAAGGGAGGTAAGGGCTATCCAATCGGACCATCTTGGTGCGGTCACCAAGGACTCGTGTGGCTCAAAGGCCAGGACCTGGATGAAACACTGGTCCTCAACCTCATTCCTTCCGCTACAGCGGAATTACGTGGTGTTGACAGTTCTGCGGAGTGGGGCGCTTGCAGCTGGGAATCCCGCGAACCGGAAACTTCGGTCCGAGGCGACTATTCTCTCCTCGACCCTGCGGGTACGCCGAAGGAATTGAGTATCCCGCGGCTTCTCACTTGGCATTCCCGTCGAGTCAGGCTGGTCGGAGATGCATCGGGCGTGACAGGCGTTGTCTTGGCGCAGGGGGACAAACTTGCCCCCCAGGAGATGCGGCTCTATGAGCCCCAGAGCCTGTGGAGGTATTCAAACCCACAATCCAAGAAATTCAAGACTGACGTGTACATGCCTCGTAAATTCGAAGCAGGACGTGCGCTGTGGCGTAACCTTCCCGGAACGCTCCCTACCGTGACGTCTGTGCAAGGCGTGGACAAGCAACCGAAGAGGGAGTTCCTCCCTTCAGCGACTCTGTCTTTCCACTACCAGCTCGACAACGCCTCGATTGCGACCACCTATCCCAAGGTAATGAGAATTCAGGCTGTCGGGGTCACCTACGGACCGCAGGAAGCAACATTTGAAGACATCTACTCGGATGAGCTGATGCTGTCAGTGGCCGTCATGCGGGTACAAAGTGAAGAGTTGTCAGCCGAAATTGATCGACAAGTTCGCCTCACCGAAGAGGTGGCGAGAGACCTTGGCTCTCTTGCAGCCAACCTTGCTCGGGCTGCAGGTGAAAGTGGAGATAAAGCCGGAGAGGGAGCGCGAGACCAAGCCAAAGAACTCTTCTTTGCAGCGGTCGATAACGATTTCAGGACCTGGCTCACGCAGGTGGATGGGCGCGAAAAGCCACGAATTGTTGGCTATCGATGGGAGCAGACTCTGCGTCAGCACGCCATAGACATCCAGAGGGAGCTGGTGAAGAGTACATCGTCGTCGGCAATCATCGGCCGGGATACCAGCAGGGGATACATGAACGTCGGAATCGCCGAAAACTACTTTCGGGCAGCGTTGAATAAACGTCTGCCAATGTCGAATAACAATCAGGAAGGAAGGAAATGACTAGCAATGAAGCTGTTCCGGAGACTCCTCCGGATGGTGGCGGCAAGGGCTTGTCGACACGGAGAGCAGTGTACGGGCGCGTGAATGGATTGATCGTGAATCGCCTGTGGAAAGACAATCCTTCATCTCGCGCTCTTCGCGCGCAGCTGAGAGGCGCGATCTCCAGAGAATCCGGATCGGTCCCCGCGATCTGGGATCTTACCCTTGATGATCGATCGGCGTACCTGGGAGACGAACCAACCAGAGGTGAAAAGGCCGTTCATGGGGCACTTACTGGCTCTTCATAATTGAGGGTGTAGTTGGGGTCTGAATCCTCCGGTTTCGAGG
>CAUVIG010000095.1:0-8297 GCA_963551745.1 uncultured Actinomyces sp.
CCCCCCCCCCGGGTTTAAACCCTGCGCGGGGGCCGGCGCCCCCGCCCCCCCCGCCCCCCGAAGCAAAAACCTCTCAGAAGGTTAAATTCACTCGCCCGCCTCGAAGGTGGCCTTCTCAGCCTCGGTGTCCGGCACGAAAGAATCCGTGTCCAGATCCGCCCAGTACTCCTCGGCCCACGGGTCCTCGATCGGCTGCGAACGCTTCCACAGGATGTAGCCCGCGCCAGCGACGGCACCCACCAGGGCAGTCAGGCCGAAAGCGCGCAGCACGCGGCACTTGCGGCGCTTGCGCGTGGGGGTCGCGAGGGCGGCGGCCGAAGCCTCGGAAGCGCGACGAGCGCGCTCCGACAGCGAACCGCGAGCCGACAGCGCGGCACCCGCCTGGTCGACGGCGAGGGAAGCGCGAGGCAGGTAGTCGTCCACGAGGTGCTCGCGAGCATTCTCGATCGCCGGAACGGCCTGCGCGGCGGCAGCCTGCGCACGAGCGGCAGCGTTCTCGATCGCGGGGGTCGCGTGCTCAATCGCGGAATGCAGCGCAGCCTGGGCGCGAGGCGCGGCCCAGTCAACGCCCTGGCTAGCCAGATCGGCAGCCCGCACGGCAACCTTGCCGGCGTAAATGGCAGCGGCGTCGCGAAGCTGCTGAGACGATGCGCGCAGCTTATCTGCATCGAAAGTCGGCGAAGTAACCATGATGTCTCCGATTCTGTCCACAATAAACAGGGGCGCGGACGCGCCACTCACTCCTATTGTGCAACAACGGGCTGTGATCTGCAGCCCACCGGCTCGCGTGAGGTGCGTGACGGACAGGAAACACCCAGGAAAAGATGCGACCATTACAGTCATGAAAGCTATTCTTCACACCTCCGCCGGCGACATCACCGTCGAACTGTTCCCCAACCACGCCCCCAACACGGTCAACAACTTCGTGACCCTGGCCAAGGGTGAGCGCGAATGGGTCGACCCCTCGACCGGCCAGAAGACCTCCCGTCCCCTCTACGACGGCACCATCTTCCATCGCGTCATCCCCGGCTTCATGATCCAGGGCGGTGACCCCCTCGGCACCGGTACCGGCGGCCCCGGCTACCAGTTCAATGATGAGATCCACCCCGAGCTGAACTTCAACGACCCCTACCTGCTCGCCATGGCCAACGCCGGCAAGCGCATGGGCAAGGGCACCAACGGCTCCCAGTTCTTCATCACCGTGGCCCCCACCCCGTGGCTGCTCGGCAACCACACCATCTTCGGTAAGGTCGTCGACGAGGAGTCCAAGCGCGTCGTCGACGCCATCGCCACCACCCCCACGGGCCTCCAGGACCGTCCCGTGACGGAGCAGGTCATCAACTCCATCGAGATCGTCGACTGACCCTCTCCCCTCATCATCGACGAGGCCGGGGCCGCCCCCGCTGCTCAGTGCAGTGACCGGGAATGCGAGCCCCGGCCTCATACCTTACCCCCGCCGAAAGGGAAGTTATGAGCATGCCGAGCTACGGCCAGCGCTCTGACCCGCGCGCCGCCCCCGACTGCCCGCGCCACCCGGGCGTGCGCAGCGTCGACTACTGCAAGCGCTGCAACCGCCCCATGTGCGTGGACTGCGCGATCCCCACCGAGGTCCGCTCGATCTGCGTGGACTGCACGTCCTCGAAGAAGCGGTGGATGGGCTCCGCCTCGCGCGCGGCCGCGGCCGGCACGCCGGTCGTCACCTACGCGATGATGGCGATCTGCGTCCTCATGTACGCGGTGACCTTCCTCGTGCCCTCGACGAAGCTCGACCTGGCGCTCGTGCCCGCGACCCTCATGTCGCACCCGTGGACGGTCCTCACCGGCGCGTTCCTGCACGGCGGCATCACGCACATCCTGTTCAACATGCTCTCCCTGTACTGGGTGGGGCGTGCGATCGAACCGGTCCTGGGCCGGTGGCGCTTCCTCGCGCTCTACCTGGTGAGCGCGCTGGGCGGCTCGGCCTTCATCATCGCCTGGTGCCTCATCCAGCCCTCCGAGATCTTCGTGAGCACCGTGGGTGCGTCGGGTGCAGTCTTCGGCCTGTTCGGCGCCGTGTTCGTCCTGCAACGCCTGGGCGGCTCCGACACGACCGCCATTCTGACGCTGCTCGGCATCAACCTCGTCTACGGCTTCATGGTCAGCGGCATCTCCTGGCAGGGACACATCGGCGGGGCGATCACCGGCGTGGGCGCCACGTGGGTCCTTGTGCGCATGGCTCGCCCGCGCGCAGGCGTCACGCAGGTGCAACAGAACCGGCGCGAAACGGTCGTTGCACTCGGCATGATCGCGGGCATGCTCGTGCTCAACGCCCTCGCGTTTCGCGTCCTGTACGAGGTCTACGGCGCCTAGGTGTGCGCCGCCGCGGCGGACGCATGGCATCTAAGGATGACCTAATATAGGAAGGGTCCGGCAAATAGTGCCGGACCCTTCCTCATGCGCCCACAGGAGAGACCATGACCAACCCCTGGGACCTGTACGACCAGCTCATCGACGAGATCCCCGCCGACATCACCGTCACCCAGATCCTCACCGACGGCAAATGGCGCCGCGTCGCCTCCAGCGAAGACGGCGTCGGAATGGCCTTCGGTATGAAAGTCCAGTCCCGCCCGCGCGCCGCCGAGGATCCCGCCGACCTCGTCGGCCGCCCCCTGCGCGACGTCGCCGCCCTCGCTAAGTCCTGGAACTTCGAAGACGCCGGTATCGGCATGGCAGCCGTCAACGCCTACCACTCCCACCCCGTACGCGCCCTCGCCCACGGATTCCAACCCTGCAAGGAAAACAACTGGGGACGCACCTTCCACCCCTACGCGCCCCTCGTCGCCGGCAAACGAGTCGCCATCATCGGCCACTTCCCCTTCGCGGCCGCCGCCATGCCCGACACTGCCGAGCTCAACATCCTCGAACGCAACGTCCTCGAGGGTGACTACCCCGACTCCGCCTGCGAATACCTCCTTCCCGAGATGGACTACGTCTTCATCTCCGGATCCGCATTCGTCAACAAGACCATGCCGCGCCTCCTCGCGCTCGCCTCCGACGCCCACACCGTTGTCCTCGGCCCCTCCACCCCCGCGTCCCCCGCGATCATTCAGGCCGGGGCCACGACCGTCATGTCCTTTGCCAGTGCACACCCCGCGCGCCTCGAAGACGGCCTCGCCGGACGTACCCTCCAGGGCATGTACGACGCCGGCATGAGGGTCCAGCTCACCAGGCCGTGACCCGGTAGCGAGCCACGGCCTCGTCGATAGACGTTGATACAAACAGTGGGGCGTCCCGGCCGCAGCCGGAACGCCCCACACTCACACTCACGGGAGACGGCAGGCCAGCGCCCACCGCGCCCCCGTCAACGCCAACGCAGCGTCATCAGGAAGCCGACCATCATCGTGCCCAGACCCACCGCAATGTTCCACGCGCCCAGCTTCGGAACCGGGTACGTGCCCGACGAAATGTAGTAGACGATAACCCACAGCAGGCCCAGAATCATCAGGACCACAAACGTGGGCGCCCACCAGGCGGGGCTCAGCGGAATACCGTCAGTCCAGTTCTGGATCTCGGTATCGTCCTCAACCTCGTGCCCATTCTTCTTACGCTTCTTGGATTCGGCCACGTCGGGTCCTCTCTGCTGGCCCGCGCGGGAAGAAAACCGCCCGGCGGTGATGAATTAGTCGCAACACTAGCGTAGTCTCGGACGTGGAAAGTGCCAAAGCGCAGCGCCATGAGAGGGGGAAAGATGCACGAACGCAGACTCCGCCACATCGCAGGCGTGCTTGCCGTGACCGTCGCCTCCGGCCTCCTCTTCTCCGTCTCCGCGCTCAACGAACGCAAAAACCCCGCGGCAACCTCCGACCTGTCAACCCTCGTGCGCAACCGCCAGAAGCAGGTCAAAGCCCTCGAAAACGAGGTCGCTGCGCTCGACTCTCAAATCCAGAGCTTCACCTCCGCAGCCCCCCAATCCGGCGACGAGGACGTCTTCACCGCTCGCTCCACCGAAACCGTCACCGGCCCCGGCGTCCAAATCACCCTCAGTGACGCGCCCCCCGGACAGATTCCCGAAGGCGCAACCCCCAACGACCTCGTCATCCACCAGCAGGATATCGAAGACACGATGAACGCACTGTGGAGCGGAGGCGCCGAAGCCATGACCGTCCAGGGCGTACGCATCACCTTGCGCACCGTCATCCGCTGCATCGGCAACGTCATCCTCGTCGATGGAACCAGCTTCTCCCCACCCTATGTGATCCAAGCAATCGGTGATCCTGCCACCCTGCGCGCGACGGTTACTGAAAACCCACGTATGGTGAATTATCAGGCCTACGTGACAAAGTACGGCCTCGGGTGGGACATGCAGACCAAAGAATCCCTGAGCTTCGCGCCCGCTACCACCCCGCTGACCGTCAACTACGCAACCGTGGAGGAACCGAATGGGTGAACACGTCGCCCCGACCACACCGGCTAAGAAAAAGCGCTCCAACATCTTCTGGAACATCGTCGGTGTCGTCGGCGAACTGCTCATCACCTTCGCTATCGTCGTCGGCCTCTTTTCCGTCTGGCAGCTCTACTGGACGACCTACGAGGTCGCCGGACAGGTCTCCCAGACCATCGCCTCGTACGAAGAAGAGCACCAGCCCTCCAAGCGCACCCTCGGCGAAGTGCGCACCGACGACCCGCCCGCCTTCGACCGCGAAGTCGGCGACGGTGAGGTCTACGGCCTCATCCACGTGCCCACCTGGGACTGGATGAAAATCCCCCTCGCCGAAGGCACCACCTCCTACGTCCTCGACCAGGGATGGGCCGGCCACTACGACGTGACCACCCAGCCGGGCGGCGTCGGCAACTTCTCCGTCGCCGGCCACCGCCGCACCTACGGCAACAACTTCCGCTGGATCGACCGCCTCACCCAGGGCGACAAGGTCGTCGTGGAAGTCGATGACCACTACCTCGTCTACTCCATGGTTTCTTCCGAGATCATCGACGCGACCGACCCGACGCAGATGCGCGTCGTCGCCCCCGTCATCGACGATGTTTCCTGGTCCGAAACCCCCACCGAGCGTTGGATGACCATGACCACCTGCCACCCCGAATACGGCAACTGGCAGCGCTACATCGTCCACCTCAAGTTCGAATCCTGGACCCCCAAGGACACGGGCGTCCCCGCCGAACTCGTCGACGAACCCACGAACTGAAGGAGCCAACATGTACGCATGGATCTTCCGCCACCTGCCCGGCCCCACCTGGTTCAAAGTCATTGAATCCCTGGCTCTCATCGGCGCGGCCGTCGCCGCTCTGTTCACCTGGGTCTACCCCTGGGTCCAGTCCTACCTAGAGCTGGGACAGTCCTCCGTCGGCTGAGCCTGAGCCGCCCGCTAGTCGATGGTACGAGGCCGGGGAGACCCAGCCTCGTGCCGTATCCACCGACGTTTGTTGGGCTGTGCCGTACGCGCCTGCGCGCCCGGAGAGCGGACAGCGCCCGCGCGCCCACTAGGGGAGCGCCCTACGATGGATGCCGGAGAAGGGGCCACGGCCTCGTACATGAAAGGACCCGCGATGGCACGAATCCTCTGCGTCGACAACTACGACTCGTTCGTCTTCACGATCGTGGGCTACCTGCGCCACCTGGGTGCGACCGTGGACGTCGTGCGCAACGACGTCGTGGATCCCGCCTGGTTCGAGGCCGGCTACGACGGCGTCCTCATCTCCCCCGGACCCGGCGACCCCAAGAGTGCCGGCGCCTCCCTGCAGACCATCGCCGACTGCGCCGCTCGCGGCATCCCGATGCTGGGCGTGTGCCTGGGGCACCAGTCCCTCGGCGAGCTTTTCGGCGCGACCGTCGGGCATGCGCCCGAGCTCATGCACGGTAAGACCTCCGTCATTACGCACGACGGGCGCGGCGTGTTCGAGGGCGTGCCCTCGCCGCTGACCGTCACCCGCTACCACTCGCTGACGATCGACCCTGCGACCATGCCTGACGATCTCGAAGTCTCCGCGATCACCGAGTCCGGCATCATCATGGGCGTGCGCCACCGCTCCCTGCCCCTCGAGGGCGTCCAGTTCCACCCCGAGTCCGTCATGACCCAGTCCGGGCACCTCATGTTCGCCAACTGGCTAGCGGCCTGCGGCGACGCTGACGCGCGCGAGCGCGCCGTGTCCCTGAAGCCCGTCGTCGCGGAGCGTTTCAAGCTGTAGGTTCTACGGTCCACGTGGCGGCTACCCTGCCGCGGGCGTGCTTGTGGGCGCGTGCATGCGGATAGGTTATTAACCTATCCGGATGTCAATAACCTATCCGCATCGTCACAACCTATCCGCGTAAGTCCCCGCTTTCCCGACGCGCGTGTTGGCCGCGCCCACATGCAGTGAGGCCCGCGCCGTAGGATTTCTCCTCGCTGGCGCGGGCCTCACTGATCACCGGGATGACCGCGGCGCGGCGTCACCGCGACACGATAGAACCGGCACGCCGGTCAGGCGCTCACTTTGGCTTGTTCGTGTTGCCGTTGTTATTGCCGCCGTTGTTTCCGTTCTGGGCACCCTTCGAGACCTTGAGCTTCACGGTCGAATTCTTCTCCACCTTCGACCCCTCGCCAGGCTCGACGGAGAGGACCTGGCCGGCCGGCTGGTTGCCTGCGACCTCTTCGACGATCACGGTCAGGCCCAGGGCCTTGAGCTGCGCCTCGGCGTCGTCACGGCCTATGCCGACGACGGTGGGAATCTCGACCTGAGCAGGCTTGCCGCTCGAGATGGACACACCCACGGTGGTGCCCTTCTTGACCTTCGTGCCGGTCGCGGGATCCTGCTCGACGATGCGGTCCTTCTCCTTCTCGGAGTCAACGCTCGTCACGTTGCCCAGCTCCAAGCCGACGCCCTTGAGTGTGCTGCGAGCCTGATCCTGAGTCATGCCCGACAGGTCAGGCACGTCCACCTGATCCGAACCGGAGGACAGGTAGGCGCGGATCGTCTGACCGGCCTTCACCTTGGAACCGGGGGAGGGGTTGGTCTGCGCGATCTTGCCCTCGGGAACGGTGTCGGAGGCGACCTTGCTGGCGTCGAGCTCCCACTTCAGGCCCAGGGCCTCGATCGCCTTACGGGCGTCGTCGGGACTCATGCCAACGAGGTTGTCCGGCAGGGTCACCGAGTCGGGGCCGGAGGAGATGGTGACGCGAACGGTCGCGCCCTTCTCAGCCTGCGTGCCCGCTGTGGGGTCGGTGGAAGCCACGGAGCCCTCAGCGACGGTGTCGGAGGCGACCTTGTCGGGGTTGAGCTCCCACGTGAAGCCCGCCTGCTCGATCTGGGTCTTCGCCTCGGCCTGAGTCAGGCCGACGACGTTGGGAACCGCGATCGACTCGGGCGCGGCGGCGCCGCGCGTCAGGGCCCACACCGAGCCGCCGATCAGCAGCAGGGCGATGAGCAACACGGTCGCGATAATCGCCGTGCGACGCTTGCGGGCCTTAGAGGCCTCGTTCGCAGTGTCCTCGGCGGCAACCGCGGGCAGCGATGTGGAGGTCGCGGCCATCGCCGCAGCGGGCGCATGGCTGGGGACTGCGGCCATCGGCGTGGTCGCAGCGGTGCGTGCGGACGCCACGCCGGCGGCGGGCAGAACCTCGGTGGCCCACGAGTCCGCGGGCGGAGCACCCACGTCGAGGCCTCGGGCTACGCGCTGCAGGTCCGCGAGCATGGCGGCGGCGCTCGGGTAGCGGTCCTCGCGGTTCTTCGCCAGGGACTTCAGCACCACGCGGTCGAGCGAGTCCGGGATGTCGGACAGGATTGACGAGGGCGTGGGCGGGATCTGCTCGACGTGCTGGTAGGCGACGGCCACGGCCGAGTCGCCCTTGAAGGGCGGACGGCCCGTCAGCAGTTCGAAGAGAACGACGCCGGTCGAGTACAGGTCGGAGCGAGCGTCCACGGCCTCGCCGCGTGCCTGCTCGGGAGAGAGGTACTGGGCGGTGCCCACGACGGCGTTCGTCTGCGTCATGGTGGCCTGCGAGTCCGTCAGGGCGCGTGCGATGCCAAAGTCCATGACCTTGACCTTGCCGTCCGACGTCAGCATGATGTTGCCGGGCTTGATGTCGCGGTGGACCAGGTGGTTCGCGTGCGAGTACTGGAGGGCGGACAGGACGCCCGACACGATCTCGATGGCCTCGTTGATCGGAACGGCCGTGCCGTCCGAGATCAGGTCCTTGACCGTGTGCCCCTCGACGTACTCCATGACGATGTAGGGCACCGCGATCGAACGGCCGGTCGCATCCTCGATGATCTCCTCGCCCGTGTCGTACACGGCGACGATGTTCGGGTGATTCAGCGACGCCGCC
>CAUVIG010000096.1:0-8253 GCA_963551745.1 uncultured Actinomyces sp.
ACGAGTGGGCGTGTTGTTGCTTGGCTTCTCGCGCTGCTGCTCATCCGCGAGGTGATGATGCGGGAGTTGCTAGAGAACGTGGTATCGAGATAGGTCTCCATGTACCAGGCGCCGATAATCATGAGACCGAAAATCGCACCAAAGACTTCCCAGAAAATCATGACTGTGCTCCTCCGTCGCTGGTGGCTTCTATGTTGCGAGGTGGGGTGCACATATCTAGAGGTGCGGCTCCCGTGAGTTGCCTGCTCATGAATCTTCTTCCTCCGAAAGCTCGAACTGCGGGAGGGGATCACCGTTCTCGTCCAACATGCCGTGGCGCTTCATGTACTGGTATTCCATATTGACGAAGCGAGGGGCGTGAAATGGGAATAGACAGATAACTGCGAGTGGTAGGCACAGGAAGCCAAGAACGGCTGGAATCAAGAATATGCGCGGAGGGAAGCCACTTTTGTCGAACAGCATTCCTACTCCCAGGAGGGTGAAGAATAGACTAATGAGTGGTTTGACGAGAGCTCTGCTCTTCCCCAACGCCTGCGGGGAGGTTGACATGCGTCTCCATAGCGAGGCGCTTGATGAGTCCGTGTAGGTCTGTGCGTACCATGAGTACAGGCCAAAAGGACCAATGAGAACCATTCCCACTATCGCAATCATGGTGTGTCCTCGCCTCCTTGACTGCAGTGTTGTGACGTGCCTGGTTGGCCGGACTTACATCGAACCAAACCTCGGTGTTCCCTGTTTCGCGGACGAGGTCAGCTTGATGAGGAGGGAGTCACGGCTGTGATCTGTGTGTTCCCCGTTGGAAGAGGGGGCGTGTACTTGTGGTTGTATTCGTCGTTGTAACGTTGGATCTCGCGCATGACGTCCGCCACCGCGTCGTCCGTGCACATGAAGTCCTCCGTCGCGGCCGCCAGGCCCAAGTAGATGCCGTTCAGGATCCACGCCATGTGGCTGAGCGTTGAGTTCAGGGACGTCACGTGGTTGCTCAGTGTTGCATGGTGTTCGCTGCCCGTGTCGGATGTACTGAGGGCTGGCGTATTCGTGAGTTCCAGGCAGGCGTTGCTGAGCTTCGCAATGATCGAATCAACCTCGTCGTAATTCCATTCGAGAACGACGTCAGTCATGACAGGCTCCTCTCGGGTGACAGGGTGAAGAAATACGTGACGAGCGCCCAGAGCTGCGTGTTGTAGATGGGGTGGACGGGGATGTGAGGTCCGGTGCTGGGCGCGAAAAGCGGAGCTTCGACCCTGTAGGCGGCCGCTGGCGTGATGAAGGTGGAGAGGGTGGAGGTTGGAACAAAGGAGTCCTTGTCCGTGCGTTCTTCCCGGATCCAGGTCGTGTATGCCCAGCGTTGGGCCACGAGAGCCTGCGCGAAGGCGGAATCTGAGGGGCCGTAGGAGGAATAGTTTTCGAGGAGCTGGGCCGTTCGTTCGGTCATGCCCTGCTGTGCGGCGTACACGATGGCCGTCGGCAGTACGGGAGGCCCGTCGAAGATGGCGGGGTTTGGCGTGAGGGGAGATATCGCCGCTGCGACGTGGGGGATTTCCTCGTTATCGATCTGATAAATGTGGGTATCAGTGTCGCCGTCGGGGGTAGTCGCAGTCCGGGCGACGACGCAGGGACCCGGCTGCATCCAGATGAGAGCCAGGCGGCACTGGGAAGTGTCCGGAGACGTGGTGGCGATGACCATTCGCGAGCGAGCCGTGCTCATGAGAGTGGCGAGATGCAGCGCGTCGCCGGTGAGTCCCTCGGAGGTGGCGAAGCTCGAGGTGACGTCGCCCGGAATGACGATGTGAGGACGGTCAGGCATTGCGCACCTCCAGGCTCATGATGATCGCGAGAACGTCATCGTTCAGGTCGCCGAAAGCGGGTGTCGTCATCGTTGCTGTCGCCGTGAGGAGGAAGTCATTAGCGCCGTCGGAATGAATCCATGCCCACTGGCAGGCGGTGATGGGAACCTTGCCCTGAATGTAGATCCCCGTGCGCAGCTGCGACGATTCGGGTCGCGCCGGCCACGCGCAATCCTCCAGCATGCGGAAGCCGGGAACCTGATCGGACATGGACCGTGCCGAGTCGGCGAGTGCCTGAGCGGGCGTGGTGCTCGTGGGGATTGGGGATGCGAGCACGAGGAGGGTGGGTGTGAAATCGTAGTCGGTATCGATGGGGCCGACAGCGAGGGCGATGACGCCCCCTTCGGCCGGATGCTGACCGCTGTCTGGCGTTCGGTTCTGTGGGTCGTCGGCGCTCCCGAATGCCTGGTCGAGGATCGAGGAGATCTCCTCCTGTGGGCACGACGACCAGCGGGGAGGCATCAGCCAATAGGTTGACAGGCTCATGGCATGCCCCAGCCCTGATCGCCTTCAGCAGACTCCTCGGACTCCTCCGAATGCTCGAACTGCGGGAGGGGATCGCCGTTCCCGTCCAGCATGCCGTGGCGCTTCATGTACTGATACCGAGCGTCGGCCCAGCGGGGGACAGGGAATGGGAAGAAGCAAATGAAGCCAATGATGATGAGTAGACAACCAAGCGTAACTACAAACAGGAGAAACAATCGAAGTGTTGAGTTCCGTGAAAATGATGTGCTTACTAGTGCGCATAGTGCTAAAAGGAGTAGTCCTGTTGAAATTATAGGAGACGCAAGGGATGAGCTACTTGTTTCGCGTGTGTTTCTTCCTCCCATTTCTCGCCATAATGCGGCGATTGGCGAGTCGGTATACGTCTCAAGGATCCATGATCCTATTCCAAATAGTCCGATCAAAATTCCAATAAGATACCAGATAAATGTCATGGTAGTGTATCCTTTTATTACCTAATGTTTGCTGATTACGCCGTCGTTAATTGCGGAGGCAATTGTTTGTCCAGCGGTGCTTCCAATAAGTCCGCCAACTACCCCTCCGATAATTCCTCCGGCCAGAATGCCGACCGGGCCGCCGAATGCGCCGATGGCTGCGCCGACTTTAGCTCCGAGTACAGCGCCTCCGTAACCGGCTGCAGCGCTGGCAGCGCCCATTACGCCCGCTCTTGCTACCTTTTCGCCCTCTCCCATCTCCGGGTGGTGGTAGGAGTCCGACTGGTAACTGTCGTAGGCGCTGACGACTCCGTCAAGGACCGCGCAGGCGCGGCCCGCGACTTTGCCGCCAATACGCAAGGCGTCGGCTGTCTTGACCGCTCGGCTACCGCCCTTGACGGCGTCCACCCCCGGGACTTTCCAGTTCTTGAGGTTTCCCCGCTCGCTGATCTGCTTCCAGAGGGATGCGTCTTTGATTCCGGCTGGCGCCTGGTACTTGGCTCCCTTCGCCTGCAGGTAGACCGACTCGATCGTGTCCCCCAGGGTGTTGCGCATCGTGTCCGCCCAGCCGGGCAGGCGAGCTGACGCGTTCAATCCCGTAGGGAATCCATACGTGCCGACGAATTTATTGAAGACGGGGAGGAGCGTCGACTCCCAGAGGGCGGGATCGATACCCGCGAGGTCATCACCGAACAGCGTTTCCGCGTAGGCGTACTTCGTCTGATTGGTCTCGCAGCGCTCCCTGAGTGACGCAAAGAAGGCGCCAAGGCCGCCCGGGATGTTCGCCGGGTGGCTGATGGTCACTGTTGTACCGTCTTGCGAAACCGCTAGTCCGGCAGCTGTTGCGTCGGTGATGATGGCCTGAAACTCTGTCCTAATAGGCTTCACGGCGCCCCCGTAGTCCTCCAGGGCGGATCGTAGCGAGCGGACACATGACAGCGCGTGCTCGGCTGCGGAGATGACATTCGTCAGGTGCTCGACGACCGTGTTCACCAGCGCGGCTCTCTGATGCTCGACCATCCCTCGGGCGGCCGTTGCGTCGCCAATCGCCTCGTCGAGTGCCGTGATCGGCTTATCGCACTGGTCTTTGAGCGACAGGATCGCGTCCACCTTCACCGGAAAGTCCCACGAAAAGGACTCGGCGAATTCTACGGTTCCTGCCGATGTGGGAACCGTCGAGGTAGCTGGAAGGGGGGGGCATTGCGTCACTCCATTGGAACAATCGGGCGACACGCGTGTTGCGCGTCACTTAATGGTTAGAGTACTCCGGTTGTTTAACAATCCGCAGCGCGATTCGACTCAACGGCGCAATGTCTTGCTATTGTGGCAGGTCAGAGACGATACGCTCAGGACACGTTCTGAGATTCGCCCGTGTTTCGTGGACGAGGTCACCTCGGTGGGGTTGGGGGCTGTACCGTGTTCGCCATGACGACGCCCACCTTCGCCGACGTTGATGAGGCCCTCGCCAGGGGTGACTACCGCGCGGCCCTGTCCGTCCTTGAATCCCTCGAGGTCGTCGGCGAAGACGCCTCTTACCGTCGCGACATCCAGGCCGCGGCCATGTCCGGCATGCGCCTGCACCCCCAATCTCCCGAGAGCGCCCGCGAGCTGACCCTGTGCCTCGTCGACCTGGGGCGATACGAGGAGGCACTCCCCGTCTCGCAGGTCGCCGTCAATGTGTTCCGACGACGTCGAGCTCCTCATGGCCTACGGGCGCCTGTGGGAACCCCGTGGACTACAAGGTCGCCCTGTGGGCGCTCCTCCTACGCCATCGAGATGGAGCCGACCGTCGCCGAGGCTTATCGCACCATGTTGCCCCGCGTGAACAAAGCGGTGGCGAACGCCTGGAAGAACCCTGGTATCTCCGTCCTGTGCTGCTGGCTCTCGTACTACCTGTTTGTCGCGGGATCCGCCCCCCACGGCGCCGCTGGTTCTTCTTCCTGCTGTTTCTCACGTCGCTCAGTTTCGTCAGGCTCTACGTGGGCAGGCAGATCGCCAGGTTCAACCGAACCCTGCCGCGAGGCGTGTCCCTGACCTTCATGCGCCTGTGCAGCCGAATCCCTGATCTGCGTGGCAATGTCGTTCTCTTTGTGTACTCGACTATCTTCTTCGGCTGCGTGCTCTTGTCTTGGACGCTAGCCGGCAGTGAGGGGCGTGCCCTCGTGCACCTGGCTGCCCTCATGCTGGCCATCGAAAAGTGTCCAACGAGCACCTGACGGTTGCTTTGTAAGGCGCGAAAAATTAACGGACAGCGCTATTGTGAGGGCGTGACCTATCAGCCCTTGCAATTTGATGCCGCACCCCGGCCCTACCGCCTGGGGAACGACCAGCTGCGCCGCTACAACCGCGTGCGCGCCGGTCAGCGAACGCAGGGTCGCGTCAACATCGCGATCGACGTCGTCACCGTCCTCCTGATCGTCTCCGTCAGTGCCATCGTTACCGTCGTCGAGCTCTCCCCCTTGCCCGAACCGGTCATCGACAAGCTCGCCGGCCTCGGCCTGGCCCTCATCCTCGGAGGAGGGCTCATCCTCCTCGCGCTCCTCGCCGCACTCCTCATCGTTGCCCGCCGCTGGCGCCGCGAATGGGACGGCAACGAAGACCTCGTCATCTTCTCCGAGTCCCACGCGGCCCTGCACGCCGCCCGGCAAGACGGCGCCATTATGACCGCCTGCGCGCGCATGCAGCTGGCCTGGTTCATCGGCTTCATCGCCGTCGGTGGCATCGCAGTCGCCACCGAATCCGCGCTCCTCGCCGCCCTCGTCTCCCTGCCCCTCGCCATGATGGGGCTCCTCAACTCCTGGCGCTCCTGCCAAGCCCTGCGCCGCATCACCGGACGCACCCTCTGATACGTGCCAGATCCGGCGACTCGCGCCCGGCAGCTGACGCACGTCGGGCCCGGACGCTCACGCGCACGGACCCGATCATGGCGCCCCGGCCTCGTCGGCGAGGGACGATAGGCGGAAACGTCAGCCCTTCGAGAGCCTCTCGCGGACAGCCCCCGCGCCGAACGTCAGCGCGGTCAAGGCCGCCTCCAGACCACCCAGGGCCAGCCCCTGCCTCGTGTGGGCAAAACGAGCGCCCTGCGCCCGGCGACCCTCACCGCGGCGGAACAGCCAGCGCTCCACGCCGACCGTGATCATCGCCGAACCCAGCGCCGCGCCCGCGAGAACCGCCAGCTCCGCCGGGTCCGCCTCAGCGACGCCCTCGAGCGGATCCTCGCCCGCGACGGGGGACGACTTCGAGCAATCCGTGTCCTCATCGTCGTAGGGCGGAAGCTCCGCGCCCTCCGGCAGCTGCGCCACCATCGACCAGCCGAGCACCCCCAGCAGGCCCGCCTTCACGAGACCGCGCAACGGGCGCGAGCGCACGTAATCGGGCAGGGCGTACCAGGCGACGGTCGCGCCCACGCCTACCGCGAACCCCGCGACCCGAGTCGGGTCCACCGAGCCAGCGCACGGACAAGAACAGGTTGATGAGGCAGCCATGGCCAGTCCTTTCAATCGGGAGCGCGCGGATCAATCCGCGAGCAGGTCAAGCAGGCGAGAAACGACCTTTCCGCCCGAATAGGCGGATCCGTCGTGCTGGTACTCATTCGTGATGTAGTGGCGAGCGCCGATCAGCTCACCCGTCTCCACGGACAGCTCGCGCGGCACGAACATGTCGTCGTAATACACGGCCGCAGCCACCGGCACTGTATTCTCGGCCAGCACGTCCGGCAGGTACACGGGGGTAGCCTCGGTCGTCGACGCGAGGATCTGTGCGACGCCCTTCAGCGGTGCCAAGCCCGGGTCCTCGTCAAACACGCGGCGCATAAAGTGCTCGCCCGTCAGGTAGAACGGCTCGCTCTCATCCAGCGGGTTCGCGTCCTTCGCGAAGCCCGGGATCTCCTCGGCCAGGCGATCCGCCGCCCACCCCGTCGCCGTGCCCACCAGGTCCGGCGTCGCGCACGCGTAGATGTACTCCTGGAACACGCCGTAAATCGGCGCAACGTCAACCTGCGAGCCGATCGCCGCCAGGAACTGCGACGACAGGCGCCGCTCACCGCGCACCGACGTCCACGGTCCCTCCAGCAGGTAGTGCAGCTGATCCGTGTTGCCCTGCCCGCCCAGCATCATGCCGATCATGCGCAGGCGCGCGGGGGAGAGGCGCTCGCCCGTCGGCAGTGTCTCCTCCGTGTCCGCCAGGTGTGCGCACAGTTCGCGCACCGTGCGCTCGTCGCCCGGGTGGCGCTGGAAGTACGCGCGGTTGCGCGCCGCCGTGCGCTCGTACGTCAGGCGGTAGATGTCGTCCACATGGACGAGGCCGGGCAGGCCTCCCGTGATCAGGCTGGCCTTCAGGCCCTGAGGAGCCAGCGACAGGTACGAGGTCGTGATGAAGCCACCGAAAGACTGGCCGAGCGTCGTCCACGGGTCATCCCCGCACAGCTCGCGGCGCAGCGTCTCCGCGTCGTACACGATCTGGTCCTGGCGGAAGTGGCGCAGGTACGCGGCCTTCTCCTCGTCCGTGTCCAAGTGGGAGAGCGCCTGGGCGTCCATGCGGGTCGACTGCCCCGTTCCTCGCTGATCGAGGAGCACCACGCGGTAATCCTGCAGGAGACGATTCATCCATCCGCCGGTAAACGTGCCGAAACGCGGGCTCGGGTAGCCCGGGCCGCCCTGCAGGAACACCGCGTAGGGGGAGTCCTCGCGGCCCTTGCGCACGACCTCGCGCGCGAAAACCTGAATCCTCGGATTGCCCTCGCCGGCCGGGCGCAGGTGATCGAGGGGAACGTCCAGGCGGTGCTCGTAAACGGTGTGACCGTGGTGCAGATACGACTCTGTGTGCATGGACACAATGGTAGCGGTTTTGTGGCGGTGTCGTTACGCCTGTTTGTTTTCGGGCAGTGTTCGTGGTGGTGCTTGTGGCTCGGCTGGTTTTCCGGGCACCCGCCCCCTGGGCCGGGCTGCGTCGCGGGCGGCGGCCCGGTGGTCTGAAACCGCCATCGCCTTTGCTCGCTTGTGTCGGTGTGGGATTGAAACCGCCATCGCCTTTGCGGGTGAGAAATGGGCGTTTTTGGTGCAGTTTTCGGGCACAGAGGTGTTGTCGGTTTCAGCGGTGCGTTGTTGTGGGTGAGCGGTGGTGTTGTTGGTTTCATCGTCGCCATGTTTCTGCGTCCTGCGCGAAGTAATTCACCCTGCGGCAGTGTTTCGTCGTATAGGCGCGAAATAGTTCGCCCAGCGCACTCAAAACACTTCAATTTCGGTGGTTTTGGGCATGCTGGGCGAGTATTTCGCGGAGATGCTGCTGGAGGGGCCGCGTTGGGCGAGTTTTTTCGTGGAAGAGCCGACCGAGGGGCTGTGTTGGGCGAGTTTTTCACGCCAACCGACCCTGCGCCGGTCTTGGATGCAGCGCGGCGCACGAGGCTGGCTGCGGTGGGGTTTTGCACGACACGACGCCCTCTGTCTGCGTGTCGCCGGCGTGTCGGAGCC
>CAUVIG010000097.1:0-8185 GCA_963551745.1 uncultured Actinomyces sp.
GGCCGACGAGGCCTGGGAGAGTTCCTCGTCGGTCAGGTCGGCGAGCTCCACTCCCCTGGCCTCGGCAAGGCGCACGCACGTGCCCGAGATCTCATGCGCATCACGGAACGGAACCCCCTGCTTGACGAGCCACTCGGCAATGTCGGTGGCGAGCGAGAACCCCTGGGGGGCGAGCTCTTCGAGGCGATCGAGATGAATCGTCATCGTGTCGATCATGCCGGCGACGGCCGGACACAGGACATCCAGGGTGTCGATCTGATCGAACACCGGCTCCTTGTCTTCCTGAAGATCGCGGTCGTAGGCGAGCGGAATCCCCTTAAGGACCGCAAGCAGGCCGGTCAGATCACCGATGAGGCGGCCAGCCTTGCCGCGGGCGAGCTCCGCGACATCGGGATTCTTCTTCTGCGGCATGATCGAGGAACCCGTGGAGTACGAGTCGTCCAGCGTCACGTAGCCGAACTCCTTCGTATTCCAGATGACGATCTCCTCCGACAGGCGCGAAATATCGATGCCGATCTGGGCGCACACGAAGGCAAACTCGGCGACCACGTCGCGAGCGGCCGTGCCGTCGATCGAGTTTTCGACAGAGTCGGTGAAGCCGAGGGCGGCCGCGATGCGACGCGGATCCATACCAAGCGTATTGCCGGCGAGAGCGCCGGAGCCGTACGGGGAGATTGCCGCGCGCTTATCCCAGTCACGCAGACGCGCGATGTCGCGCAGCAGCGGCCACACGTGTGCCAGCAGGTGGTGTGCGATGAGGACGGGCTGCGCGTGCTGCATGTGCGTACGGCCCGGCATCACCGCGTCACCGGCGCGCACGGCCTGCCCGACGAGAGCCTGAGCAATATCGAGAACACGACCGGCCAGGTGACGTGCCTCCTCGCGCAGGTACACACGGATGAGCGTGGCAATCTGATCGTTGCGGGAGCGGCCAGCACGGAGCTTGCCACCCAGCGTCGCTCCGGCTCGCTCGATGAGGCCGCGCTCAAGCGCGGTGTGGACGTCTTCATCGTCAGCAGCCGGCACAAACGCACCGGAGGCGACATCCGCGTCCAAGCATGCCAACGCATCATGCATGTCGGCGCACTCCTGGTCCGTCAGTAGTCCAACGCGATGCAGCTCATCAGCGTGCGCGTGCGAGCCCGCGATATCCACGTGCGCCAGTCGGAAATCGAAGTGTGTCGACACGCTCAGTGCAGCCAGCGCCTGGGAAGGCCCTCCAGAAAAACGGCCACCCCACAGCGAGACGTGCGTTTCGGACTGCGACATGAGATTCCTCCAGGGTCAGGGACGACGATGATCTTCGTATGTTTTAAGAATATTCGAGATGTTGGCGGGCCGCCGACGGCCACACCACGGGAACCTCGCCTCGCACCTTCACCCACGTCGCAATAATCACGAACAGCATCCAGTTGCCCTCGAAGAGCAGGCGCGACTCGGTAAACGACTGAATGAACATCGCGATGATGATGACCGCGGGAATGACGTCCCACAGATTGTCGTCGATGTGGGCCACCGCGACTTTGACGACGCGATAGAGCGTCCATACGATCGCGACGGTGATCATGGCTGCACCCACGAAGCCGGTCGTCAGCGCCGCCTCGACGTACACATTGTGCGCCTGATTAGTCGGCGTCCCATCGGGACGGATCACGAGTGACGCAAAGGGTTCCATCCACGTGGGCCAACCAATGAACCAGCCCCAGCCACCGATGGGGCGCTGTGCGACGAGCGGCTCAACCGCGCGCCAGATCACGGAACGTCCACTCATGTCGGGGCTCCGACCGAAAGCGTCAGCGATCATGTGGCGGCAGAAGAACGCAGCGATTGCGGTAAGAACGCCGACGCCGGCGAACATACCGACGACGCGTAGACGCAGGTGCACCGGAACGCGGCGCTGAACGACCAGGCCCGCGATGACAACCAGGCAACCAACCGTCGACAGCGCGACCGTCGCGGACTGAGTCAACAACATGACGACACCACAAGCCGCGAGCCAGAGCACCGTCGACAGGCGCGCCGTGCGTGTCTGCATGTATCGCAGAATCAGGCACACTGCCAGCAACAGTGCCACAAAAGCAAGGGGGTTTCTGTTGCCCGGAAAGCCCTGAATCGGACCTCCCTGAAGGAGGTGTCCGTCCACCCAGTAGTAGGAGGCGGGAAGCAGGCCCCTACCCCACATGATGGGAGGAGCGAGCGGGCCGTGCCCAAAGAAAGCAACCAGTGCCTCGAGGACGAACGATGAGCCAATGATCCACTGAAACGCGAGGATGAGGGCGCCGACGAGCTCGGTGAGCGGTAGTGCGACAGCCACAGCGATGGACACCAGTGTCAGAGCTATCGATAAGACCGCGTACTGCGCGCTTTGTAGAGGGGCCACAGACCACGCACACGACAGAGCGCACCAGGCAACAAAGAGGCACGTGGTGGTCGGAAAGCGGCGTAACAACAGCGAGCGTCCAGAGGTACGGAAGATCACCACGAACGACACAAGCAGGATCAACATGGGCACAAGCGAACCGATATCCCCGAAAATACCGCGAATGCCCTTGCCTGCAAAGCCGACAAAGAACATCGCAGCAACCGTGTAGCGCATCATGCGCGTGCGCAGGGCATCATCACGATCACTCCCCACAGCATCGCTCACAGCGCTCGCCTCATACGTCATACACGAAACAGTAAGCGAGGCGGGAGCGGCCGTCTCGCCGCTCCCGCCTCGTGAAACCCAACTGAGACATTCTCTGTGAGAACGCCCTCAACCGATCGTTCAGTAACCCATGTTCACGCCAAAACGCACGTCACGGGCCGCTGCGAGCTTCGACTGCAGGCCGTAGATGTCGATGAAACCGCGCGACGACGACTGATCGAAGGTGTCGCCGGTCTCGTAGGTCGCAAGGTTGAAGTCGTACAGCGAGGACTCGGAGCGGCGACCGTTGACGGTTGCGCGACCGCCGTGCAGCACCATGCGGATGTCGCCGGACACGTATTCCTGCGTGTGCTCGATGAAGGCATCCATCGACTTCTTCAGCGGCGAGTACCACTGGGCCTCGTACACGAGCTCTCCCCAGGTCTGCTCCAACTGGCGCTTGTAACGGCGCTGCATGCGCTCGAGCGTCACCGACTCGAGGGCCTGGTGTGCCTCGATCAGCGCAACGGCACCAGGCGCCTCGTAAATTTCGCGCGACTTGATGCCGACGAGGCGGTCCTCGACCATGTCGATCCGGCCGATGCCCTGAGCGCCCGCACGACGGTTCATTTCCTGAATAGCCTCGAGCGGCGTCACGGGACGCCCGTCGATGGCGACCGGGATTCCCTTATCGAAGGTGATGACGACTTCGTCCGGCAGAGGCGGGTAGGTCGGGTCGTCGGTGTAGCTGTAGACGTCCTTTGTCGGAGCGTTCCACAGGTCTTCGAGGAAGCCGGTCTCAATGGCTCGGCCCCAGACGTTCTGGTCGATCGAGAAGGGGTTGTGCTTGGTCGTCTCGATCGGCAGGTTGTGCTTCTCGGCGTACTCGATCGCAACGTCACGAGTCAGCGCGAGGTCACGGACCGGCGAAATACAGTCCATGTCGGGTGCCATCGAGGTAATCGAGACCTCGAAACGGACCTGGTCGTTGCCCTTGCCAGTGCAGCCGTGGGCGACGGTCGTCGCGCCAAACTCGCGAGCTGCCTTCACCAGGTGCTTGGTGATGACGGGACGCGACAGGGCCGACACGAGGGGGTACTTGCCTTCGTACAGAGCGTTGGCCTTGAGTGCGGGCATACAGTACTCTTCTGCGAACTCGTCTCGGGCATCTGCCACGTACGCTTCCACGGCACCACAGTCGAGGGCACGCTGACGAATAACCTCGAGATCCTCTCCACCCTGGCCGACGTCAACGGCAACGGCGACGACCTCGCGGCCGGTCTGCTCACCGATCCATCCGATGGCGACAGAGGTGTCCAGGCCGCCTGAATACGCCAGGACGACGCGATCTTTGCTCGACATGTGGGTTCCTTCCAATTGTTGGGTTCGTGGTGCCCGGGCGTGTGTAAGAACGAGGCCGGGGCTAGTTTTCGGGGAGTGCGCCGGGTTCGGCGAGAGCCAGCAAGCATCGTTCGACCTCGGCCGCGCCTTCGTCGCTGCGGCAGATCACGAGGATCGTATCGTCGCCGGCGATCGTGCCGGCGATCTCGTCGCGCCTCACTGCGTCGATCGATGATGCGAGGAGGTTGGCCGCACCTACCTGGGTGCGCAGAACGAGCTGGTTTCCCACCTTCACGGAGGTAACAAGGAGAAGCTGACACCAGCGCGCCAGACGGACGTTGGCGGCTTCAGTGTCGTGGGTAAGACTGCCATCATGGTCGGGCACCGTGTAGATAAGTGCACCGGACGCATCGCGGATCTTCGTCGCGCGCAGGTCCATTAGGTCGCGCGAGAGGGTCGTCTGCGTGACGTCAATGCCCCGCTCGGCCAGAAGGCTGCGAAGCCCCTCCTGGCTACCGATCGGCTCGGACGCCAGGAGATCACGGATCATCTCGTGCCGTGCACTCTTCGTGCTCGGAAATGCAGGTGCTGCACTCATATGCATGAGTATACACATGGATGTATATAAATAAGGAAGCGGGCGAGGGATGTCCCTCGCCCGCTTGCTATCAATGCTCTCAGGCTCGCAGCTGTGCCGCGATATCGTCAGCCCATGCGTTGATCGCGTCCCAGTCGCGGAAGTCGCCCTCAACGACACCGGCGAGGCGCGCCACTGAACGCTCGCGCAGCGACAGGAGCGCCGGCTTGTAGCGGCCCGGGAACGTGCGCAGCTCGCGACAATTGACGTGCGCCAGAAGCGGGCCAACGCGCGACGCATCCTGCTCCGAGTACTTCGGGACGCCGTTCATGCCCACAGAGAAGGCCCACACGGGCTTCCCACGCAGCTCATCCTTGAAGCGCTGCATGAAGTCATGCGCCTCCGGCATCCACTGAAGGATGTAGATGGCGGAACCGACGACGACAGCGTCGTAGGGTTCGACCGTGGTCACGTCAGCGGGCGCAATCCGGTCGACGGTGAAGCCGGACGCCTCGAGGCGCTGAGCGATGGCTTCGGCGACTTCATCCGTCGCCCCGTGCTTTGATGCTGCAGTAACAAGGATGTGCATGTACACATCGTAAAGCGAAAACCGGTCGAATCGATGGGCACAACGCCCCAAATGAGTGGAGTGCCACACCTTCGATCCGACCGGTCTATCGCTTGTTACCTGCTAGGCGCGCAACGACGCCCCCAGAACCTTGGAAGCCTTGGCCACGACCTGCTCGCGCACCTGTGAGGATTCCTTCGCAGTCAGCGTGTGGTCTGCCGCGCGCAGACGCAACGCAAAGGCGAGAGAACGGTAGCCCTCGGGCACCTGGTCACCCTCGTAGATGTCAAAGAGCGTCACGGACTCGGCAAGTTGCCCCGCCCCCTGGCGCACGATCTGTTCGACGCGCGACGCGGGAATATCGGAGGGCACGACCAGTGCGATGTCTTCCTTGGCCAGCGGGAACGTCGAGACACCCTTGACCTGAATGGGCTGCTCGCCCATCTGAGAGATCAGCGCATCCATGTCGATCTCGAACGCGCACGAACGGGCAGGCAGGCCGAAGGCGCGGCACGCGGCGGGCGACAGCTCGCCGGCAAGAGCAACGTCGACGAGGTCACGTCCAGCGCGTACGAAGACGCGCGCGACGCGGCCAGGGTGGAACGGCGCGACAGCGGCGGGATCCGTCGCCGGAGCGGGCATCGGAGCACCCTTGTGCCCGGGCACCTCGTCCATCCAGGCGCGGGTCACCTCGACGCGAACGCCGAGCCCGGAGGCCACACGACGCACATACTCAAGGGCGTCAGCCCAGTCGTAAGTGCGGGCGTTCGCGAGGACGCCCGCCGGAACAGCCTGGCCGGTGAGCACGCCACCGATATGCCAGGGCTGGTCCGGGATACCGGCCTCGAGGGCTGCAAGCACCTCATCGGAGGGACGCTCTTCGGCACCGGGCAGATCAGCCGGAATGGTCCCAGCGAGACGGGCAACCTTGGCGACCTCGAAGATCGCGACATCGGCGTTGGAGCGCGCCACGTTACGACCGGCGACGTCGAGAAGCGTATCGAGCACCGTCGTGCGCAGCCAGGGGGCATCGTCCGCCATGGGATTGCGCAGGCGCAGGGCCTCGCGGCGCGGATCGTCGGCGGGGATACCCTGACGATCCCATGTGTCGGACACGAACGGGTAGGACTCGACCTCGACCAGTCCCCCATCAGCTAGCGCAGCGGCGGCCAGGCGGCGCGCCTTCTGCGCGGTCGTGAGGCCGTGGCCAGCCGGGGCGGTGGGCATGATGACCGGAATGTTGTCGTAGCCGTCCAGGCGCGCGACCTCTTCGACCAGGTCGGCCGGCAGGGTCAGGTCGGGACGCCACGAGGGAGCCGTCACCGTGAACACTCCGTTGTCGGGGCCTTCGACGACGCAACCGACCGTGCGCAGCAGCTCGGCGATGCGCTCAGGGCTGTGTGCCACGCCCGTCAGGCGTTCGGCCTCGCCGACGGGCAGCAAGATAACGACGGCCTCGCCGCGCTGATCCACGTCGGTGACGCCTCCGTCGACGGTGCCTCCGCCGTATTCGAGAAGAAGCTCGACAGCACGCTGAGCAGCCACCGCAGGAAGCTGCGGGTCCGTGCCGCGCTCGAAGCGCTTCGCAGCCTCCGAATGCAGCTTGTGTCGACGCGAGCTACGGGCGACCGACACCGAATCGAAGTGTGCGGCCTCGAACAGCACGTCGGTCGTCCCCTCGCCGACCTCGGAGTATGCGCCACCCATGACACCGGCGATGCCGATGATGCGCGAGCCTTCTCCCTCGGGAGAGTCGGTGATGAGCAGATCCTGCGGGTCGAGCTCGCGCTTCTCCTCGTCCAGGGTCACCAGCGTTTCGCCCGCGCGGGCGCGGCGCACGACGATCGGGGCAGCCAGGTCGCCCAGGTCGTAGGCGTGCATCGGCTGGCCGAAATCGAGCATGACGTAGTTCGTGATGTCGACGGCGAGAGACACCGAGCGCATGCCGGCCGCCTCGAGACGCTCGACCATCCAGCGCGGCGTCGGAGCGTTGGGGTTCGTGCCGCGCACAATGCGAGCCACGAAACGGTCCACGCCGACGCGCCCACGGATCGGTGCCTCGTCGGAAAAGACGACGGAGAAACCATCGGCGTTCGCGGCCGGCGGCTCCGCTGCGATCACACCGGGCAGGCCGGGGTCGCGGAAGGAGGCGCCCGTCGAGTGCGAGTACTCGCGGGCGATACCACGCATCGAGAAGCAGTAGCCGCGGTCCGGGGTCACGTTGATCTCGAGGACCTCTTCGCCCAGTCCGAGCCAGGACACGATGTCCGTGCCGACGGCGGGAATCTCACGGTCCGGGAAGTACTTCGGCAGCACGATGATCCCGTCATGGTCCTCGCCGAGTCCAAGTTCACGCGCGGAGCAGATCATGCCGTCGGAGACGTGGCCATAGGTCTTGCGCGCGGCAATCTGGAAGTCGCCGGGCAGAATGGCGCCCGGCAGCGACACGACGACCAGGTCATCGACGTCGAAGTTGTGTGCGCCGCAGATGATGCCGCGGCTCGGCAGATCCGAGGGTTCCTTGCCGGTGCCGGGGGCGTCGTTATGCTCGCCCACGTCCACGCGGCAGTAGTTCACGATCTTGCCGTTCGAGGCGGTCTCCTCCACGCGGGTGAGGACGCGACCCACGACGAGCGGGCCGGTGACGCGCGCCGGGTGAATCTCTTCTTCTTCCAGTCCGACCTTCACGAGGGCGGCGGCGAGCGCCTGCGCGTCCGTGCCCTCGGGAACGTCAACGTGGTCGGACAGCCAGCTCAGCGGAACCATAGGCATGTCAGTTACCCCTTCCATTCACTCCGAACTGCTGGGAGAAGCGAACGTCTCCCTCAACGATGTCATGCATGTCGGCAATGCCGTGGCGCAGCATCAGCGTGCGCTCGATACCCATGCCGAACGCGAAGCCCGAGTAGACCTCGGGGTCGACGCCGTTAGCGCGCAGCACGTTCGGGTTGACCATGCCGCAGCCGCCCCACTCGATCCAGCCGGGGCCGCCCTTCTTCTGCGGGAACCAGAGATCCATCTCGGCGCTGGGCTCCGTGAACGGGAAGTACGAGGGACGCAGACGGGTCTTCGC
>CAUVIG010000098.1:0-8164 GCA_963551745.1 uncultured Actinomyces sp.
TGACCCAGATGCAGGTGTCCAAGATGAAGTCGGAGTGGTACGACAAGATCGAGGTCACGATCTACATGTGCGCCATCAACGACGCGGCTGCGAACTGTAACGCGACCGAGGCGAGTGACGCGCAGATCGACGCGGTGCGCCAGAAGCTGGCCTCTGCTGAGATGACCCCGTACGTGGCTCACGTATACGAGGAGACGAAGGAAGAGGCGTACGAGAACTTCCAGCGTCTCAACGGCAACAACGCCCTGACCCAGTGGACCACGCCGGACATGCTCCAGTTTGCGTTCCGCATCAAGCTGGTCAACCCCGAGCAGTACTCGGTGGTCAAGGAGGAGTTCTCCGGGACCGCGGGCGTGTCCGAGGTGCGCGACCAGCGTGAGGTCGTCGAGCCTCTGTTCCGTGTGCTGGGTGCCGCCCGCACGGCGGCCTTGGGCCTCGGCGCGATCATGGTCGTTGCCGCAATTCTGCTGATCTCGACGACGATTCGCCTGAGCGCCATGAGCCGCGAGCAGGAAACGCAGATCATGCGATACGTGGGCGCATCGAACCTGTTCATTCAGGCTCCCTTCATGATCGAGGGCGCTCTGGCCGCGCTGGTGGGTGCCGCCTTCGCGATCGGCACTCTGTTCGCGGGTGTTCACTTCGTTGTTCAGGGGTGGATGGCCCCCGCATTTAAGTGGACGAACTTTATTGGCATGGGCGAGGTGGCGATCATGACGCCGATCCTCGTCCTGGCGGCGGTCGCGCTGGCGGTTATCGCGTCGGCGTTCTCGCTCGCGAAGTACACGAAGGCGTAAGTCTCATGTCCCGTTTCCTGCATCGTCCCGGCCGTCGCGTGCTGCGCACCGGCGCGCTGGCCCTCGCGATCGCCTCGTTTGCGGCAATGAGCCAGGCGCTGCCCGCTCACGCCGACGACGAGCGCGACGCGGCCGCGAACGCGGCCGCCGAGGCCGAGGCGACGGTTAACGCCCTGCAGTCGCAGCTGGAGGGCATCGACGCGTCGCTGGCCCAGGTCTTCATCGACCTGCAGGCTCTCAACGGGAAGATTCCGGCGGCCCAGGCTTCCTACGAGGCTGCGACCGCGACCTACGACGCGAAGTCGCGCGAGCACGCGACGATCCTCGGTGAGCTGAACGCCGCTCAGGGCGAGCAGAACCGTATCGATCACTCGCTCACCGAGGCCACCACGCAGGCCGATGGCGCGCAGCGCGCGATCGCCGACCTCGTGCGTCGCAAGTACCGCGAGGGTAACGTCGATCCGGTCGCCGTGGCCCTGACGGCGGGTGGCACGGAGTCGATCACCGACCGTGCGGCGGCCGCCGATATGGCTCTGCGCACGGAGAGCCAAACGATGACGGCCGCGCTGGACGTGTCCTCGTCCCAGCGCACCCAGGCGACTCGCCAGAACGCGATCACGGACCGCATTTCCGACCTCGAGGTGAAGGCAGCGCAGGCCGAGGCCGAGGCGAAGGATGCGAAGAACGAAGCTGACTCCAAGCTCACCGAGCTCAACACCCTCAAGGAGCAGGCCCAGGCCAAGCAGGCTGAGTGGGATGCCCAGAAGGGCCAGGTCGAGGCCTCCCTCAGCCAGGCGGAAGCCGACTACCAGGCGCGCAGCGCGGAGCTGGTGGCCATTGATGCGGCGAACCGCGCGTCGGGTGCCTCCTACGTGTCGGCCTCGGGCTTCCGTAACCCCCTCGACATTCCGATCGTGGTTACCTCCCCGTTCGGCATGCGCTACCACCCGGTGCTGGGCGTCATGAAGGGCCACTCGGGCACCGACATGGCCGCCGACTGTGGCACGATCATCCGCGCCGTTGCCTCGGGCTACGTGAACGCCGTGTCTTCGGATGTGTCGGCCGGTAACTACGTGGATATCAACCACGGCCTCGTCGGCGGTAACTCCGTCATCACCGAATACCTGCACATGCAGGCCCAGTACGTGTCCCCGGGCCAGTACGTGAACGCGGGCGACGCGCTGGGCGAGGTCGGCTCGACCGGCTACGCGACGGGCTGCCACCTGCATTTTGGTGTTCTTCAGAACGGAAGTTACGTTGAACCGATGGATTATTTGTAATCCGCGTTAGGATTGACCCTCGTAGCGATTTCGCTGCGGGGGTCTTTCCGCATGAGTGCGGGAAATGAGTCTGAAAGGAGGCAGCATGCCCAAGGAATGGAAGAAGCCCAAGCCCACGGAGGGGCAGCGCGCCAAGGCTGCCTCCGACGCAAAGAAGACGATCGCCCGTAACAAGAAGGCGCGCCACGACTACACGATCGAGGACACCTGGGAGGCCGGCCTGGCCCTCATGGGCACCGAGGTGAAGGCGCTGCGCATGGGTCGCGCGTCCCTCGTGGATGCCTGGGTTGAGATCAATGGGGGAGAGGCGTGGCTGTACGGCGCGAACATCCCCCTGTACTCGCAGGGCTCGTGGACGAACCACGCGCCCACGCGCAAGCGTAAGCTGCTGCTGCACCGCGCGGAGATCGACCGCATGCAGGATCGCGTGGCCGCGAAGGGCTACACGATCGTGCCCCTGGAGCTGTACTTCATCGGGGGACGCGTCAAGGTCGAGATCGCCCTGGCTAAGGGCAAGCAGGAGTGGGATAAGCGTCAGGCCCTGCGCGAGAAGCAGGATCAGCGCGAGGCCGAGCGCGCGATGCGCCGCTACGTGAAGCAGGCCCGCAGGTAAGGGAAAGAAGGCGCCCCGGTGCGAGGTTCCGTCAGGATTTTTCGTCGTGACCTTCTGAGGCTGGTACGTGTTCCGGCCGCGTGGATTGTCATCATCGGTATGGCCTTCGTGCCCGCGCTTTACGCGTGGTTCAACATTGCGGGATTCTGGGATCCGTACGCGCAGACCTCTCACATCCGCGTCGCCGTCGCGAACGAGGACGAGGGCGCGACCAAGGATCAGATCGGCACCGTGAACGTCGGCGCGATGCTCGAGACTCAGCTGAAGGACAACGATCAGCTGGGCTGGCACTTCGTGAGCGCCGACGAGGCGCGCGCCGAGGTCGAGCGCGGCGACTCCTACGCGGCATTCGTGATCCCAGCGTCGTTTTCACGTGACCTGACGGGCATCGTTGATGGCACGTATGTGAAGCCGAATATCCAGTATTACGTCAACGAGAAGAATAACGCGGTGGCCCCCAAGATCACGGGTGCGGGAGCGACGGCTCTCGACCGCCAGATCAACTCTGCGTTCGTCTCGACGGTGGCCAAGGTGCTCTCGGAGAAGGCATCCGAGGCCGGGGTCAGTATCGCGAACGACGCTGACCAGAAGCGTTCGGATGTATCCGCGTCGGTGTCCGAGGCCTCGGCCAAGCTGGGGAGCGCCTCGCAGACCCTGGATGGCATGGGGGACAAGATCGATGCGGCGAAGGCGTCGGTTGCCTCGGCGCGCGCGACCCTCGCCGATCTGGACGCGACCGCCTCGGAGCTGTCGACGTCCCTGGACCAGGCGGACCAGCTGGTGAGCGACTCGCGTACCTCGCTGGCGTCCTTTTCGAGCCAGATGGGCGGGGCCCTTGACGGCCTGTCATCGAATGCGGCGAGCGCCCTGGCGGGCGTGTCCGCGAACGCGGGAACCCTCGACGGCGCCGTGCAGGGGGCGTCCGGGCGCGTAGGTGGCCTGCTCACCGAGGGAACGTCGATCAACAACTCGGTGGGTGACGTGCTCGCGGAGCTGAATGCTCTCGGGATCGGGAATCTACCCGCGGCGGGCACGGCACTGACCGACCTGACGAACCAGAACGCCGCGCTGTCGAGCGCCCTGGGAAGCCTGACGACCCTCAACTCCGACCTATCGGCCACGTCCACGTCGATGTCGAACGCGCTGATGTCAGCCTCCGATGCGTCCGCGGCCGTGTCGACCGCGGTCACGAACGCGCGCAGCGGAGTGTCCTCCCAGCTGCCCGCGATCTCCTCGGCGCTCGACGAATTCTCGAGTGCGTCCTCATCGATGCGTGGCTCTCTCGACACGCTGCGCAGTCAGCGTGACCAGGTCTCGGGCCTGCTCGACCAGCTCGATTCCCTCCTGGACGGGGCAAAGACTGCGACCCAGACGAGCGCCACGAACGTTGCAGCCATTAAGACTGATCTCGATTCGGTGGCAACCGACGTTTCGTCGCTGTCCTCCTCGAATACCCTGCGTGACCTCGCGGACTCCCTGGGGGTCAACGCTGAGTCGATCGCCTCGTTCATGGCCTCGCCGACGCAGATTGAGACGAAGGCCGTGTATCCCGTGGCCGCCTACGGCTCGGCGATGGCTCCGCTGTTCACGAACCTGGCTCTGTGGATTGGCGCGTTTTCGCTTGTTCTTCTCCTCAAGCTCGACGTGGATGAAGGGGGCATCGGCCCGACCTCGTCGGCCGCCAAGTACATGGGCCGGTGGATGCTGCTCGCCTTCTTTGGGGTTATCCAGGGGCTCGTCGTGTCGATCGGCGACCTCATCGTTGGCGTGCAGACGGTGTCCCGACTGGGTTTCGTGGGGACGTCGATCGCGATTTCGCTGGTGTTCGTGTCGATCGTCTACATGCTCTCGACGTGCTTCCAGCACATCGGTAAGGGCCTGTGCGTCATCATCATGGTCGTGCAGATTCCCGGGTCTGCCGGCCTGTATCCGATCGAGATGCTGCCGTCCTTCTTCCGCTTCCTGCATCCGCTGTTCCCCTTTACCTATGGCATTAATGCGCTGCGTGAAATCGTCGGGGGATTCTACGGGCACACTTACCTGTCGTGCCTGGCGGTTCTCGGCGCCGAGGCGCTGGTTGCCTGTGCGATTGGCCTCGCGCTGCGTCCGTTCTTGGTGAACTTGAACGCGATGATCACGCGCGACCTGGCGTCCTCCGGGCTCTTCCTGGCCGAGGCCACGCGCGTCCCCTCCAGCCGCTACCGCCTGAGCCAGATCGTGGCGGCCCTGGCCGATCACGACGGCTTCCAGCGCTCGGTGAGCGGCCGTGCCGCGCGTTTCGAGCGCCGCTACCCGACGATCCGCCGCGCCGCGATCATTCTCGGGGTTATCGTTCCGGTGACTCTGGCCGTCCTGTCGGTCGCGAACGTCGCGGAGGTGCCGATCATTCTGGGCGCCTGGATCGTCTGGGTCCTCCTCGTGATCACCTTCCTGATCGGCCTGGAGTACCTGCGCGAGGCCTTGGCGCGTCAGCAGCTCCTCGGCGCCATGGACGAGCAGGACGTGCGTTCCCTGCTCACCCGCCGCGTGCAGGGCGCGCGCTCGCGTATCGCGCTGGGTGCGGCCGCGGTGGGTGCGTCGATATCGTCGGCGCTGGCGTCCTCCCTCGGTGAGCGCGGGGGAGAGGACACGGACGAGGCCGCCCCCGACCTCGTCGATGAGGACGGCGCGGGCGACGCGTCGGAGGCGGCGAAGGGAAGCGAGCAATGAGGACCATCTGGGCCATCTACCGCGCCGATCTGCGCCGCGCGCATCGTTCCCTGATCGCCAGCGTCGTCGTCTTCGGACTGGTCGTCATTCCGTCGCTGTTCACGTGGTTCAACGTGGCGGCGTCGTGGGACCCGTTCGGGAACACGAAGAGCCTGCGCATCGCGATCGCAAACACGGACGCGGGCTACAAGTCGGACCTTGTGCCGCTGCGCATCAACATCGGCGATTCCGTGGTGTCCGCACTGCGCAAGAACGACAACTTCGACTGGGTCATCGCGTCCGAGGACGAGGCGGTCGAGGGGACGCGCTCGGGCGAGTACTACGCGGCCATCGTCATCCCGTCGGACTTTTCGCGCGAGATGCTCACCTTCTTCGACGGGGGAGCATCCTCCGCGCCGATGACGTACTACGTCAACGAGAAGAAGAACGGTATTTCGCCGAAGATCGCGGGCCAGGGAGCCGAGGCCGTGAGTGCTCAGGTGAATCAGATCTTCGTGCAGACCCTCTCCGAGGTCGCCCTCGATACGGCGACGTCGGTCGGGGGTGCGCTGTCGGCGCCGACGGCCGTCAACACGGTGACGGCGCTCGATAACCGCGTGCAGACCGTCGCCTCGCGCCTGCGCACGGCGGCGGACAGCGCGGACGCATACGCGTCGCTCGTGGGTTCCTCGGTGACGCTCATCGACTCGACGGCCACGCTCGTGGACGGGCTGGGGAGCGCGAAGGCACCTGCGCAGCCCGCGGTCTCGAGTGCTCAGGCGGGGGCCAGCGGCCTCGGATCCGCTGCATCGGCTGCGGTCTCCTCGGTGTCCGACGCGATCTCCTCCTCCCAGTCCTCGCTGTCCTCCCTGTCGAGCGCCGTCGAGAGCGTGTATGCGAACGGCTCGACGAGCGCGTCGGACGCGGCCTCCACGCTGCGTTCGCAGGCTTCCGTGCTGGACACGCAGGCCGCCAGCTTCGCGTCGATCAAGACGACGCTCGGGGCGCTGCCGGGCTCACCCGTCTCTCAGTCCTCGCTGGATCGGCTGCAGGCGGCCTCCGACCGGCTAACCGAGGTTGCGAACGGGCTGCGCGCCGCCGCCTCCGAGCTGGATTCCAAGGTTGCGAATGCCGAAGCTGGGCACGCAAGTGTGAACGGCCTGATCGCCCAGGCGCGCTCCGCGGTCGACGGCCTGTCCTCCGACTACGAGAACAACCTGCGGCCCCAGCTTGAATCGCTGGCTGCCACCCTGGCCTCGGCCCAGTCGTCCCTGAGCGCCGCGCGCACGTCCCTGGAGGGCGCGACGTCCACTGCCTCGAACGGTAGTGGGAGTGCGCGTGAGGGGCTGACCCAGCTGCGCGACAATCTGACGGGCGCGGCCACGAGCCTGCGCGAGGTGGCCGGAAAGCTAGACTCCCTGCACTCCTCGATCAGTGAGGCGCTTGCCAGTGGAGACCTGACGACGCTGGGAACGGTCATCGGGAATAATCCCGAGGCCCTGGCTGCAGCCATCGCGGCCCCCGTCGGCGTGGAGAAGACTCCCGTTTACCCGGTCGCGAACTTCGGCTCCCAGATGGCGCCCTTGTACACGATCCTGGCGCTGTGGGTGGGCTCCATCCTGATGGTCGTGTCGCTGCGCTCGGACGTCACGGACTTCAATGTTGCTGAAGGCCTGCCCGAGGGCCACCCGCTGCGCGCGACTCTGACGGCTAAGCCCGTCGGCCTGGCCGCCGGATACCTGGGGCGCTACATGATCTTCGGGACGATCGCGCTCGCCCAGGCGACCCTGGTGGGGCTCGGTGACCTGTACTTCTTGAAGGTCCAGCATGCTCACCCGCTGCAGTTCATGAGCACCCTGTGGCTGACGGCCGTCGTGTTCTCTTTCCTGCTCTACACGCTTATTGCGACGTTTGGGAACGCGGGCAAGGCCCTTGGCGTGCTGCTCCTGGTCCTGCAGATTTCGGGCGCCGGAGGAGCGTTCCCACTGGCGATCCTGCCGTCCTTCTTCTCGTCGATTTCGCCGTTCCTGCCGGCCACGCACGCGATCACGGCGCTGCGCGCGTCGATCGCCGGGTACGCGGGGCATGAGTACGCGGACGCCATGTTGTTCCTGGCTTCCTTCATCCTGTTTGCCGCGTTCCTGGGGCTGGCGCTGCGCCCGCTCCTGGTGCGTAAGAACCGCCGCATGGTGGAAAAGCTGGAGTCCACGAAGCTGCTCTGAGGCGTCGGTTTTTCCCTTGACGGGCGGGGGCTGCGGGCGTAAACTGATGTGTCTGACGGTCTGCGGTAACGCGGGCGTCGGGGAGTTGAAAACTCAAGAGGGGATGATCGGTTTCGACAGTGGTCGTCGATCGAAGTGAAGCGAGCCGAGAATGTACGCTCAACTCGTTAACGATGCGTGCAAACCAATAGGTGCCGAACAGAATCGCACCGACTACGTTCTCGCTGCCTGATATCGCAGCCTGAACCTATAGTCCGTCAGCCCGGGAGTTGCTTCCGGCCCGGTGTCTGGCGTCGTCTAGGGAGCCACTGGGAGTCGCCCATGTTGGTGGGGCGCCTCCGACACTTCATCAACTGAGCCTATCCAGCGGTGTGTCTACGCAATGCTGGGGGCTGAGAAATAAAACCGTAGACTGCGCTCGGAGAAGAATTCGGGGCCGGCCACTGGACGGGGGTTCGATTCCCCCCATCTCCACACATCCCACCCCGGGCGTCCGGTGGAAGCCCGGGGGTTTTGTGTCTGTTAGCGTACGTGGGGGTAACAACCGGGAGGGGGGGGCGTGAT
>CAUVIG010000099.1:0-8155 GCA_963551745.1 uncultured Actinomyces sp.
CCGCACATGCGCGACGGGACACGAGAGAGGACATATTTTCTCCTACTTTCAGACTAACTCATCATTGTATGCGAGAAATGGGATGCCGTGGCTGTACGCACACGACGCCGACTAACTGCAATAAAGCCGTTATTAATCCCGGGATCCAACCACATGAAAGGCACGTCGTTGGCCAGCGACAACTTTTCGCAAGGGACTCCCCGTGCCCGCGTAACGCACAGTAGTCGCGCGCGTCGAGACCAGGTCGCGGGCAACGCTACCGTGCAACACCTGTCGTATTACGAGGTACGCCTTACGACGCGGAAGCCCTGCTTGGCGTAGACGGTCTCGTAGGAGTGGCCGGGGTGCGCGGCGCTCCCCCACGACTCTGCGTCGACCTGCTGGTCCCCCCACGCGTAGGAGCGCGCGTCGATGACGACATACTCCGGAGGGGTATCCATGCTGCCAGTGGTTCCCACCCAGTAAACCTCGCGCCCGGGCACGAGGCGCGCGAGCAGCGTCGTGTCGGTTTCGACGCCCACCCCCTCGGGCACCGCGTCGAGCGCGCCGAGGGCGGCAGCCATGCGCGGATCCTCCTTCAGGTCAGGCAGGTGCCACAGCGGCAGCGACGAGGCTGTGAACGCCAGCGACGCAGCGGGCACGCACGCGACTGCCCACGCCGCCACCCGCCATCCCCTCGTTGGCGAGGTCGAAGCCCCCTGATAGGCACGCAACTCGCGTAGCGCGCCTTCTCCCACCGCCTCCGCCAGCGCGGAGGCGGACGCCGAACGAGAGGCGCGCTCGGGCGCGAGCCGCCGGTCGATGACATCGAGCAGCGAACACGCAGCGATTGGCACGAGGACAGCGTTGTAATGCCACGAGTCCCATCCGTAGTAGCTCTCCACCGAGCCTGCGAAGCGCCACGCGAGCGTCGGCGCCACCAGCGCGAACCACGGGGAGGCCGTGCCCACGAAGCCTGCGCCGGCGGCCAGGACAATGAGGGTCACGAGTTTGACAGATGGGGTTGTCAGGATGTCCCACAGGGAGGGGATGTCGCGCGCGGCGGTGGTTCCACCGGTCGGCGTGCCCGCCCCGGTGGCGGAGCCGTCGAGGGAGTAGGCCCACGTGCCCGCAGGATTCATCGCCGGGAGCAACACCTTCACTGTCAGAACAAACGCGACGATGCCGAACAGAGCGTACGCTATCGAGCGCAGGACACCGGAACGCCCCTCGCCTCTGCGCCGCCACGCAAGCACAAGTCCCGCAACGAAGACCGTGAGCCCGAGATCCTCCTTGACAAGAACCATCGGAGCCAACCACGCCATGCACGCGCCCCACCGCCGCTCGACGAAAGCGACGCCCCCGAAAGCCAACAGCGGGACGGCCACGCAGACCTCGTGAAACTGGGCGCCGACCGCCCCCTGGAGTCCCCAGCCCAGGCCGTAGGCGAGCCCGACGAGGAGCGCACCGCCTCGACCGAGGAGGCGCTGCGCGAGGCGCGCGATCGGCACCGCCGACGCGGCGATCAGCACGTCCTGGACGACGAGGAGGGTCAGCGCGGAGGGGAAGAGACGAAAGATCGGACCGAGGAGTGCCAGGATCGGGTGGAAATGATCGCCCAGCAGGTTGTAGCCGGGCCCCTTGATGGGGACGATGGGCGCCTCGAAGTGCGAGTACGCCTGGACGGCCTCGGTGAAGATGCCCAGGTCCCAGGAGGGGGCGACGAGCGCGCGCCACTGCGCCACCGAGTAGCAGACGTAGAGTGCGCCGATAACGCAGGCAATCGCAGCGGGCAGCCAGCAGGTCGCGAGCAGGCGACCAACGGCTGAGCGATCCGGGCCCTTCACCCGACCATCTCTGCGGAGCGCGCGGAGGGGGAGTCGGATCCCTCCGCCTCATCGCGGGCAGAGGCCGGGGCCGGGTAGGGCACACCGATCCCCTGCTCGTGGTCGGCTCGGCGCTTCGAGCGTGCGTCGGAGTGGAAGAGCTGGCTGACGGTGGCGCGCACGGCGTCGAACATGCGCGCCGGGCGGTTGAGCGAGCCGAGCGAGCGGTCCGCGCCCGAGTGGGCGAAGTTGCAGGGGACCTCCATGACGGACAGACCCGCGCGCAAGACATTGATCGTCGTGGACGCCTCGAGCACATAGCGGCCGCTGAACGGCATGGCCGCATCGATCGCCTCGCGCGTCAGGCAGCGCTGGTAGCTGAGCGGGTAGTGGCAGTTCCAGCCGGTCTTGCGGCGGATGAGGCGGCGGGCGACGCCCGGCCCGTAGCCCGAGTACTCGCGACCCGTCGCCGGGACGGCGATCGCCATGTCGGCCTGGCGGGCGAAAACGGCTTCAACGAGGGCGGTGGCCTCGACCGCGGAGTCGCCGAGGTCAGGAGAGAGCAGCAGGATGTGGCGGGGCGGCCCGTCGGGGCGGTCGCGCATGGCGGCAACCTTCACGCCGGTCTCGATGGCCGAGGCGCGCCCGCGTTCAACGGAGTGGCGCACGACGACGGCGCCTGCGGCACGGGCGGCGCGGCCGGTGTCGTCCGTAGAACCATCGTCGACAACAATGAGGAGGTCAACGCTGGGTATGGCGCGGCATGCGCGCACGGTGGCCGCGACGGCGCGTCCGACGTTGTGCGCAGCGATGACGGCGGCGACTCGCTGCGGCTGGGAACCTCGAGATCCGGCGGGATAGTTCACGACTAACAGTTTACGGGCGGCGGGGCGCGATCGCGTCCCGCCGCCCGTAATGTGAGCGACAAACCTATCTAAACGATAGGTAAACTTATCCTCAGCGAATCGTCACAGCTCGGGAAACGAGGCCCTGACGTGCGCGGCGCTCCTTGTCATCCAGGCGTTCGGTGACCTTGAGGGCCTCCTTGAGGGCCTTGGCAAGGGCCTGCGTGCCGGGCGCGACGTCGGCCGCGCTGGCACCCTCGGGCAGCTCGAAGACCGGGACGATCAGGCCGCACGCACGGAAGGAACCCACGTAGCGGGAACCCTCACCGACGTTGGCCTCGCCGCGCGCGGCCAGACGGGCGAGCGCGTCGAACAGCTTGGTCTCGTCGTTATTCGTCAGGAAACGCACGAAGTTACGGTTCATCTCGCACCAGTACGCGCCGGGGACGCCGGGCACGGGCTCGGTCGGGATGATCTCGTCGCGGTTCTGTTCGAGGGCGCGACGCGTCTGGTCGTCGATCTCCTCGGCCGGGTCGAACCAGAAGGAGAAGTCCTCCTCGAGCTTCATGTCCGTGAAGCTGTCGACGTCGACGATGTCCTGGAGGCGCTCGGACGGCTCGCGCACGTCGATCGAGATGACGCCCTCGTCGCCCGCTTCCTTCGCAGCGATGGCCGCGAGCAGCGCGGCACCCGCGTCGTGGCTCAGGTCCGCGGAGTTCGAGCGGGTCTGCAGAGCAACGAGAATGCGGCCGTCGGGACGCACCATCGCGGGGTGGCCCTCGGGCAGGAGAGTAACGAAGTCGAATTCGACGGCGCCGTGGTCGGCGTCGGTGCGTGCGGTCAGCGTGGCCGCCGGGATGAGCTCGCGCATGGCGACCAGCTCGATCTCCTTCGGCAGACCCTCGTAGGGGCGCGCAACGAAGGGGATCGGCGGGCGATACGCCTTGAGCTTGGCAGGATCGGTGACCTTCTTACGGCGGCTAGCTTTACCCATGGGTGTAATCGTAGCGGGTTTCGCTCAATCAACGAGGTGGGGGCTGGGCGAGCCGGTCCACTCACCCCAGCCCATACCTCGTCAGCGGGCGGCGCCCCGGGCGATGGCCTCCACGCCGGGCAGAGCCGCGCGGTAGGCGTCGAGGAAGCGCTCATACCCGGCCACACCCTCGTGGGTGGGTTCGAGGGTGGAGACCGAGGCACCCGCAAAGACGCGCTCGGAAAGGTACTCCGGCAGGGCGGGCGCACCCTCGTCCCCTGCGAACACTGCCCGGTAGCGCGCGAGCACCGCGATGCCCCACGCGCCGCCCTCGCCCGCGGTGTCGCCAACAGAAACAGGGATGCCCAGCGAGTCGGCGAGGATCTGCTGAGCGACGCGCGGGGTCTTGAACAGGCCGCCGTGGGCGAAGAGCGAGTCGAGGCGCACACCCTCACCACTGAGAATGTCGACGCCGATGCGCACGGCCGCGAAGATGCTCATGAGCTGGGCGCGCACCACGTTTGCTAGGGTCACGCGCGCATCGGCCGTGTGCGTGAAGACCGGCTGCGCCGCCTCCTGGCCGACGAGCGGCTCGGCCGACAGGGTGTTGTAGGCCATCACGCCACCAGCGTCCGCCTCGCCCGTGAGCGCATGGTAGTAGAGGGCGTCGTAGATCGCGGGGACGCTCACATCGGCGCCGACGAGGCGCGCGAAGTCCGCGAACCAGCCGACCCACGCGTCGATCTCGGACGCGCCGTTATTCGAGTGGACCATGGCGACGGGCGAGCCATCGGGCGTGGTCACCATGTCGATCTCGGTGTGCAACTCGGAGAGGGAACGCTCGAGCACCGCCATGAGGAAGACGGAGGTACCGCACGAGATATTGCCCGTGCGCTGGGCAATCGCGTTCGTGGCAATCATGCCCGTTCCCGCATCACCCTCCGGCGGGCACAGCGCGATGCCAGCCTGGAGCGTGCCGGTCGGGTCGATGAGCGCGGCCCCCTCGGGGGTCAGCGTCCCCGCGTCCCGACCCGCGCTCAGCACGGTCGGAAGCACGTCGCGCAGACGCCACGGGACCCGGTCGGCCACCAAGGCCTCGTACTGATCGAGGTAGGCCTCCACGTACGTGCCCGACGTCGAGTTGATCGGGAACATGCCCGAAGCGTCACCGACGCCCAGGACGTGGCGGCCCGTCAGCTGCTGGTGGACCCATCCCGCCAGCGTCGTCAGGCGCGCGACGCGCGGCGCGTGCTCCTCCGAATCGAGAACCGCCTGATGCAGGTGGGCAATCGACCAGCGCAGGGGGATGTTGAAGCCGAAGAGCCTCGTGAGCTCGTCGGACGCACGCCCCGTGTTCGTGTTGCGCCACGTACGGAAGGGAGCGAGCAGGGTGCCATCGGCGTCGAACGCGAGGTAGCCGTGCATCATCGCGGAGATGCCGATCGAGCCGTAGGACGTGGGGGTAACGTCGTAGCGCTCGCGCACGTCGGCGACCAGGGAGGCGTAGGCGGCGCGCAGACCCTCGACGACCTCGTCAAGGGTGTAGGACCACAGGCCACCCTCCAGGTGATTCTCCCACCCGTGGCCGCCGGTGGCGAGCACCTCGTGATCGGGGCCGATCAGGACGGCCTTGATGCGGGTCGAGCCGAACTCGATGCCGAGCGCGGTGTCGGCGGCGGCAATGGCGGCGCGGGGGTCGGTGCTCACGAATGCTCCTTAGTCTTCATTGACGAGGCCGGTGTTGCGTTAACGGTAACACTTTCGCGCGCACCACGACAGCGCCCTTTTGACCCTTATCGGACACCCTGTTCGCTATTAGTTTCTTGATCCCCTATTACCGGTCACGCATCTACCGCTGACCTACCGAGCGCCAAAGCCCTCGATGAAGAGCTCGCGAGCGCGATCGATCGCGGCGAGTTCCTTGTCCGTGAGGGGCCTGGTGACGCTACGCTCGATGAAGGTGAGGACGACCGAGGCGTAGACGTCCGCAGCGAGTGGGAGAACGTCGTCGTCAACGCGACCGCGGGCCCAATCGGTAAATACCGAACAGCACGCACGGTAAAGCTGCTCGTGCAGGTCTCCCTCTCCCCCGACTCGTATGGCCAGCAGAGTCTTCAGGGCCTGCCCGTTGCGCGCGTACACGTCGGCGAGGTGGCGAGCGACCTCGCGAGTCTCGCGCTCGTCGCCGAACCACAGGCCCTGAAGCGCCGGGGCGATCTCCTCAAGGAGGAAGGAGACGACCTCGGCCAGGAGGGCATCTTTGTCGGTGTAGTGGTCGTAGAAGGTCGTGCGCGAGACCATCGATGCGGAGCAGATGTCGGTGACGCTTACGTGCGCATACGGCTTGGCCTGGCACGCCTTGACGAGGCCCGAGCGGATCGCCCGACGCGTCTTCCGGATTCGCAGGTCGAGGTCTTTCTCGGCCTCGCGCCCGTGCTTATCTGCGCTACGCAGGAACATGTCTCTCCGATCATTTATTCACTATCAATAGGCCTATCCTAGGCATAGCGGCCGCTCCGTCCGGTATCCAACACTCCGTTTGTTATTGTGCGGTCCATCGCGCATAGACAGGCGATACAGTCGATGCATGTTCACCGAATACACCGGCAATCGCCAATTTGACCTGCAGCTGAACCGTTACCTCGGACCGATTCTGGATCGGCCTGGAATGGATCGGTTGACGACGAGCACCCTTGCCCGCATCCGTTCCACTTCCCAGATCACGCAGTTCGCCCAACGCATGGCGGCTCGCTTCGATGCCGAGGGGGACGCGGCGGCCGCGTGGCGACTCTACTTTCTGGCCGCCTTCTACCTGCCCGAGCACGACCAGCGAAAGCGGCACTTCATCACCGCGGCATCGCGTCACTTCGATGCCTCTCACGCTCACCTGGCGATGCGCCGACACACAGTCCCCTACAAAGATGGCTCACTGACGGCGATCCACTGGCAGGCTGATCCTGACGATCGCGCCCGCTTCCCCGACGCGCCTTCCACCCTCGTCATGATGAACGGCTTCGACGGATACGCGGAGGAGATCATGGGGTTCGCCGAGTACTTCCCCTGCCGCCCCTTCGACATCATTACCTTCGACGGACCCGGACAGGGACACACCGCCCTGGCGGGGATGCCTCTGGAGCCGCGTTGGGAACTCCCAACGACCGCCGTCCTGGACTACTTCGACCTCGACGGCGCGGCCGCCCTCGGCCTCTCCTTCGGCGGCTACCTCGTCATGCGGGCCGCCGCCCACGTGCCGCGCATCAGCCACGTCATCGCCTTCGACATGATGTACCGGCTACTGGACGGGCTGACACTACCCCTGCCCACGTCCATCCGCCCGCTCGCGGCCTCGATTGTCGAGCGCGCCCGTCCCGCATGGCTCTTCGACGCGACCATGTCCGTTGCAGCCCACGCGAGCGCGGACCTCGCGTGGAAACTGCAGCAGGCAAGCCACCTGACGGGACTGAATAAGCCGAGCGACGTCCTGCGGGCGCTGGGGGCGTACACGATGGAACCCCTTGCGGGCATGATCCACCAGCCCTGCCTGGTAATGGCGGGCGACGCGGACCAGTACGTCCCCTTTGAGCGCCTGTCCGACGTGCGCCGCATTCTTGCGGGCACGGCTTCGCTGGACGTGCGCGCTTTCCACGAGGCGACGGATCCGGGCATGGCGCAGCACTGCCAGATCGGGGACCTGGACCGCGCCTTCGCGATGATGGGCGACTGGCTGACGCGTTCACCTGCGCACTAGAGCCCCACGCCAGCCGAACTGATCCCACTGAGCGAGCATTTTTCGATATTTTGTATCGAATACGATGTTTTGAGATAGAATGTCGCTATGCATCTCCTACGCTTCACGTTCGAGAACCACCGGTCGTTTCACGAAGTGGCAACCCTCGACCTGACACGCTCCACCCTCCAGACTCTCCGACGACCTGAGGGCACCAGCTGGGCTGAGCACATCCACCACGTGGACGGGATCTACGGAGCCAATGCGTCAGGGAAGACGAACGTCCTCGACGCGCTCCACTACACGCTTGAGGCCATCGAGTTCTCTGCAACATCATGGCTGGAGCTTCCCGAGTTCCCTCGTGCTCCATTCGCCCTCACCACCCAGACAATGTCGGATCCAGCCACATTCGAACTTGAGTTCGTCCACGCTGGCCAACGCTACGAGTACCGATTCACGACCACTACCGACGGCATTGTTGAGGAGTCCCTCCGCGAAGTCAGCGCACGATGGAAGACCATTTACAGGCGATCACAGGGCGGGCACGTCAGGGGCCTCAGCGGAATCCCTCGGGTTGCGCCGCGCGAGCTCGCTTTATCGCGCGCCGCTCGACTCGGCGATCCCACCGTCCAGCCCATCTGGGAGGGAATCACACGCGGTTTTGACATCTATCGAGTCGGAGATCGCGAGGTGAGCGAACGCCTCGATCGCATCGCACGACAGCTCCGTGACCGAAGCCTGGATGACCTGGTGGCCCTCGCACGGATTGCGGATACCGGCATCACACACATTGAGGTTGAGGAGC
>CAUVIG010000100.1:0-8153 GCA_963551745.1 uncultured Actinomyces sp.
GAGTCGGCCTTACGGCGCTCTTCGATGCGGGCCTCGCGAATCTTGCGCAGACGCAGGAGCTGCCAGCGCGTGAGGAACAGTGCGAGGGCAATCAGCGCGAAGACACAGGCGGCAAGGAACGCAATGATCGCGAGGGTGTTGGTCTGCTCGACCTTCCAGGTCAGCGTCAGCGTCAGGTCGCCGGGGCCAGCGGCCGATGCGGCGAGAGCGGAACGACCCGACGGAACGTTTTCGAGGTCCAGGCTCACGGTACCCTCACCGCTGGCCTGCTTGAACCACATGTCGGAGGAGGCGAGCTGCTCTACCAGATCAGCGGAGGACGGCTCGGCGAGGGGCTGCGCGCCGGACTGAGCCGGGGTGGGCGACGGGACGCGAGACGGGCCGATCGCATCGTGCGACTCGGCCTTCAGCTTCGTGCGGTCCGACTCAACGCCAATGACCTCGGTATAGGCGGCGTCGCCAATCCAGCCCTTGACGTCCTGCGTGGTACCGATACTCAGCGTCACGCGCGCGCCCGACTTCGATGTCGCGGTGACCGTCACGTCGTCCTTCACGATCGACAGCACGTTGCCGCGCGTCATGATCAAATCGGTCGCAGACACGACCGACGAGACCTGATGCGTCGGCGGCCGCAGCACGGTCAAGCCGAGCAGCCCGACGAGCACGCATACGAGAGCCACAACGCCCATCGACGATGCCGCCACGTATCGCTTAAAGAGTTCCACGGTTGCTCCTCACGTCCAACACCCACACTGCGGGCATTCTTCAGGCTTCACTTTACGTGCTAACCCCGTTGACGGCCGAATTCGCGCGCAGCGCAGTGATGCATCACATCCGCGCGTCACAGGGGACGCAGACCGCGGCGCCAGCACTCCGAGTGCCAGTGACGGCGTCCTTCGACCCCCTGGGGCAGACCAAACGGCGCTTCTTCGGGCCATGCGACAACGTGCGCCGTCCCCGCGGGTATCGGGCGCAAGCAGGCCGGGCAGGTGTATTCCTTCGCCGAACCGGGCAGGCGGCGCACCTGATAATCGCCGCCGTCAGGGCCACGTTCCGTGCGCGGCACGGAGGCGAGGCGCTCCATCTGCAGGGGACGCGCCTCACCCCACGGTCGTTTCTTGCTTCGTTTGCCTCTCACGCAACCACAGTGCCACGGCGCCACACGCGGCGCACGTTCAGGTCCTCGCTCACCTCAACGATGTCGGCCCTCTTACCGGCCGCGAGCGAACCGATCGTGTCGTCGCCCAGGATCGTGGCGCCCTGCACGGAGGCCATGTACACCGCGTCGACGAGCGGAATCCCGCCCTTGGTGACGGCGACGCGCACGCAGTCCATCAGGTGGGCCGTCCCTCCCGCGATCGCGTTGCCCTGAGCCAGGCGCGCGACGCCGTCCTTGACGATCACGTCCTGAGGGCCGAGCGTGTACTCTCCGTCGGCCATGCCTGCGGCCGCCATAGCATCGGTGATGAGCACGACGTGCTCGCGGCCGACCAGCTCGTACACGTCGCGCACCAGCGAGGGGTCGACATGGACCGAGTCGCAGATCAGCTCGGCGACGGCGCCACCGCGTGCGGCGTCCGAGAGGAACTCGGCGATCGGGCCGGTATCGCGGTGGTGGAGGGGCCGCATTCCGTTGAACAGGTGTGTGATCGTCGCGCGCGGGCCGCGCTTCGTCGTCACCTGCGCGAAGCGTTCGCGCGAGTAGGCCAAGGCCTCGCGGGCCTTCGTGGAATTCGAGTCGGTGTGCCCCCAGGAGGGTAGCGCTCCCCCGTCGATGAGGGCCTCGGCGACCGATCCGGGACCGTAGGCATTCGGCTTCTCGGGGGCCAGCGTCATCGAGAGCGCGTACCCCCGGCAGTCCTCGATGAGGGTGCGCGTCAGGTCCGCGTCGGGATCGACGATAAACGTCGGATCCTGGGCGCCGCAGCGTTCGTGGGAGACGAAGGGGCCCTCGAAGTGGATGCCGGCAAGCTCACCGGCCTTCGCCAGCCCGGCCAGGGTCTTCGCCCGCGCTCGCAGTACCTCAGCCGAGGCGGTCACGCAGGATGCGACCAGGGAGGTCGTACCGTGACGGCGATGCTCGAGGACCGCAACGAGGGCTTCCTCGGCGGTCTCGGCGTTGGGGAAGGATTGCCCGCCGCCGCCGTGGCAGTGCACATCGACGAGGCCGGGCAGGTACGTCGCATCGCTGGCCTCGGGCGCCTGGCCCTCATACTCGGAAACGGGACACACACGGGTAATAGTGGCGCCGTCGAACTCGATAATTCCATCCTCAACGACGGTATCTTCCAGAACCAGACGGCCACGCAACACAGAAGTAGTCATGCACTAATTGTGGCACACATGACACTTCACTGCTGTGTCTCGGACAACCATTTCTCCCAGTCATCAAACGCACGCGCAGCAGGTCGTTGCCTGGACTCGTATCCCTCGACCGGCACAATCTCGCGCCCCGGCGCTCTCACGGCCACCACTCGACCGCCCTCGACGACGATCGGACGGAACATGCCGTTCTTCGCCGGACAGATCAGCGCCTCCCCGGCCTCGTCCGTCAGGCAGGATCGATCCCTGTAGCCGACATGTAACTCATCGAATGGTGGCAGCACACGCATTGTCGCCGCCTCGACGCGGAAGTCTTCCACGAGATCTGTGAGATCTGCGCGAGCCAGACCACCCTCAAATTCTGCAAGAGGAAGGCCTAGGCTCTCCCCTGCCGCGCGCGCTCCAGCCAACGCTCGACGCGCTTCGGTGAGAGTCAACCCGGTCCATCTAGCCAGGTCGGCCTCGTCGATGGGACCGTGCCCCCAGACGTAACGTGCTGCGAGGACCGCGAGAGCTTCTTCGTGCCCAGCCTCTCCCTTCGCGACCCCGGGAGCGGCCGGAAGCGAGCGCGCGTCGACGATCAGGTGTTCGCCCGCGCGCACAGGCCCCGCGGTGAGCACACCATCCAGATGGAGGCTCATGATGAGGTGGCGACGCCGTAGCCCTTGCTGCGAGGAAGAGGCCGTCACTGTATCGATCCCACTACTGCCCCACGCCTCGACAAGCGCGGTGCGGCTCACTCCCAGGGGCGAGATCTCCAGCAGCTCACAAGCAACCTGCGCCGCACGCTCGACGAGAGCGTCATTGAGGCCCAGCGAAAGCGCCTGGCGCTCCCACCCCGCACGCCGGTGGCGCAGCAGGCGGCGCAGCCAATGGTGGTCACGGGCACTCGTGACGTGAACGGTACCGCGCATCGGCCAGGAGCGAACCAGCTCGCCTCGCGCGAACGACTCGTCAACGCGAGCGCGCGACACTGCCGTGCAGCGCACGCCAATCGCCCACGGGATCGCGCTCACCTGCTGACCTTGCAGAGCCGTCAGATTCTCAACAGCATCCAGCGGTGAGCGAGCCGCGGTCGCAGGCACGAGTCCTTGGGCGATGATTCTGCCCAGACTCACCCTCAGGGATGCGTCCATCAGAACAGTCGAGACTCGGGGTCGTCCACCCCGCGCATCGCGTCGTAGTCCAGGACCACGCAGCGGATCCCGCGATCTTCGGCGAGGGTACGCGCCTGCTTCGTGATCTCCTGCGCAGCAAAGATACCGGTCACATCACCCAGAAGCGCGTCACGCCCCAGCAGCGACAGGTAGCGCGTCAGCTGTTCGACGCCATCAATGCCGCCCCGGCGCTTCACTTCGATTGCCACGTGGTTGCCGTCTGCATCGCGCACCATGAGGTCCACCGGACCCACGGGCGTGGGGAACTCGCGGCGCACCAACTCCCAGCCATCGCCCAGGATCTGGGGCACCTGCTCCGCGAGAAGCTCCTGCAGGTGCGCCTCGACGCCGTCCTTCACGAGGCCGGGGTCCACGCCCAGTTCCTCGGTGACATCCGCGATCACATCGTGGATGCGGATGATCAGCTTGTCGTCAGTCTTGTCAGCCTGAACCGTCCAGACCTCCTCGACACCCTCCTCGTCCTCACCGGGCTCCCCCATGGAAACCGTGCAGGGTGCTGTCATCCAGTTGAGGGGCTTGTAGGAGCCACCCTCGGAATGAATGAGGACCGAACCGTCACCTTTCAGCATGATGACGCGCTTGGCGGGATCCAGGTGAGCGCTCAGACGACCGGAATAATCAACGGTGCAGGTAGCAATAACAATACGCACCCCGTGAGCTTACCAATCTTGCTCACACGAGGCGCGGAGGACCGGACTCCACCCAGGAGACCAATCCGTTATATGTCAAGCGTTCGACGGCCACCTCGTAACGATGGTCACCATACGCCAGGCGCACCTCAACGACGAAACCGTCAGCCGAGTGTGCAATCGGGGCGGAGACCTCCATGTGCCGACGCGGGATCGTATACACCGGCTTGAAGGACAGCCCCACAAGCCGATACCAGGACAGCTCCTCGACGCCGTACACGCCGATGCCTGCCGTCCATCCCGAATGAACGTCCGGGCGCGACCAACAGCGGAACGCCCCTAAACGCGAAACGATCCTGCGGGCGCGCACATTCAGGTACACCCACAGGATCGCCCCGCCGCACGCGAGGAGAACCGCACACCAGATCACAATCGTCATCAGGCTCATGAGGTCCTCCTCGCGTTGCGTCGAATTACTGTTCTGCCACTGTAGCGTGATCGGCCACGACCGTGACAAAATCCGAGTCAACTGAGGCGAATCCCCCAGTGACCTGGAAGGACACGACTTCGTCCGCGCGCGACACAGTCACGGTCCCCTCGCTCAGCTGAGCGAGGAGAGGCTGACGACCCGGCAGCACGCCGAGGCCTCCATCGACCGTCGGGAACTGGACGGACGCGGCTGCACCGTGCCATAGGCGTCCCTCGTGGGAGACGACCTCGACCTGCAAGGACTTACCCGATGCCATCAGGCTTCCTTGGCCAGCTCGTGAGCGTTGCGCTCCAGGTCGTCGATGCCACCGCAGTTGTAGAACGCCTGCTCAGGAACGTCGTCGTAGTAGCCCTCGGCGATGCGCTTGAACGCCTCGATGGTCTCCGACAGCGGCACGGTCGAGCCAGGCACGCCTGTGAACTTCTCGGCCATGTACATGTTCTGCGAGAGGAACTGCTCGATGCGGCGTGCACGCGCAACGGTGACCTTGTCGTCCTCGCTCAGCTCGTCGACGCCGAGAATCGCAATGATGTCCTGCAGTTCCTTGTTCTTCTGCAGGATGGCCTTCACATGCGTGGCAACGTCGTAGTGCTCACGGCCGACGAGGGCCGGGTCGAGGATACGCGAGGTCGAGGCCAGCGGGTCCACGGCGGGGTAAATTCCCTTGGCCGCGATCTCACGGGAGAGCTCGGTCGTCGCATCCAGGTGAGCAAAGGTCGTCGCTGGAGCGGGGTCTGTGTAGTCGTCAGCGGGAACGTAGATCGCCTGCAGCGAGGTAATCGAGTGGCCACCGGCGGAGGTGATGCGCTCCTGGAGCAGACCCATCTCGTCAGCCAGGTTGGGCTGGTAGCCCACGGCCGAGGGCATGCGGCCCAGCAGCGTGGAGACCTCGGAGCCCGCCTGGGTGAAACGGAAGATGTTGTCAATGAACAGAAGGACGTCCTGGTGCTGAACATCGCGGAAGTACTCCGCCATAGTCAGGCCCGTCAAGGCGATGCGCAGACGCGTGCCCGGCGGCTCGTCCATCTGGCCGAAGACGAGGGCGGTCTTGTCGAAGACGCCCGCCTCATCCATTTCGCCGATGAGGTCGTTGCCCTCACGGGTACGCTCGCCGACACCGGCGAACACGGAAACGCCGCCGTGGTCCTGAGCCACGCGCTGGATCATCTCCTGGATGAGGACGGTCTTGCCGACGCCCGCACCACCGAAGAGGCCAATCTTGCCGCCTTGCACGTAGGGGGTCAGCAGGTCGATGACCTTGATGCCGGTCTCGAACATCTTGGTGCGCGCCTCGAGCTGGTCGAAGGGCGGGGGCTGGCGGTGGATCGGCCAGCGCTCGGTAACCTCGAGGGTCTCGCCCTCTTCGAGGTTGAGCACGTCGCCGGTCACGTTGAAGACGTGGCCCTTGGTGACGTCGCCGACGGGAACGGTGATCGGGGCGCCGGTGTCGGTGACGGGGGCGCCACGCACGAGGCCGTCGGTGGGCTTCAGCGCGATGGTACGCACGAGGTTGTCACCGAGGTGCTGGGCGACCTCGAGGGTCATCGTGAAGGTCGACTCGCCCTCACCCTGGCCGGCGAGGTTCACCTCGACGGTCAGCGCGTTGTACAGCGGCGGGATGCGGTCCGGGGGAAACTCGACATCGACGACAGGGCCGACGACGCGGGCAACGCGTCCCTCGGCGATTGCATGTGTATCAGTCATGGTGTTACTCCGTGTCTCGAAGGGCTTAGCTCGCGTTAAGAGCGTCGGCCCCGCCCACGATTTCGGTGATTTCCTGGGTAATTTCCGCCTGGCGGGCCGAGTTCGCCAGACGCGTGTACTTGGTGATGAGCTCGTTCGCGTTGTCCGTTGCGGTGTGCATGGCACGCTGACGCGATGCAAGCTCGGACGCTGCCGACTGAAGGAGCACGTTATGGATACGAGCCTCCACGTACAGGGGAAGCAGCGTGTCCAGAACCGCCTCCGCAGACGGAATGAACTCGTACTCCGGTTGAGCCGAGGACAGATCGTCCGCGAAGCCGCGTTCGGTCGCACGTTCCTCGTCCGATTCGGGGGCATCCACGACCGTCAGCGGCAGCATCTGGCGCACCTCGGGCATCTGGCTCATGACGGTCTTGAAGCGCGTGTACACGAGGTGCAGGGCACCAACACCCGTCTCGGGGTCGTTGTCCATGAAACGCTCGAGCAGCACGGTCGCCATCTCGCGCGCGGTCGCGGGCGACGGAGAATCCGACTCGCCTTCCCACTCGCGCTCGATGGAAACGCCACGGAAGCGGAAGTACGCCGAGGCTCTGCGTCCAAAGGTGTAGACAATGGGCTCGTAACCGTCCTCGCGCAGGTCCGCGATGAGCTTCTCCGACTCGCGCAGGATGGTCGCCGAGTAGGCTCCAGCCATACCGCGATCCGATGCCACGACCAGGACGGCGACGCGATTGGTGTCCTCGCGTTCCTCGGTCAGCGGGTGGTCGAGGTCCGTGTGGACCGCGACCGCCGCGACCGCCTGGGTCAAGGCCTTTTCGTAAGGCCCTGCCTCTGTGGCAGCGCGCCGCGCCGCGCCAATGCGAGACGCAGCAATCATCTCCATGGCGCGGAAGACCTTGGCGAGCGTCGTCGTCGATGCGATGCGCTGCTTGTAGATCCTCTGCTGTCCGCCCATCGCTTAGGCCTTCTCGCTCGTGCGACCGCGCGAGATCTCCTCGCGGGTGCGCTCGGCCACGACCTCACCGTCCTCCAGGTCGGAGGCGCCACGTCCGGCGCTGATCCACTGGTGGTGGAACTCCTCGACGGCGTTCTTCAGCGCTTCCTCCGTCTCAGAGGTCAGGTCGCCTGTCGCCGCGATCGTGTCGAGCACGGTGGAGTTTGCGTGGAGGTGGTCGAGCATACCGCGTTCGAAGCGCAGAACGTCGGAGACCTCAATGTCGTCGAGGTAGCCCTTCGTGCCCATCCAGATCGAGGCAACCTGGTCCTCCATCGCGTAAGGCGTGGACTGGGGCTGCTTGAGCAGCTCCATCAGACGCTCACCACGAGTCAGCTGGCGACGAGTCGCCGCATCCAGGTCGGAGGCGAACATGGCGAAGGCGGCCATCGAGCGGTACTGCGCGAGCGTCAGCTTGAGCGTACCGGCGACCTTCTTCATCGCCTTGGGCTGGGCCGCGCCACCGACACGGGACACGGAGATACCCACGTCGACGGCTGGACGCTGGTTCGAGTTGAACAGGTCGGACTGCAGGAAGATCTGGCCGTCGGTGATCGAAATGACGTTGGTCGGAATGTAGGCCGACACGTCGTTCGCCTTGGTTTCGATGATCGGCAGGCCGGTCATCGAACCGCCACCGAGTGCGTCCGACAGCTTGGCGCAACGCTCGAGCAGGCGGGAGTGCAAGTAGAAGACGTCGCCGGGGTAGGCTTCGCGGCCCGGCGGGCGGCGCAGCAGCAGCGACACCGCACGGTAGGCCTCGGCCTGCTTGGACAGATCGTCGAAGACGATGAGGACGTGCTTGCCCTGGTACATCCAGTGCTGGCCGATGGCGG
>CAUVIG010000101.1:0-8138 GCA_963551745.1 uncultured Actinomyces sp.
GGGGGAATTGCACGACATGAGGCTCCGACACGCCGGCGACACACCCCCGGAAGGCTTCGTGTAGTGCAAAACCCCCACCGCCGCCGGTATGGAGGGCGCCGGAGGGACCGTGGCCGGGCTGCGGCGCTGGAGAGATCGGAAGGCGGGGCTGCGGGGCACGTGGGCCGCGGTGCGCCGTGGGGGCGGGGTGTGGGCGGACAATGAACCGACGCGCCGCGCCAAAGGCTCGCGGCGCGGGCGGCCCGCGGGCCGCCTACTGGGCGCACCAAGCAGCCTGGCCCCACGGCCGGGCCCGGCGCCCGGAAAACCCGCGGGTCCGCAAGCAACAACCAGCACCACACAGCAACACGCAGTGCCCTACAACCCGACGCTTATGGTTGCAGATTGGTCAGTTGATTTATTCGAAATATAACGTTTTGATATCGGCATGTGGGATGTTTAAAGTCTGTCAAACTTAAAAAGCTTTGAAAATAGGTGGATTCACCTGTAAAGACTTACTGAAAACATCTTGAAAAATACTGTACCGCGCGGAAAGATTTACCTGTTCTTGTTCCATCAGGTTAGGCCGGTAGTCAATGTCGTTCCAGCTCACTCGTGCACACACGTCCGTGGTCCTCGCTGCGACCACGATCGCAGCTTCCCTCGTCGTGATCCCTACCCTCGCTGAGGGAAACGCAACGAGCAGCGACGCGTTCTGCAACGCACTGTCGGGGGCGGAAGGCCGCATCACCGCTGAATACAATCCACTTCTGGCGAGCTATGCCGCAGCCGCCGCGGGTAATTCTACGACTCCCGCCTTGGACCCTGCCCGTGAGTCCGAGCTGCGTGCAGCCCTTGCTGACGCGCATGCCGCACTCGAGGCCGCGCAGCAGCAGGCCGCTCTTGATCCCACCACGTCGTTCGGTGAGGCTGCACCCGCTGCGGATACCATCAGCCGTGGTCTCAACTGGGTCGACTGGTCGCAGGTTGATGACGCCACCCAGGCTCGCGTTATCGAAGCTCTCGTCGTCCAGAAGATGAACGCCTACCGAGCGAGCGCTGGCCTGCCTGAGCTGGTTGTGTCTGATACGGTCACCACCGATGCTCGTGCATGGAGCAAGCGCATGTCGGACAGTGACGACTTCAGCCACGATCCCGACTACAAGTACCTCGGTGCGGGCAAGCTCGACGGTGGTGACACGACCTATGCCGGCGAGAACATTGCATACAACCACCGCGAAAACTTCGGTGACAAGTGGGGCGCCTACGGCACCTCGAAGAATCCGATGCAGGCGGCGGATGCCCTCTTCGATCAGTGGAAGAACTCCTCCGGTCACGACAAGAACATGCTGGCCCAGAACAACGTCGTTGGCGTGGGCGTGCACATCGCGAAGCATGGTAACTTCACGCGCATCTACGGCACTCAGACGTTCTACGCCATCACCGGCGGCTCGCCCAACGTGTCCCGCTTCCACACGACTGGCGATACTGCGTCCGCGTACGGCTTTGACGGCGCCGCTTTCAATGCCGACAACACCAACTACGTCTCCGGCCTCGCCGGTGGTGGCGACGCGCAGCGCGCCAACTCCTGGCAGAACAAGGTGGGCTCCCTGCCCGGCGTCGCCCTCCCCGTTGACGTGTCGGGCCTTCCTGCAAAGGCCGGATCCGCTGTTCCCGCGACCTCTGCGCCCGCGCCCGCCGAGACTGCGCCCTCCGCTGATCGCCAGCAGGCCGTGATCGACGCGCAGGCAACCGTGAACGCCGATCAGGCCGCACTGGATGAGTACCTGGCCTCGGCGGGTGAGCAGAAGCCCGCCACTTCTCTCGCGGATATCGATGCTGAGCTTGATCGTGTTGCTGAGTCCATCGCATCGCAGACCGCCGTTCGTCCTGAAAAGGACGGTGGCGTGACGCTGCAGGGCGGTGAGAATGCTGGCCGCTACCTGATCGCCACCGAGTATCGTGATGCCCTGACGCGTTGCACGACGCTGTCTGTTGCGCAGGATGGCAACAAGCCCTCCGTCGGTGATGGGGTGGGTTCGACGCCGGATCAGCAGGCCCCCTCAGATGAGGCGCCCGCGCTCGCGAACGGCGACGAGAACCCGTCCGTGGGTCAGGATCCCGGCCAGACGCCGGCTCCTTCCGTTCCGTCGGCCGCGCCTTCCGCTCCCGCAAACGGTGACTCCACTCCGGCTACTCCTGAGACGAGTGCTCCTGCTGATGGTCAGGGTGCGGTGACCGCTCGCGTCGACATCACCCCGAGCGGCGATCCGACGAGGGCGACCACCCCTGAGGGCCAAAACGCTTCCACCCCGACTCAGGCGCGCGCTGATGCCCTCGCTGCGACCGGTGCGTCCTCTGTGTGGGTGGGCGTGGGAGCCGTGGCTGTTCTGGTCGCCGGCGCTGGTGCGGTTGTCGCATCGCGTCGAGCCAAACACTGACGCAATGCTTTCCAGCCCCGCCGGTGAGAGGACTCGCCGGCGGGGCTTTTTCGTGTCTGTTGGTATCTCCTTGCTGCGACTGTCAATAAGAGCACCGTCTTATTTTGTGCGTCACATTTTCGCGTGTATAGTCAGTAATGGAATGCTGCGAAACTAATGTGCAGTCGTCGACAGAGTGTGACTGTCTCACCGAACAGATTTGCGCGCTCATCGTCTTCTATTCAGAGAGGAATAAGATATGCGCCCCATCAATATGCGCAGGAGTGTGATGGCGGCACTGGGTGCTGCTGCTCTCGTCGTTGGGCCGCTGGCTCCCGCCTACGCTTTCCCAGTTGTGTCGAGCCAAGACGGCGAGCCTGTGGGTGTCGCTGTTGAGGTTCCGGCGGGAGAGCCGACTGCGGATCCGACGGCTGTTCCAACGACGGACCCCACCCCCAACCCGGATCCTGCGCCGAACCCGGACCCCACCCCCAACCCGGATCCTGCGCCGAACCCTGAGCCCGCTCCCGCGCCTAAGCCCTCGTGGAAGATGGACTCTGCGGGCTGGTGGTACGACCTGGACAATGGTTCGTACGCTCGCGACGAGAAGCGTGATATCGATGGTGCGACGTACCGCTTCAACGGTAGCGGATACATGGTCACCGGTTGGTTCGATCGTGGGGGAGCGTGGGAGTACTACGCCCCCTCGGGTGTGCAGGCCCGTGGCTGGACCAATGTGCAGGGAACTTGGTATTACCTGGACCCGCAGAGCGGAGTGATGCGCACGGGCTGGACCGTGGTTGACGGCTCCCGGTACTACCTGAACTCCTCCGGCGCTATGAAAACCGGCTGGCTCAGCCAGGGCGGTACCTGGTTCTATCTGAACGGCTCGGGCATCATGGTGCGAGGTTGGAACGCGATCGGCGGCTCCTGGTACTACTTCAACGAGTCGGGCGCGATGGCAACCGGCTGGCTCCAGCAGGGCGGCTCCTGGTACTACTTTAACGAGTCGGGCGCGATGGCGACCGGCTGGCTCAGCCAGGGCGGTACCTGGTTCTATCTGAACGGCTCGGGCATCATGGTGCGAGGTTGGAACGCGATCGGCGGCTCCTGGTACTACTTCAACGAGTCGGGCGCGATGGCGACCGGCTGGCTGAACCAGGGCGGGACTTGGTACTACTTCAATGGCTCGGGCGTGATGGCAACCGGCACGCAGTGGATCGGCGGCGAGCGCCACTGGTTCTATGACTCGGGCGCATGGTGGGGCCTGTACCCGGTCCCCTCGGCACCCGCGGCAAACAATGGCGGTTCCTCTTCGTCCGCGTATTACAAGAACTGTGACGAGGTGAGGCGCGCGGGCAAGGCTCCCCTGTATCGAGGGCAGCCCGGCTATAGCCTGGATCTTGACCGCGATGGTGATGGTGTTGCCTGCGAGTATCACCGTGGACGCTAACCAGTGAGTAATCCGGGCCCGGTCGCAGGATCGGGCCCTGATCTTTCTTGACACAAGAGCTGCGAGAATCCATGGCACGGACGGGTAAACGAAGGGGGCGTGGCCATGCGGCCACGCCCCCTGGCGTCGTTGCGGGGCTGATCAGCCCGCGTCCACCGCCTGGTTGGCGATCTGACGCTCACACACGTCGATGAGCTCGCGGATGATGCGGATCGTGCCGGCGGACGCGTCCGCGTGAGCCTCGATCCAGGCCTTGCCGGAGGCGACCACGTCGACCTCGGGGGCGTAGCCCGCCAGCGCGTTCGGGAAGAGTAGCGTCGTGAGGTCTTCGGCGGTGTGGAAGGTGAAGGTCTCCCAGATCCTCGACAGGACGTTGAAGTACTCGGCCACGTAGGAAGCGTAGGCCGACGGGGTGGTGCGCGCCTGCGCCCAGAAGCCCGAGATCATCGCCCAGCGGGTGTCGTTGGGGATCGAGGTGTCGGTGAGGACCTTGTCCCACACGTCGGCCTTGATCCACTCGCCCTCGCGGGCCGCACGAGCGGCGGCGGCGTTCTGATGGCCGGTCATCGTGTCGTCGGTGGCCTCCAGGGCTGCGATGTCCTCCTCGATGGCGGCATTGCCGCGCACGAGAGCGATCAGCAGGTCCCACTTGAGGTCGACGTCAAGGTCCAGGCCATCCAGGGTCTGGGTGCCGTCGTAGAGGGCGCGGATGGCCTCGAACTGCTCGGGGCTGGTCGCGTTGCGTGCCGCAGCGGCGACGAGCATGCGCTGCGCGTCGGAGCCGGAGGTGGCGGTGCGAGCCAGAAGGAGCAGGCGACGGCCCGTGTCCTCTGCGGCCTCGGCGCGGGCTTTCGGTGCCACGAAGGTGCGCACGGCCTCGTCGATGTGACGCAGGGTGAGCGTCAGGAGGCTCATGTTGTCCTCGACCGGCACAGCGCGCAGCGCCAGATTCAGGTAGTCGCGTGCCGGCATCTCGCCGTCGCGGGTCATGTCCCACGCGGATGCCATGACGACACCGCGGGTCAGGGAGTCCGTGAACTTGGTGATGTTGTTGATCGCGAAGGCCAGCGACTGCTCGTCGAGGCGGACCTTGGCGTAGCCGAGGTCGCCGTCGTTGACGAGGATGAAGTCCGGGCGGGCGATGCCCGCGGCGGCCTCAACCACCGTGGAAGCGCCGTCAATGTCGAGCTCCTCGCGGAAGACCTGGGCCAGAGTGCCCTTCTCGGTCAGCGAGTAGCCGGCCACGCCCATGCGGTGCGGGCGCAGGGATGCGCCCTCGGAGAAGGCTTCCTGGGTGATCTCGAGGCGCTCGATCGTGCCGTCCTCGGCGGTCGTAATGACCGGACGCAGCAGGGTCACGCCGGCTTCCTCCAGCCACACCTGTGACCATGAGGCCAGGTCTCGGCCCGAGGCGGCGGCCAGCTCGGAGAGCAGGTCGTCCAGCGTGGCGTTGGCGTAGGAGTGCTTCGTCAGGTACTCGTGCAGGCCTGCGAAGAAGGCGTCGCGTCCCACGTAGGAGACGAGCTGGCGCAGCACGGAGGCACCCTTGGCGTAGGTGATGCCGTCGAAGTTAACCTCGACGTCGGCCAGGTCGCGGATCTCGGCCGTGATCGGGTGGGTGGTGGGCAGCTGATCCTGCTTGAGGCCCCAGTCCTTGCGGACCATGAAGCCTGTCCAGCCTTCGGTGTACTTGGTGGCCTCGGCCAGGGCCAGGTGGCTCATGAACTCGGCGAAGGACTCGTTGAGCCACAGGTCGTTCCACCACTTCATGGTGACCAGGTCGCCGAACCACATGTGTGCCAGCTCGTGCAGGATCGTGTTGGCACGAGCCTCCATCTGAGCCTCGGTGGGACGCGTGCGGAATACGTAGGCGTCGCGGAAGGTCACGCAGCCGGCGTTCTCCATGGCGCCCGCGTTGTACTCGGGGACGAAGATCTGGTCGTACTTGGTGAAGGGGTAGGCGATGCCGTAGGCGCCCTCGAAGAACTCGAAGCCCTGACGGGTGATCTCGATGATCTCGTCGGCGTCCAGATGCTCGACGATCGAGGCGCGGGCGTAGACGCCCAGGTCGATCGTGCGGCCGTCGGAGGAGGTCAGCGTGGCCGTCGTGCCCTCGTAGGGGCCGGCGACGATCGCGGTGATGTAGGTCGATATGACCTCGGTGGTCGCGAAGCGGTAGACCCAGGCTTCGCCCTCTTCCTCGGGGGGTGGGGTCGGCGCGTTGGAGAAGACCTTCCAGCCCTTGGGGGCCTTGACCGTCAGGGTGAAGGTGGACTTCAGGTCAGGCTGTTCGAAGGTCGTGTAGACGCGGCGGGCGTCCGGAACCTCGAACTGGGAGTAGGTGTAGGCCTGGCCGTCGGCGGGGTCGACGAAGCGGTGCAGGCCCTCGCCCGTGTGCATGTACTGGCAGGACGCCTCAACTTCGAGGACGTTGTGCTCGGCAAGGTTCTCCAGCGCGATGCGGTTGTCCTGGTGCACCGAGAAGGGGTCCAGGGCGTTTCCGTTCAGCGTGATCGAGTGGACGTTGTTGGATACGAGGTCAGCGAACGTGGAGGCACCTTCGCGCGCGTCAAACTCGATGCGGGTGAATGAACCGAAGTCGGTGTCTCCGCGCGTGAGGTCCAGAGAGATCTCATAGCGGGTCACAGAGGAAATGATCGAGGCGCGCTCGGTCGCTTCCTCGCGAGTCAGGTTCAGGCCTGGCATGGGTTGCCTTTCCGTTGATGGAATGGGGCGCTGTTGCGCTCAACATTCCTATGTTGTCATGTGTTGGGTGTGATTGCGCGGGGCGCGCCGCATTTTGTCGGCTGGGACACGCTTTTACCAGATGGTGACGCGCTGAGAGGGATCGAGCCACATCTCATCGCTGGGGGTGACGTCGAAGGCTCGGGCGAAAGTGTCAAGGTTGTGCAGTACCTGGTTGCAGCGGAACTCAGCGGGCGAGTGGGGGTCGATTGCCAGCATCTGGCGCGCGAACTGGGGGCGCGTGGCCGTGCGCCAGGCGCGTGCCCACGAGTAGAAGAAGCGCTGAGGCCCCGTGATGCCGTCGATGACGGGGGCGGTGTGCGGGGTCAGGCCCTGCTCGGCGAGCGAGGCCGCCCAGGCCTTCCATGCGATGGCCAGGCCGCCGAGGTCGCCGATGTTCTCACCGATCGTGAGCGCGCCGTTGACGTGGGGGCGCGTGCGTTCGCCGCCCTCCTCTGACTCCTCGCCCTCGCCCTGCTCCAGCAGGATCGCGGGGGTGAGTGCGTCATACTGCTCGATGAGGGCGTGCGTGCGCGCCTCGAAGGCTGCCCGGTCCTCGTCGGTCCACCAGTTCGACAGGTTGCCCGCCCCGTCGTAGCGCGAGCCCTGGTCGTCGAAGCCGTGTCCGATCTCGTGACCGATGACCGCGCCGATTGCGCCGAAGTTCACCGCGTCGTCGGCCTCGGTGTCGAAGAACGGGGGCTGAAGAATCGCGGCGGGGAAGACGATTTCGTTCTGGGTGGGGTTGTAGTAGGCGTTGACCGTCTGGGGGGTCATGTACCACTCGTCGCGGTCGACAGGTTGGCCCAGCTTGGCCCACTCGCGGTCGGTCGCGTGAGCGTTTGCGGCGCGCACGTTCTCGACGATCGTGGCCTGAGGATCCAGGTGCAGGGTCGAGTAGTCGCGCCACTTGACGGGGTAGCCGATCTTCGGGTTGAAGGTCGCGAGCTTGTCCAGCGCCTTGACCTTGGTGTCCTTGCTCATCCAGTCGAGGCCACGGATCGACTCGCCGTAGGCGTCGAGGAGGCGGCGCACCAGCGTGTCCATTGCCTCCTTGGCGTTGGGCGGGAAGTGACGGGCCACCCACGCGCGGCCCATGGCCTCGCCCAGGTAGGCCTCGATGAGTCCGAGGGCGCGCTTCCAGCGCGGACGTAGTTCCTCCGTGCCGGACAGGGTGCGGCCGTGGAAGTCGAAGTTCTCGTTCACGAAATCGCTCGACAGGAGCGACGCGTGGCAGTCGATCGCCGAGGCGCTCAGCCACTCCTTGAGCACGGACAGGTCGGTGTCGGCCCACAGGGCGGCGGCAGCGGACAGGAAGTCGGGCTGGTCGACGTTCACGACGAGGCCTGCGACGGGCATGCGCGCGCCCTGTGCCCACGCGTCCCAGTCGAAGCCAGGGGCGAGGGTGGCAATCTCCTCCCAGGGGGTCGGGTTGTCAGAGAGCAGCGGGTCGCGGTTGCTCACGGAGTCACGGTGGTGCGAGGCAATCGCGGTCTCCAGCTCCATGATGCGCTTCGCGGCGCCCTCGGGGTCTGCGACGC
>CAUVIG010000102.1:0-8030 GCA_963551745.1 uncultured Actinomyces sp.
GCCGACTGCGCTTCGCGACGGAAGCGCGCTTGGAAGATCGAGTCCTGCGCCAGATCGCGGCGCAGCATTTTGATTGCTACGACGCGCGACAGGCGAGTGTCGAAGCCCAGGTGGACCTCGGCCATTCCGCCTCGCCCGATGAGCGAGCGGACCTCGTATCGGCCAGCTAGACGGTGGGCCATGGGCTCTGCCATGTCCTAACCTCCTCGATAATGTGTGCTCCCGCACTTGGTTGTATCAGGGAGCCAAGCATGTGTTTGATCGTAATAGCTGCAAGCGCGATGAGCGCAATCACGATGATTGCGACGATGACCGCGCGAATAATCTGCCTGGATGCTGGGACGGGTGGTGCGACGACGCTGCGCGAGTACGCGGTCTTGGCCGCCGGACGGGTGCGTTGCGCGCTGCGAGCGTCGAGCTCATGCCAGCGCGGTCCGCGCTTCGCCTTCTCGGGCCGAGGCTCGTAGACCGAGCGTCGCTGGCGCTTCGAGGGCGTGGCTGCGCGAGGCTGGGGAACGGTCCCGTACACGCGAGGCGACTCGGAGCGGGCGGGCTGGGGAATGCGTGGGGCTGCCTGGCGGGCTGCCTGGCGCTGGGCTTCTTCGGCTTCGCGGCGTTCACGGGCTTCTTGAAGATCGCGCTGGCGCTGTTCTTCCTCGCGGGCGACGGCTGCGCGACGCTGCTGCTCGGCGGCGTCCTCGGCCTGGCGCGCTGCCTGGCGTTGGCGCAGTCGCTCGGCGAGGGCGGCGCGTCGATCCTGCGGCTCGGCTGGCTGCGGGGTCGCGGGCGCTGCTGTTTGTGCGTGCGTTGCCCCGGCCGTGGGAGCCGGGATCGGCGCGGAACGCTGCGCGGGCGCCGCGTGCCTGGGGACAGATCCCGTGGTCGGGCGGCCGGTGGTGGCCTGCGCGGGTGCAGGAGCAGCGGGTGCGGGAGCAGCGTGCGCGGGAGCCGTCTTGGCCGTGGCGCGCGTTGGGATCGTGGTCGAGACCGGTGCCGGCGGGGTCGCCGCGGGTGCCGGGACTGCCGCGTGGCGACCGGTCGAGGTCAGCGACCGGACGGCACCCGACACTGCGGGCGGCTGCTCGCCGGTCGTCTCCGGGTGCATGCGACGAACCCGGGTGGGAGCGGATACGGGGCGAGAGACCGGGGGGACCTCGGCCTCGTCGAGGACGCGCGGGACGGCGGCGTGGCGACCCGTGATCGGGATCGGGGCTGAGGAGGGGGCGATCGTCGTTGCCTCGTCGAGGACGGGCATCTTGGTGTGATGGTCCGTCGTCGCGTGCACCTTCGGAGTGAGGCCCGAGGGAGGCTGCAGCATCTCGTCGGGGAGCGTGCGGCGCGTCAGGTGACGCACGGGCGCGACGATCGGCACCGACGGCTGGACGGGCGTGCGCACCTCTTCGGGGCGCTGTGCGGCCTTTGGCAGGGGCAGCGGGCGAGGAGTCACGGAGACGCCCATCGCCTTGGCTGCGCTTGCGATTTCGCGCACGGCAGCAGACCCCGACTCGGGGCGCTTCGCGGGGTCCTTCTCCAGCAGGTGCAGGATGACGTCGGCCAGGGGCTCGGGCACGAAGTCAGGCAGCGGCGGAACGGGATCGTTGACGTGCGCGAAGGCGATGTCCACCTGGGTTTCGCCGGTGAACGGGCGTCGACCGGCCGCGGCCTCGTAGGCGATAACGCCTAGGGCGTAGAGGTCACCGATCGGGGTGGCGACCTCGCCCATGGCCTGCTCGGGCGGCAGGTACTGGGCGGTGCCCATGACCATGCCCGCAGCGGTCAGGTTGACCTGGCCTTCCGCGCGAGAGATGCCGAAGTCCGTCAGCTTCACCATGCCATCAGGGCGAACAATAATGTTTGCGGGCTTGATGTCGCGGTGCACGACGCCCGCGCGCGCGGCAGCGCCCAGCGCCATCGCGACCTGCACGAGGATCGGCATGAGGTACTCGGGCTTAATGCGGGAGCCGCCGCGCAGATAGTCCGTCAGCGGGTAGCCGTCGACGAGCTCCATGATGATCCAGCCGATGCCGTCTTCCTCGCCCGAATCCTGGGTGTTGGCGATGTTTGGGTGCGAAATCGACATCGAGTTATGGGCCTCGAGGCGAAGGCGCGAGAGCGACAGCTCTTCGCCCGTCAGCTCGGGGCGCAGGACCTTCGCCGCGACGATATGGCCGCTGACGCGGTCGCGGGCCTTCCACACCTCGCCCATGCCGCCCTGGGCGATCGGGGTGAGCAGCGTGTAGCGCCCCCCGAGCACTCGCCCGGCACCGGAAGTCATGCGTGGCGTACTCACTGCAGCCCCGTTTCCAGGAGAGCGCGGGCGATCGGGCCGGCCACGTCTCCGCCGTGCGGGGTGGGGTTGGTGTCGTCGCCCTCAACCAGGACGGCGAAAGCGATGCGCGGGCTGTCCGCCGGGGCGAAACCAACGGCCCAGGCGTTCGCGCGGTCACCGTTGCCGGTCTCGGCGGTACCGGTCTTCGCGGCGACGGGCACGTTCGGAAGCGCCATCGTTGTGCCGGTGCCGTAGGGCTGGGAGACGACCGATTCCATCATGGCGCGCAGCTTCGAGGCCGTCTCCGACGAGATCGGTCGGCCGGCGTCGGTCGGGCTGTTCGTACGCACGACCTGGTTGTCGGCGTCCACGATCGAGTCGATGAGGTACGGGGTCATCATCTGACCGTCGTTTGCGATGGCCTGGGCAACCTGTGCCATCTGCAGAGGCGTCGTCTGGACCGTGTACTGGCCGATCGAGCTCATCGCGAGCTGCGCGGCGTCCGCGTCGGCGGGGAACACGGAGGGCGTCACCGTCAGCGGTATCTGCGACTCGCGGCCAAAGCCGAAGCGGTTCGTCACGTCGACGAGCTGCTGGTTCGTCAGCTTCTCGGAAGCCAGCACGAAGGTCGTATTGCACGAGCGCGCGAAGGCCTCGGTGAGCGTCGGATTGCCGTTGCCGCAGGTGGAGGACTCGATGTTGGAGACCTCGGTGGCCGTTCCCGGCAGGGTCGTGGAGACGGGCGATTCCATGCGCGTGTCCGGCTCGGCGACGCCGTTTTCGATGAGGGCGATCGTCGTGAGGATCTTGAACGTCGAACCGGGGGCGTAGCGCTCGGAGATCGCTCGGTTGAGCAGCGGGTTGTTCGGTTCCGAGGACAGGGCGGAGAACGCGTCGTTCACCGCGCTGGCGTCGGAGGACGCCAGCTGGTTCGGGTCGAAGGTCGGCGAGGAGTACATCGCCAGGACGGCGCCGGTCTTGGCGTCGAGGGCCACAACGGCGCCCTTGTGGTTGCCGAGGGCCTCGGCCGCGGCCTTCTGCATCTGCGAGTTTAGGGTGAGGGAGACGCCGCCGCCCTGACGATTCTGGCCCGTCAGTAGGTTGCGCAGGCGCTGTCCGAGCAGGGTCTGGGACTGGCCGTCCAGGACGTCCTCCTCGGCGGCCTCGATGCCCGTCGACGCGTTGCCGACCGACGAGAAGTAGCCCGTGACCGGCGCGTACAGCGGGCCATCGGCGTAGGTGCGCACGTAGCGCTTCGAGTCTTCCTCGCGCTCCGAGGAGGCGATCGCCGTCTTGTCGACGATGATCGGGCCGCGGTCGGTTTCGGCCGCGTGCAGGATCGTGCGCTGGTTGCGAGCGTCGGCGTTGAGCGAGGATGCGGAAATGAACTGCGTGTTCGTGATGCCCACACCCAGGAGGGCGAACATCAAGAGAACGATGATGAAGATCTTACGAATCTGGTTATTCACGGCTCACTCACCCACTCCCACGGCAGGCTGGATGCCGGAGTTCCACGGCGCGGGGGTCGAGGCCGGGCGGCGAGCAGCGTCCGACACGCGGATCAGCAGCGCGACGGTGATCCACGAGGACACCATCGACGAGCCGCCCGCAGCCAGGAACGGGGCCGTCAGGCCGGTCAGCGGAATGATGCGCGTGATGCCGCCGAGCACCACGAAGAGCTGAATGGCCAGCGAGAAGCTCAGGCCGGTGGCCAGCAGCTTGCCGAAGCCATCGCGCACCGTCAGCGCCGCGCGCAGGCCTCGCTGGATGAGGATCAGGTACAGGATCAGGATGGCGGCCATGCCGGTCAGACCCAGCTCCTCCGCGAAGGAGGACAGGATGAAGTCCGAGTTCGCCAGCGGCACGAGCTGCGGGTAGCCCCGGCCCCAACCGGTGCCCATGAGGCCGCCGGAGGCCTGGCCAAACAAGCCCTGGACGAGCTGGTACGAACCTCGGTCGTAGATCTCCGGGTCGAGGGCGTTGAGCCAGATGTTGAAGCGCGTCTGCACGTGGCTGAAAGACTTCACGGCGATCGCGACGGCCGGCACGAAGAGCGTAAAGCCGATGACCAGCCACGACACGCGGTTCGTTGCTACGTACAGCATCGCAACGAACAGGCCGAAGAAGAGCAGCGAGGTACCCAGGTCGCGCTGCAGGACGAGGATCGCAATGCCGATCAGCCACACGACCATGATCGGGCCGAGGTCGCGGGCGCGCGGCAGGCGCATGCCCAGGAACTTACGGCCACCGATCGCCAGGTTGTCGCGGTTCGTTACGAGGTATCCGGCGAAGAAGATCGCCAGCGTGATCTTCACGAGCTCACCGGGCTGGACGGAGATGGGACCCAGGTGGATCCAGACGCGCGCGCCGAAGGTCTCCTGGCCCAGGCCGGGAATCATCGGCAGGAGCAGGAGGAACAGCGACAGCGCGCCGAAGGTGTAGGTGTAGCGGCGCAGCATGCGGTGGTCGCGCAGCATGATCAAGATGATGGCCGCGATAACGATTGCGATGCCCACGAAAAGTGCTTGGCGGAAGCCCACCACGGGCTCGTCCCTGCGCGCATACGACAGGTCGAGGCGGTAGATCATCGCCAAACCCAGGCCCGTCAGGGCGACGGCGACCGGCAGGATCACCGGGTCCGCGTAGGGGGCCAGGAAGTGCACGCCGACCTTGGCAATGATCGCGATCGCGACGAGCACGCCGACCTGCGTGAGAAGGTTCGTGGGGATCTCCCCCGTGTAGTTCAGCGAGGTCAGCACGTAGCCGGCGATGCCGACGGCCAGAGCCAGGCCCATGAGGGTCAGCTCCAGGAATCGGCGAGGCCGGGCGGGCGCGATCGATACGGTAGCCATTAGGAGGCGCCCCCGCTCTGTGCCCCGGACTGGGTCTCACCGGACTGCGGCGTGCCCGACTGGGGCGTCGGCGACGAGGGTGTGGCGGGCTGGGTGATCGAGTGGCGCAGGCCGTCGATGTAGGAGTCGATGTCGGCCCGCGAGGAGCGCAACACCGGGGTGTCGAGGCGCTGGCGGTCGACGGGCGCGAGGTCGGACAGCGCGACGTTGGAGACCTCCACGGCGTGGGAGAGCTGCCACGGGCCGATCGACTGGGGAATGCCCTGGTAGATGACGACGTAGCCGTCCTGGCCGATCGCGTAGTACTGGGTCTGCGTCCACTTCCATGACAACCACGACGCGGCGACCACGAGGACCGTCATGAGCGAGATGAACATGGGGGTCCACCACGAGGAGCGGGGCTTGAGTTCGACGGGGGCGTCGTCCTCGTCGCTGGGGGTGCCCGAGGCCGAGGAGCCCAGGGCAGCGGCGCGCGCGGCCGCTCCGTCTCCGCCGCGCGACTTGGCGTTGCGGTCGATGGCCGCGGCGCCCACGATCTGCGGGGGAGCGGGCGGGAACGTGCCGGCGGGGACGATGTCCGCGATCACGCACGTAATGTTGTCGGGGCCGCCGCCCAGGAGGGCCAGGCGGATGAGCTCTTCGGCGCACTCGCCCGGGTCCTTGAAGTCGGCCATGACCTGGCCGATCGTCTCGGGGGAGACGAGGCCGGACAGGCCGTCGGAGCACAGCATCCAGCGGTCGCCGACGACGGCCTCGCGGATCGTCTCGTCGGGGGCCACGTCTGCCTGCGCGTCGCCGAGGATCTTCAGGACGACGTTGCGGTTGGGGTGGTGCTCGGCTTCCTCGGGCGTGATCTGGCCGGTGTCGACCAGGTACTGCACGAAGGAGTGGTCGGTCGTGACCTGGGTCAGCGTGTCGCCGCGCAGCACGTAGGCGCGCGAGTCGCCGATGTGGACCATGGCGAGGCGGTTGCCGGAGCGCATGAGCGCGATGCAGGTGGTGCCCAGGCCCTCGAGGTCGCGGTCACGGCTCGAGCGTTCGGTGAGCTCCTCGTGCGCGTCGAGGAGGGCCTCGCGCAGGAGGGGCAGCATCGAGTCGGCCGGGTGCGAGTCCGTGTCGAGGGGGACGAGGTGTGCGAGGGCCACCGAGGAGGCGATGTCGCCGCCCGCGGGCCCGCCCATGCCGTCGGCGAGGACCAGCAGGTTCGCGCCGGCGTAGCCGGAGTCCTGGTTGTTGGAACGAACGAGGCCCACGTCGGAGCGGGCGGCGTAGTGGAATTGAACCGCGTTTCCTGACATATCAACCCACCAATTCGAGAGTCGTCTGGCCGATGCGGATGACGTCACCGATCTTGAGCTGGCGCGGGGCGCTTAGGCGCTCGTCGTCGATGAAGGTGCCGTTACGGCTGGAGAGGTCTTCGATCCACCAGCCGTCAGACTGGGGGGTGAGTGCCGCGTGGCGGCTGGACGCATACTCGTCTTCGAGCACGAGGGTGCACGCTGGGGAGCGGCCGATGACGATGGGGGCCTCGCCGAGGGGCAGCATGGTGCCGACGAGGGGGCCGCCGGTCACCAGGAGATCCTTGGGTGCCAGCGGGTTCGTGGAGGTGCGCTTCTTGTTGTCCTTGCGCTTTTCACGGGAGGCTTTGCGGCGTGAAGTGGCCTCGTTGCGTCCCTTGCCGCGCGGGGTGACGACGGTGCCGAAGATGTCGCGTCGCAGCGTGTTGACGGCCGCGAGCACGAGGAGCCAGAGCAGCACCAGGAACCCGATGCGGAAAACGGTAAATGCGAGGTCTGTGGTCACTTCATTAAACTCCGCTCTGGTCTGGGTGTGTCCAGAAGAGGATCTTGGTGCGTCCGATGACGATCTGGTTGCCGTCGAGCAGGGTTGCTGCGTCGATGCGGTGGCCCTCAACGAAGGAGCCGTTGGTGGAGCCCAGATCGGTCGCGATCACGCCGGTGGGGGTGATGCGCAGTTCGAGGTGGCGGCGCGAGACGCCCGAATCGTTGACGACGATGTCGGCTTCGGAGCCGCGACCGATGACGGTCACGGGCTCGGTGAGCAGCCACTTTTCACCGTCGACGTCAATGATGGGGTGTTCGGGGGATGCGGACGAGGCCGTGGCGGGGGCAGCGGGTCCCCTGCGGTTTTCGGCGTCGACCTTGAGGGTCCCGCTGGGCTCGGACGCGTCGGCGATGAATTCGATCGTGACGGGGCCGAGGAGGGAGTAGCTGTTCGCCGCGGCGTGCTCGGTGGCCTGCTGGGCGAACTCGTCGGCGAGGACGTCGAGGGATGCTTCGAGAGAGGCGAGGTCGGCGCGCGAGGCGTAGACCGTGAAGTGGTTCGCGGCGATGATGCGTGAGGCGGAGACTTCCTGGACGGATTCGTCCATGGCGCGGCGGATCGCCGTGGTGATGTCCACGGGCTTGATCCCCGACCGGAACACGCGCGAGAAGGCGCCGTTGACGCCTCTCTCGACGGCGCTCTCGAAGCGGTCGAAGATGCTCATAGTCGTGCTCTCCTCATTCCCCCGCGCCCTGTGCGCGACGTACGTTCTGTTCGGAAGCGCGGCCGCTCCCGGTTACAGTCTAACCGGCGTGGGAAGTGCTGGGGCCTCATCTGCCGGGATGTTCCCGATGAGCAAAGGCCTGCGCGCTCGCATTGAAGGCCCGTCATGGCAGGGAATACCTTGCCATGATGCGCCTGTGACATTTGGTGCACATGCTACACGTGTGACGATAAGTGTGTGCGAGCAAACAGAGTGTGGACAGGTCGTGTCGCATTTCTGTCGTCGGTGACGGCCGTAGTAGGCCAGTGAAAACGACGTGGGTGCGCCCGCCATCTGGCGGGCGCACCCACGTGCGTCTTCAACAGAGCGAGGCGGTCAGGTCGCGTCGTTCGCGCAACAC
>CAUVIG010000103.1:0-8028 GCA_963551745.1 uncultured Actinomyces sp.
CACCCGTGTAGGAGTGGATGGTGGTCATGATGCCGCGCTCGATGCCGAAGTTCTCCTCGAGAACCTTGGCGAGGGGGGCGAGGCAGTTGGTCGTGCAGGAGGCGTTCGACACGATGTTCATCGTGGCGTTGTCGTAGTCAGCCTCGTTCACGCCCATGACGAAGGTGCCGTCGACGTTCTTCGCGGGAGCGGAGATGACGACCTTCTTGGCGCCAGCGTCGATGTGAGCCTTGGCCTTCTCGCCGTCGGTGAAGAAGCCAGTGGACTCGACGACAACCTCGACACCGAGCTCGCCCCAGGGCAGGTCGGCGGGGTTACGCTGCGCGAGCACCTTGATGTGCTTGCCGTCGACGATGATGCCCTCGTCGTCGTAGGAAACCTCGCCCGGGAAGCGACCCGTGATCGAGTCGTACTTCAGCAGGTGAGCGAGGGTCTTGTTGTCGGTGAGGTCGTTAACGGCGACGATCTCAATGTCCGCGCCCTGCTCGAGAGCGGCGCGGAAGAAGTTACGGCCAATGCGGCCGAAGCCATTGATGCCAACGCGGGTGGTCACTATGTTCCTCCTGCTCGTGCCCACACGGAGCACGGTATTCGATGCAACCGGGCCTGCGGGTTGCCTGCCCGGCCCGCAGATGTCTGCGGTTCCAGCAATCCCTACTCTACACCCGAAAGCGGACTCCATCACAATCCAATTTGAAAATCTTCACGTGGGGTAATTCTCGTTTGGATTGAGAAGAAGCGGCAGGATTCAGGGACCTCAGTCCTCCTCGAGCATATCGAGGGTGAGCGCAGATTCGGTATCCGGGATGCCGCGTTCGTGCGCGACCTTATCGGCGAGGGCCAGAAGGCGACGGATACGACCCGCGACGGCATCCTTGGTGAGAGGCGGATTCGTGTGCTTGCCGAGCTCTTCAAGGGATGCCTGCTTGTAGTGCAGGCGCAGGGTGCCGGCCTCCAGCAGGTGGGCAGGAACGTCGTCTCCGAGAATCTCGAAAGCGCGTTCAACGCGAGCACCCGCGGCGACTGCCGCGCGGGCGGAGCGACGCAGGTTCGCGTCGTCAAAGTTGGCCAGTCGGTTGGCGCTCCCTCTGGCCTCGCGGCGTTCACGTCGTTCCTGCCACGCCTCGAAGGTCTGGGGCGCTCCCATGGCTGAGATCAGCGTGCCGATCGCGTCCGAATCGCGGACGGAAATGCGATCGGTGCCGCGTACCTCCTTGGAGCGGGCGGCCGCGCCGAGCTTACGCGCGCAGCCGACCATCGCAAGAGCGACCTCGGGACCGGGGCACGTGATCTCAAGCGAAGAAGAACGTCCGGGTTCCATGAGGGAGCCGCGCGCGAGGAAGGCACCGCGCCAGATAGCCGCAGCCTCGGCGGTTCCAGAGGCAACGAGCACGGGCGGCAGACCACGAACGGGGCGACGCAGAGAGTCGACGAGGCCCGTGAGGCGCGCGAGCTCGTCGGCCTTGTGGACCACGCGCACGACGTAGCGCTTGCCGCGTCGCAGGGAGGAGCCAGACACCACGACGACGGAGGACTCAGTGTTATACAGCGCCTGCAGGTAGCTGCGCAGGCGACGCGCGGCCACGGGCGAGTCAAGCTCGGCCTCGACGAGGATGCGCCCGCCCACGAGGTGCAGGCCTCCCGCGAAACGCAGTGTCGCGCTCACTTCGGCGGCGACCTCGGACGGCGTCGTGATGACGGCGCGCGCCAGCTCGTCCTTCATGTCGGATGTCAGGGACACGGCTTCTCCAGATATGTCATGTCGTTTGTCAGCAGGCAACAGGTCCTAAGGTAACCACGTTTCGGGCTGTCCGACCTCACCAAGGAAGCCGTCAAATGCGTCACGCAGCGCCGCGGCGAGGCGTAGCGGGTCGTGATGCGGGGCTCCATCACCCGTGCGAACCTGCCGCAGGAGCACACGCGCACCCAATTCCTCGGCCGCCACGATCAGGTCATCGATATCGTCGCAGGCCGTCGGATCCGCGACGACGACGTCGAGCTTGAGCATGGGTGCGTACTCGCGCAGAACGCGCACGTGGTCGGCGGTCGACATCAGGTCGGTTTCACCGCGCTGGCGCGCGAGGTTGAGCACGAGCGCACGGTGGGCGTCAGTAGTTGCGAGCGCACGGTTGATCTCTGGCACCAGCAGGTGCGGGATCACGGAGGTGTACCAAGAGCCGGGACCCAGGACGACCCAGTCGGCTTCGGAAATCGCCTCTATGACCACTGGGGGAACCGCGGGCGCCTCGGGCGTGATGCGCACGTGCTCGACGGTGCCGGGAGCGACGGCGACCTTAGATTGGCCGGAGACGACGTAGCGGCGACCGCCGTCGTTCATGTCCGCCTCGATGTCGATCGGCGTCGATGACATGGGCAGGACGCGGCCCTGAGCACCGAGGAGACGACCGACCCAGTCGAGACCTTCGACGGGATCGTCGAGGAGCTGCCACAGGCCGGAGATCAGCAGGTTGCCGAGCGCGTGCCCGTTGAGCGGACCGCTCGTATCCAGGCGCAGCTGCATGACGTCGCGCCAGGTCAGCCCCCACTCGGATTCCTCGCAAAGAGAGGCCAGTGCCATACGCAGGTCACCGGGAGGAAGGATTGGCATCTCCTGGCGCAGTCGACCGGAGCTGCCGCCATCATCGGCGACGGTCACAACGGCCGTCAGTGCACGCGTGATATGGCGCAGCGCCCGCAGGGTCGCGGACAGGCCGTGTCCGCCGCCGAGGGCGACGATGTTCTGGCCGGATTCTCCACGTTGAACCCAGCCGGCTGCATCAAGGTAGGGCATCAGTCTCTCCCAATGTCACGGTGCATGACGCGAACCGTGTATCCGTGTGTGCGCAAGCGTTGCGCGATCGCCTCAGAGGACGCGACGGAACGGTGCTTTCCGCCCGTACATCCGACGGCAATCGTGACGAACGGTTTCAATTCTGCCAGATAGCCACTGAGCATGGGGGCAAGAAGGTCGGCGTACCCGAGAGCAAATTCGCGCGCACCCGGCTGAGAGAGCACGTAGTCGGCGACGGCCTCGTCCTTACCCGTGAGGTGTCGCAGTTCGTCCACCCAGTACGGGTTCTTGAGGAAACGCACGTCGACGACGTGATCGGCGTCGAGGGGCAGGCCGTGCTTGAAGCCGAAGGATTCGACGGTGACCTGCAGGGGGCGCTCCTCCCCCGCCACGATGTCACGGATGCGCCTCGTCAGATCATGGACGCTCATCGTGGAGGTATCGATGACCTCGTCGGCGGCGCGACGCAGGGGCGCGAGCAGGCGCATCTCTGCCTTGATGCCATCCATGAGGGTACCGGCACCCTGGAGGGGATGCGGGCGGCGGTTGGATTCGTAGCGACGCACTAACGTCTCGGGACTGGCCTCGAGGAAGATGATGCGGTAGGCGATGCCTGCGCCCTTGAGCTGTTCAAGCGTGGCATCAAGCGTGCGGAAGAAGGTACGCGAGCGCACGTCCACGCCGACGGCCAGGCGGTGCACGCCCGCAGCCGGATCGTTCGACATCATGCCGACGAGTGCGGGCAGCATGGTCGGCGGCAGGTTGTCGACGACGTACCAATCGAGGTCTTCGAGGGCGCGGGCAGCGCCGGTGCGGCCCGCTCCCGAGTATCCGGTGATGATGAGCACCTCGTTGGAGGCGCGCGGCTCGTACTTCACGCGGGCCATGTCGCGCACGGCGATGCCCTCGGGGACCGTGGGCGGGTTCTCCTCGTTCATTGCCGAGGCCTGGGCCTCGTCTACGTCGTGAGCGTCCGTGGGTGTGTGGTCGGGCATGGCGTCCTCCTGATGGGTCGACTGGTCGGGTGATGGGAGGCTGTTAGGCGGAAGGTGCGGAGGCCTCGTCGATCGTGATGCCGGCGGCGGCTCTGCGGGCGATGACCCGCGCTTCCTTCGGCGTGCTCGCGGTGGTGGCGACGACGCCGACCCGCCTGCCGGTGCGGCTCACCGGCTTGCCGAAGAGACGCACGATGTCGGCGGATTCGAGGGCGTGAGCGACGCCGTTGTAGACGGGGGTCTCGACGGCGCTCGTCGACTTGATGACCACTGAGGCGCCCGGCGTGGACTGGGTCGTGGAGACAGGCAGTCCTAGGATCGCGCGTGCGTGCAGCTCGAACTCGGACTGGGCTTGGGTCACCATCGTGACCATGCCGGTGTCGTGGGGGCGGGGCGAGAGCTCGGAGAACCAGACCTCGTCACCACGCACGAAGAACTCGACACCGAAAATGCCGAGGCAGGGGCCGTTTCCGGCCTGCGCAAGAGCGTCGGTGACGGCCTTGGCCATCTGTCGAGCTCCCTCGAGGGCACCGTCGCTCATGGCCATGGGCTGCCAGGATTCGACGTAGTCGCCGCCCTCTTGGCGGTGTCCGATGGGCGCGCAGAAGCTCGTCGAGACAGTTCCGGAAGCGGCGTCCCAGGAGCGCACGGTGAGCAGGGTGATCTCGTAGTCGAAGTTGACGCCCTCTTCAACGATGACGACGCCGGTCGTGGCGCGCGCTTCTTCCTCGGCGTGGGCCCAGGCGGAGGCGGCCTGCTCGGGACCCGTCACGCGAGACTGGCCGTGTCCGGAGGAGGACATCGTGGGTTTGACGAAGGCGGGATAGCCGACCTCGTCGAGGGCCTGCGCCAGCTCGGTCTCGCTACGCGCGAAGCGGAAGCCGGAGGTGCGTACGCCGGGCAGGGACGCAGCCAGGTTGCGGATGCGCTGACGGTCCATCGTGGCCTGGACGGCGAAGGCGTTGGGGACGACGCGCACGCCGCGTTCTTCGTCGACACTCAGGCAGTCGGTCGCGATGGCCTCAACCTCGGGAACGATGAGGTCGACGTCCACGGTGTCGAGGACCTCGCGCAGAGCCTGCGGGTCGCTCATATCGAAGACGCGGAATTCGTTCGCAACCTGCATGGCGGGAGCATTGGCGTAAGAATCGCAGGCGATCACCGTGCATCCGTAGCGTTGCAGGGCGATTACGACTTCCTTACCGAGTTCGCCCGATCCCAGCAGCAGCACGCGCGCCGGCAGTGGCACAGGAAGCATCGTTGTCATGGTGTATCCTCCCTCGACGATGTCGCTAGCCTATCGCGGATCGTCTGCGCAAGGCCGACTCCCACGCCCTTGACCTCGGCGATCTCCTCGGGCGTGGCCTCGCGAATCCGCTTGACGGAGCCAAAATGCTTGAGCAGCGCGGCCTGGCGCGCAGGTCCAAGCCCTGGGATGGAATCGAGGACCGAGCGGCGCTGCGCCTTCGACCGGCGCTTGCGATGCTTCGTGATCGCGAAACGGTGGGACTCATCGCGCAGGTACTGCAGGAGGTAAAGAGCCTCCGACGTGCGGGGAAGAATGAGCGGGAAGTCGTCCCCGGGAATCCACACCTCTTCGAGGCGCTTAGCCAGGCCCACGACGGGCACGTCCGCACCCACTGCGTCCAAGGCAGCCCGGGCAGCGTTCACCTGGGGCAGGCCGCCGTCCACGACGACCAGGTCGGGCCGGTAGGAGAATCGCTTGGGTCGTCCCGTCATCGCGTCGATCGGTCCGGAGGTGTAGGCGACGCCGTCGTCGTCCTCACCTTCAACGCCGGCCTCCTCGGCGAGGAGCCGCGAGAAACGGCGCGTGAGAACCTCGTTCATCGCGCTCGTGTCATCGGGGGTGCCGTTGCCGTCCTCGCCGCGGATGTTGTAGGTGCGATACGCGTCCTTGCGCGGCATACCGTCCTCGAAGACCACCATCGAGGCAACCTGGTTCTCCCCGCCCGTGTGCGAAACGTCGTAGCACTCGATGCGCAGGGGCGCGCCGGGCAGGTCGAGGTTCTCGGCCAGTTGCTCGAGCGCCATCGAGCGCGCCGTAATATCCCCCGCGCGCTTCGTGCGGTGCAGCGCGAGCGCCTGTCGGGCATTCTCCGTGACCGTCTCCATGATCTGGGCCTTCGGGCCGCGCTTGGGCACGTGCACCGACACGGACGCGCCGCGGATCTCGGCCAGCCAGCGCGCGATGGTCTCCTTCTCCTCGGGTTCGACGGAGACAAGCACCTCGCGCGGGATCGCCGATGTCGGCGTGTGCGCGACGTCGTCCACGCTCACGGCCGCCACCTTGGCCGTCTTCCCAGCACCGGCATCGTCCGGCGACGCCGACGAATACACCTGCTCGAGGAGACGAGCCATGAGCGCGGCATCGTCCGCGCCGTCCACGCGCTCGATGACCCAGCCGCGCGTGCCTCGGATACGTCCGCCGCGTACGTGGAAGACGTGGACCGCGGCATCCAGGTCGTCACTAACGAGCGAGAACACGTCCGCGTCCGACCCGTCGTCGAGCACGACCGCATTACGCTCCAGCACAGTACGCAGCGCCTTGACGTCGTCGCGCAGCTTCGCCGCGCGTTCAAAGTTGAGCTCCATGGAGGCCTGGCGCATCTGCTCCTCCAGGTCACGGATCACCGGACCCGTGCGCCCCTCCATGAACTGACACAGCCCCTCGGCGAGCTCGCGATGCTCCTCCATGGAAATGCGCCCCACGCACGGGGCCGCACACTTGTCGATGTAGCCGAGCAAGCAGGGTCGCCCCTGCGCCTTCGCGCGCTGGAACACACCCGACGAACATGAGCGCATCGGGAAGACGCGCAGCAGCTGGTCGATCGTCTCGCGAATCGCCCACACCTGCGTGTACGGACCGAAGTAGCGCGATCCTGCCCGCTTGCGCTCGCGCGTCACCTGCACGCGAGGGAAGCGCTCCCCCATCGACACTGCCAGGTAGGGGTAGGACTTATCGTCCTTAAACATGACGTTGAAGCGCGGATTGAATTCCTTAATCCACGTGAACTCCAGCGTGAGGGCCTCTACCTCGGAACGCACGACGGTCCACTGCACGGCGCTCGCGGTCGTCACCATCTGCTGGGTGCGCGGGTGCAGGTTCGCCAGGTCCTGGAAGTAGTTGGTGAGGCGATTGCGCAGATTTTTGGCTTTGCCGACGTAGATGACGCGGCCCTGCGGGTCTGAGAATCGGTAGACGCCCGGCGAGGTCGGGATGTCTCCCGTGCGGGGGCGGTACGTCGAAGGATCTGCCACGCTCCCAGGGTACGAGGCCGAGGCTGGGAGTGCCCGACGCCCACGTTAGGCGTGCTCTATGTCATGAAACCTTGAATAACGAAACCACTGTACGCGCACACCACCAGTGGGCATATACTGGACTTGGTTACGAATTGACCGATTCTTGATCTTTGAGTACAGCTCTCCCACAAAGAAGGACGTTCATGTTCACCTCCAGCCAAGAGGTCGCAGACTTTATCTCCGAGCAGAACATTGAACTCGTCGACGTGCGCTTCTGCGACGTCCCCGGGGTTCAGCAGCACTTTACGATCCCCGTGAGCGAGTTCCTGGACGCCGCTTTGTCGGACGGCCTCATGTTCGACGGCTCCTCGGTGCGCGGCTTCACCGCCATCCATGAGTCCGACATGAAGCTCATCCCGGACATCTCCTCTGCCTTCGTCGACCCGTTCCGCGATCGCAAGACCCTGGTCGTGAACTTTTCGATCGTCGACCCCTTCACCGACGAACCCTTCTCGCGTGATCCGCGCCAGGTGGCCGCCAAGGCCGAGGCATACCTGCGCTCGACCGGCATTGCGGATGAGTGCTTCATCGGCGCCGAGGCAGAGTTCTACCTCTTCGACGACGTGCGCTACCAGGTCACCCCGCACAACACCTTCTTCTTCGTCGACTCTCCGGAGGCGTACTGGAACACCGGCCGCGTCGAAGAGGGCGGCAACATGGGCTACAAGGTGCCGATCAAGGGCGGCTACTTCCCCGTCTCCCCCGCCGACAAGTACGCTGACGTGCGCGACGAGATGAGCCGACTGCTCGAGGAGGTCGGCCTAACGATCGAACGCGCCCACCACGAGGTTGGCTCAGGTGGCCAGCAGGAGATCAACTACCGCTTCGCGACGCTGCAGACCGCGGCCGACGACATGATGAAGTTCAAGTACGTCATCAAGAACTCCGCTCTTGAATTCGGCCATTCCGCGACCTTCATGC
>CAUVIG010000104.1:0-7930 GCA_963551745.1 uncultured Actinomyces sp.
CCAATGGTACTGCAACCGACAGGTTGTGGGAGAGTAGGACACCGCCACAACACACCTCAAGACGGAGGGCCTCACCCAAACGGGCGGGGCCCTCCGCATTTGTGTAGGTGCTACGCCTACTAGCCGGAGCTCTCAGCGCATGCACCTACTCACCACGCATACGCCTGTAAACCTCAGGCGAGTCGTCATTCCATTTAGGACTTGTGGCCTAAATGATAGGCCTTGTCATTGTCTACGGCCTGTCGATGAACTATAGTAGTTGATGTTTCAATAAGACTTCGAAAGGAAACGTCATGGCTTCCGTTGCTATCGTCCTTGGTTCCGTTCGCCCCGGCCGCGCCGGCGAGCAGGTTGTTCGTTGGATCGAGGATCAGGCTCGTCAGGTCGAGGGTGTGCAGACCGTGTTCTTGGATCTGCGCGATTACAACCTTCCTCTCTTCGCGGAGGAGATGCCCCCGTCGATTCAGGCCCCCGAGCTGGCTGAGGCTGTTCGCCTTCGCGCTAACCTCGAGGCCAACGACGCTGTGCTGTTCGTGACCCCCGAGTACAACCACTCGGTCTCTGCTGTTCTTAAGAATGCGATCGACTACCTGCCCCCGGCGACGCTGAAGGGGAAGGCCGTCGGCCTCGTCGGTTACTCCTGGTACGGTGCCGTCAAGCCGCTCGAGCACCTGCGCGAGATCGTTTCCACCTTCGGTGCGGCCGTTCGCGACCAGCAGGTTGGCGTCAACCTCGGTTCTGACTTCCAGGATGGCACTTTCACGCCTTCTGAGGAGCTCAATGGTCAGATCCGCGAACTGCTTGCTTCGCTCGCCTGAGAGGCGCTTCTGGCGCGTTGCTCGCCGTGTTTGGTCGATGCGGTTGTCGGGGGAGCGAGTAGCTTCTTCATGCAGCTCTTCTTCTCGTTCGGCACGGTAGGAGCGTTGTGCAGATAAGGGTGTGGCCCGGCAGTTAACTGCCGGGCCACACCCTTACGTATCGGAGGCTCTGATGATCGTCAGATCCAGCTTTGCAACCACATGTGAGCGCGCCAGAAGTCGTAGTCGACAACGTCCCCGCGCCACAGTGGCATGAAGTAGAGGGCGCAGCCGAGGATCGCGGCCGTCACAAGCACCGTCAATACCCATCCGGTGATCTGAGTCTGGCGGCTGGCTGGTGCGGGTTTCGATGATCCGTCAATTGTTACCCATCCTGCGAGGAGCCCAAACATCCATGCGACCGCCAGGGCGACGAAAGGCGCAAAGGCGACGGTGTAGAAAACAAAGATCGTCCGATGCGCATAAGCGAGCCACGGAACGTACAGAGCGATATATCCGAGGGCAATGACGCCCACGCGCCAGTTGCGGTAGTAGAACGTGGCGAGGATGACGAGTAGCAGGGCGCCGATGCCCACCCACCACAGGAGGGGATTGCCCAGCGCCACGACGTCGCTCGCGCACTTGCCCGAGCGGCAGCCCATCACGGCCTCGCCGTTGTTCCAGTAGAAGGAGGTTGCGCGCACCTGCGCGAGCCACGTGTACGGGCTGGACTGATACTTGTGGGGCGTGTTTAGTCCGTTGTGGAAGGTCCACATCTCCTTGTGGTAGAGCCACAGGTCCGCCAGTTGTCCGGCGAATCCAGCATTTCCGGAGCGGCCGTGTCCGTGAGCGGCGGAGTGTGAGAACCAGCCGAACCAGGAAGCCACGTACGTAAGAATCGCGGTCGGAACCATGAGGATGAATGCCCACCAGACGTCTGCCAGGAGTGCTCCGCGGATTGGTGCCGGGTGTCCGGCGCGCCAGCGGCACGTCACCTCGCGTAGCGCAACGAATAGGCCAAGGAATGCGAGCACGTAGAGCCCGGACCACTTGACGGAGCAGGCGAGACCCGCGCAGATGCCAGCCGCGAAAAGCCAAGGTCGGTTTCCCGCATTGGGGCCGATCGCAAAGGGGCGTCGATCGCGCAGGGTGAGGTGTGCCCGGGCGGAGTGCCACCCCTGCCTCGGCTCGCCCAGTCCGTCCCACTCGGCCAGCTTGGCCGACAGCGTGGGCTGTGCCGTGTGCTGATCCTTCACGACGCACAGGAATACGGCCAGCGCAAACATAGCGAGGAATCCGTCGAGGATGGATGTACGGCTCATGACAATCGCCATTCCGTCCGTCGCCAGGAACAGGCCAGCGAGGAGGGTGATGGCGGGGGATCGGAAGAGGTTCTGAGCAAGTCGGCACAGAAGGAATACCGTGATGATGCCGCAGATGGCCGCCGCGATGCGCCACCCCACCGGGTCTGCCTGGCCGAAGAACTTCATGCCCATTGCGATTAGCCACTTGCCCGTCGGTGGATGAACGGGATAGCCGCCCACCGCGGACAAGCCGGAGGTGTCGCCGTTGGCGAACGCGGTATCGACGTCCTTGGCCCATGTGCCCTCGTATCCGAGGGTGAGGAGTGACCAGGCGTCCTTCACGTAGTAGGTCTCGTCGAAGATGAGCGTGCGGACGTTGCCTAGTCCGGGCAGTCGAATGAGGGCGGCGACGAGCGTCGCGATCGCAGTCGCTATCCACCCAGCTGTGGGGGTTGTCAGGTGCTGCGACCATCCGGTGGCTGGGGGAGAGGACGAGGCATTGGTTGGCTGCTTGGGATCGTCGCCCGTTGTCTGCTCCTGCTCGAGGAGGCCGTTGGTCTCGGCGTCGGTCGTCGTGTCCTGCTCGAGGAGGTCAGCGGTCTCGTCGATTGTGTCGTTGTGTGCGTTCGCAGTATCCATCGCATCCGAGTCTAGCGGCCCTATCGCGCCGAAAGGGATGCGCCGCACGTTTGCTTGCGCTCGAAGGGAGAATGTGCAGGGCGTACCTGTTGAGAATTGTTCTCTCTTCGACCTATAATTTTCGCGCACCCGAAAATATATAGGAGCTATGATGTTTTCTCTGACCAGACGCGGCGTAGCAGCTGCTTCGGGGCTGACCATGGCGATCGCCTCGCTGGCCGCCTGCTCTCCCTCTTCGTCGCCACACGGCCTCGCGGTCGTCGCCACGACCACGCAGATCTGCGACTACGTCACCCAGATCGCCGCGAAATCCACCGACATCTCCCTTGCCAAGACCGATGCCTCAGGACAGAGCACACACGTGGGCACCGCCCCCGAGGGGGCCGCCCTGACCATGAGCCTCACGTGCCTGCTCGCCCCCAACGCCTCCGCGCACGAACATGAGATGACCCCTGCCCAGACCAAGGCACTCTCGGAGGCCGACGTCATGGCTGTCTCCGGCGTCGACCTCGAACACTTCCTCGACGATGCTGTCGTCTCCTCGGGCTTCAAGGGGCGCATGGTCGTCACTTCGGGCGTCCTGACCGCCGCCGACATTGACAACCCGGGCGCACCCGACCCTGAGGGGGCCTACACGATCGACCGCGGCAGCGAGCGCGTGAACGTTGCCCCGTGGCCCTTCCCACCGGAAGAAGCGGGCGAAGCCCCCGAGTTCCGCTTCGATCCGCACGTGTGGACCTCGCCAAAGGGTGCCCACGTCCAGGTTGCCAACCTCGGAGCAGGCCTCGCGGCCGCGGCACCGGACGCAGCATCGTCGATCAACGCGGCCACGGCCTCGTACCTGGAGGACATTGACGCTCTCGATCAGTGGACCGCCGAGGCCATTGAGACCGTCCCTGCGGGACAGCGCGTGCTCTTTACCTCCCACGACGCCTTCGGCTACTTCTCGAGGGACTACGGGATCCGCTTCATCGGCGCCGCCCTGTCCGACTTCAACGAGCAGCAGGACGCCACCGCCGACCACATCGCCAAGGCCGTCGCGGCCGTCAAGGAATCCGGCGCGGTCGCGCTCTTTGCGGAAAACTCCAACAACTCCAAGTCCATCGAGGCGATCGCCCGCGCGGCTGGCGTGACCCCCATCGTGGGCGAGGATGCCATGTACGGCGATTCGCTGGGCCCCGACGGGTCCGAGGGAGCCACCTACGTCGGCTCGATCATCCACAACGTGCGTGCCGTGACCCAGGCGTGGGGCGGCACCGTCCCGGACCTGCCCGAGCGCCTGAAGGACCAGTGATGACGACACTCGTCTCCTTCCGAGACGCGGCGCTGGGGTATGGGAATACCCCGGCGCTGACCGGCCTGACCCTCGACGTGTTCGGGGGCCAGGCCCTCGCCCTTGTCGGTCCCAACGGTGGCGGCAAGACCACTCTCATGCGCGGCATCGCCGGCGGCTGCCAGGTCCTCTCCGGGACCGTCGAGGTGGACGCCAAGCGCATCGGCCTCGTGCCCCAGAGCGCCGACCTGGACCTCACCTTTCCCGTGAGTGCGGCCGAGGTCGTCACCATGGGTCTTATCGCCGAGGCCGGGTGGGGCAAGCGGATCAACGCCGACATGCGCGCGCGGGTGAGCGCCGCCCTCGAACGGGTCAACCTCTCCGATCGCGCGTCGCGCCGATTCGGGACGCTCAGCGGCGGGCAGCGACAGCGCGTCCTCGTGGCGCGGGCCCTCGTCGCCCGGCCGGACCTGGTCATGATGGACGAGCCCTTCAACGGCCTCGACGCGCCCAGCCGCGACATCCTGACGCGGCTGATCGCCGAGCTGACCGCGGACGGTGTCGGCGTCGTCGTCTCCACGCACGACCTCTCCCTTGCGCGCGACGTGTGCTCGCGTGCCTGCGTGCTCGCCTCGCACCTCGTCGCCCTCGGCAGCGTCGACGAGGCCCTTGCCCCCTCCGTCCTGGCGCGTGCCTACGGGGCGGGCGCGGACGAGGCGATTGCGGCACTGTCATGATCGCCCCCTTCCTGGCCCGCCCCATCATCGTCCTGGGGCTCCTCGCGCTGGCGGTTGGACCCGCCTCGACGCTCGTGAACCTGCGCCGCGCCGAATTCAGCGCCGAGACGATGGTCCACGGCGTCTTTCCCGGAATCGTCGTGGGAATGGCGGTCGGCGGGCGAGAGGCCATCATCCCGGGTGGCGCGGTGTGCGCGGCGTTCGTCGCGGCGGCACTGACGGTGGCTTCCCGCAAACAACGCCACTCCGAGGCGACGACCGCTGTTCTACTCACCGCTTTCTTCTCCCTCGGCATCGTCATCTCCCTGCGCATCGGGGACATGTCCGGGCAGCTCGAATCCCTGATGTTCGGCCGTCTCCTGGATATCACGCTGTCGCGCATGGCCACGAGCGCCCTCGTCCTCGTGGTCGCCGCCGCGCTGCTCGCTGCCACCTGGCGCGCGCAGGTTGCGGTAGCCTTCGATCGCGAGGCCGCACGGGTGAGTGGTATCCCCGTCACGCGGATCGACATCGCCTTCAACGCGGCGCTCGGTGCGATCGTGGTCGCGGCCTCGACGGCGGTCGGAGTCCTCCTCGTCGTCGGATACCTCATCGTTCCCGGAGCCTTCGGTCGGCTGCTCGCGGCGGGCCCGCGCTCCATGGTGCTCCTGTCCGGCGCCTGTGCGCTCGTTGGAGGATGGGCGGGCTTCGGCGTCTCCCTCTTGCGTGCACCGCGCCCACTGTCCCCGCAGGCGTGCGTCGCGATGGGGGTCCTCCTCTGCTTTGCTGCCGCACTGGCGCTGCGCGAGATCCGTGCCCGACGCGCGCGCACGGTCACTGCCGGGCGTGAAACGTCGCGTGAAACGACCGTGAGCGCCGGGGGAGGGGAGGCCTCGTGATCCCCAGCCTCCTGCTGTACCCGGCGCTGCACGTGACGATCATCGGGGCCCTGGGTGGCCTCATCGGCGCCTTCGCCTACCTGGACCGACGCATCTTCTTCGCCGAATCCGTCACGCACGGGACTTTCCCGGGCGCGGTCCTCGGTGTCGTCATCGCAGCCGCCCTCGGCTTCGGGCACTCCGGAATGTCGGCGGCGCTCTACGTCGGCGCGTTCCTCGGGACCATCCCGCTCGTCGTCCTCATGCGCTGGCTCGCCACGATCCCAGGCATCTCCAGCCAGGGAGCCGCCGGCATCGTGCTGACCGCCGGATTTGCCTCCGGGTACTTCCTGGCGACCTGGTTCAAGCCCCTGCCCCTCGCGGTGAATTCCTTCCTGACGGGATCCGTCATGACGGTCTCGCCCGCCGACGTCGCCTGGGCGGGTGGCGTGCTCGTGGCCGCGCTGCTTGTCGTGACGCTGGGCGGGCGCCAGCTCATTGCTCACTGCTTCGACCCCGCCAATCCGGCCGCCGCCTCGCGCGCCGGGCGTCACGAACTCGTCATCCTTGGCCTCATCCTCGCGTCGGTCACCGTGGCGATCCCGGCGGTCGGCACGATCCTGTCGATCGCGCTGATTGCTGCGCCGGCCGCGGCCCTCGCACCCCTCGTGCGCAGCTCGCGCGCATTCCTCGTCGGCGCTCCTGTCCTGGGGGCGCTCCTCGGAATCGCGGGCCTCGCGATCGCCGTCCCCGCGCGGCTCAGCGCAGGCGGAACCATCGCGCTCCTGTGCGCGGGCGCCGTCCTTGCCTCGCGCATCCCCCAATGGTGGGCGGGCGTCAGCCGGACGCGCCGTGCGCGCGCTGGGAACGAATGAGACGATACGGGCATGGAAGCAGCGACCGACACGACCAACGCCCCTGAGTCCTCTTCAGTGCCCAAGGACGCTCGCGCGCAGGAACCCTACCGCCAGGAGGCGGGCACTATTCTGCTGGCGGCGACTCCGATCGGAGACGTGCGTGACGCCTCGCCCCGCGTCGTCGCCGCGCTGGAAGGGGCGGACATCGTCGCCGCCGAGGACACGCGCCGCGCGCTCGCCCTGGCCTCGCGCTTGGGCATCAAGCTCGGCGGTCGCCTCATCGCCCTGTACGACCACAACGAGGCCGAGAAGGCCGCGGGAATCGTCGAGGCCGCTAGGGGAGGGGCGCGCGTCGTCTTCGTCTCCGACGCGGGCATGCCCACCGTCTCCGACCCGGGTTTCCGCCTGGCGCGCGCCGCCATCGACGCGGGCGTGTCCCTGTCCGTCCTGCCCGGACCCTCCGCGCCGCTCGTCGCCCTGGCCCTGTCCGGCCTGCCCTCCGACCGCTTCGCCTTCGAGGGGTTCCTGCCGCGCAAGGACGGGGAGGTCACGCGCTACCTGCAGGACCTGGCCACCGACCCGCACACGCTCATCTTCTTCGAGTCCCCCCGGCGCGCAGGAGCAACGCTGACGCGCATGGCCGAGGTGTTCGGTGCGGACCGGGCAGCGGCGCTGTGCCGTGAGCTCACGAAGGACTACGAGGAGGTGCGCCGAGGCGCGCTCGGGGAGCTAGCCGAGGGGGCCGACGACGTCCTCGGCGAGGTGACGATCGTTGTCGCCGGATACACGCGAAGCACGCGCGCTGAAGACCACGTCGGGGCCGTCCTCGCGCTCGCGGCGGAAGGTATGCGCCTCAAAGACGCCGCAGCCGAGGTGGCAGCGGCGACGGGCGCGCGCAAGAACGACCTCTACAAGGCCGCCCTCGCCGCGCGCTAAGAACGAGGCCGGGAAGCCTCAGACGATCTCGACGTGCTCCGACGTCATCCACTGACGGGCCTGGGCCCCCAGCTCCTCGGTGACGGGCGCGGTCAGCTTGCGCAGCACTCGCGTCTTGAAGTCTGCGCGGGCGGCGTCGACCGCCGTGCAGGCCACGCAGTGCGACTCGGCGAGGCCCACGACATCCACGTCCGTGATGTCGGCATCGCGCAGGACCTGCTCCAGCGTCTTTCCATCCTCGGTCGTGCCTTCGAAGCCCGAGTAAGCGGCCTTGTACTGGCCCTTCTTAATCGTCACGTCCGCGTTCACGTGGGCGAGCGCCGGGTGCAGCTCGGCCTCGGCCGTGCCCGCGACGCCGTGCGGGGGCCAGGTGTCCACGAAGTCCGGCGTCTCAGAGAAGTGAGCCCCCGGATCGATGTGCCAATCCTGCGTGGTGACGATCAGCTGGTACTCGTCGCGGTGGGCGTCCACGTAGGCGGCCACGGCCTCGGCGATGGCGTTGCCGCCCGTCACCGGCAGGGCACCCCCTT
>CAUVIG010000105.1:0-7929 GCA_963551745.1 uncultured Actinomyces sp.
AGGGCCAGCCCCAGTTTGGCGGCCAGCCGCAGCAGGGCCAGCAGGCCCCCTTCGGTCAGCCCCAGTACGGCACTGCTCCTCAGCAGGGCCAGCCCCAGTTTGGCGGCCAGCCGCAGCAGGGCCAGCAGGCCCCCTTCGGCCAGCAGCAGTACGGTCAGCCGGGTTACGCTCCGGCGGGCCAGTCGGCGGGCCAGCAGTTCGGTGCTGCCGCCCAGCAGTTCGGCGCTGCCGCGAACACGGCGTTCAATCAGTTCCAGACGGCCGTCGTGGCCGAAACGGGCAAGGTGAGCGGTCGTTCCGTTCGCGCGACCTACTCGCTCATCGGTATCGCTGTGGCGGCGGTGCTGATCCTCGTTTCGATGCTGCTGCCTTACCTCAGTAGCGACTACGGAAGTGCGTCGATGTTCACCGTGAAGGGTGGATACTCGGCATTCCACCTCATCATGCTGATGGCTGTCGTCGGCTTGGGCGTCGCCTACTGGTTCACGAATCAGAAGTGGGCCTACCTGTCGGCGAGCATCGGTGCGTTTGTGGTGGCGTTGCTTGGTGTTATTCAGTTTTTTGTCGCGCTTAGTTATGACTACTTCGACGCGGGCTTTGGCGCGTACATGCTGGCAATCTTCTCCATTGCGCTCGGCGTTGCGGGCGGCTTCCTGCTCATGGAGCTGAAGACCGGCGCGGTCGCACCGATCAACAACCCGAATGCCTTTGGCGGCGCGTTCGCCGGTGTTCAGATGGGTCAGCAGCAGGGCCAGTTCGGCCAGCAGCAGGGTGGTTTCCAGGCTCCCCAGGCCGGTCAGCCTCAGTTCGGCCAGCAGCGGGGTGGTTTCCAGGCTCCCCAGGCCGGTCAGCCTCAGTTCGGCCAGCAGCGGGGTGGTTTCCAGGCTCCCCAGGCCGGTCAGCCTCAGTATGGCCAGCAGCAGGGTGGTTTCCAGGCTCCCCAGGCCGGCCAGCCTCAGTATGGCCAGCAGGCTCAGTTTGGCCAGCCGCAGCCCCAGCAGCCCCAGCTGGGCGACAAGCCCCACAATCCTTTCGGTCCTCAGGCGTGACGCGCTGAGAGCCTGATGGTACGAACGAGGGGCCCGCGGTGATCCGCGGGCCCCTCGTCTATGCTGTGAACTCTATTCGTCGTCGTCTTCGCTGATGTCGACGCCTGCGACGCCATCGAGGTCGGCAAGAGTAGTCACCAGTAGGGAGCGTGAGAGGTCCTGGCGCGTCGCCGCAGTGAATCGCGCGGTGGTCGCGCGGTCACTTGAATCCGTGTGGGCGGATACCGCCGAGACCGTCCAGCCCAGGGAAGAGACCTGCCTCAGCATTGTGGAGAGGACGCCGTGCCCCGGCGTGTAATGGATGGTGAGTGTGACCTTGTGGCCGTGCGTGCGCATGAGGATGAACTGAACGAGGGGCGTCAGGAGGGCGATGACGATGAAGTGGAGGACCGTTCCGGCCACGGCGAGCCACCATAGGCCTGCGCCACACGCCATGCCGATTGCTGCGGTCTCCCAGATGGTGGCCGCGGTCGTGAGGCCTCGGATCGCGCCATGGCGGGTGAGGATGATGCCGGCGCCGAGGAAGCCGATGCCCGAGACGATCTGCGAGGCGACGCGCGAGGGGTCGTAGCGGGTGATGCCATCGACGAGGATGTCGGAGAAGCCGTACTTGGAGATGAGCATCATGAGGCAGGCTGTGAGGCCGACGATGGCCTGGGTGCGCAGGCCCGCGCTCTTGCCTCGGACCTGTCGCTCGAGGCCGATGGATGCAGAGAGGACGAGGGCGAGGAGCATCCAACCGATGCTCATCAGGGATTGCGTCATAGGAAGCTCCTGCGGTGGCGTGGGTGGGTTTAGTGTAACTGCCCAGCGTGTGTGCGGCTCGTTTGGTGGGGGCGAGGCCGTGGCGGGCAATGTGGTGACAAAAGCGGAAGGGGAGCCCCGTCGTCATTAAAGAACGAGAAAAGAAACTGTCAACGTTGCCACAAGCGGTTGTGGGACTAAGATGGGACTCGACGATCAACAGACGAGGAACCGACTCATGGCTACCCCCACTCCCGACGACATCGCCAGCGATGTGCGCGAACGCTCCAACACGGCGCTCAAGCGCGGCCTGGCGTCGCGTCACATGCAGATGATCGCCATCGGCGGAGCGATCGGCACGGGCCTGTTCCTGGCCTCCGGTGCGACAGTCGCGAACGCCGGTCCGGGCGGTGCCCTTCTCGCTTACGCTGCGATTGGCCTGATGGTGCTGCTCCTCATGCAGTCCCTCGGTGAAATGAGCGCGCACCAGCCGGTCGCGGGTTCCTTCCATACCTTCGCCACCAAGTTCATCTCCCCGTCCTTCGGTTTCGCGATGGGGTGGAACTACTGGTTCAACTGGGCGGTGACGGTCGCCGCGGACCTCGTGGCCTCGGGCCTGGTCATGGCCTACTGGTTCCCATCCGTGCCCTCGTGGATATGGGCGGTGGGCTTCCTTGTCATCGTCGTCGGGCTCAATGCGCTCTCGGCGAGAGTCTATGGTGAGGCCGAATTCTGGTTGGCTGCGATCAAGGTCGTCATCGTTATCGTCTTCGTCCTGTCGGGCGTCTTCATGATCGCCGGCGTGATGGGATCGAACTCTCCGGGCCTGTCGAATTGGACGACCGGGGATGCGCCGTTCCACAACGGTTTCGTGGGCGTCATCGCGGTCTTCATGATCGCCGGCTTCTCCTTCCAGGGCACCGAGTTGGTGGGCGTGGCCGCGGGCGAGTCCGAGAATCCGCGCAGGGACGTGCCGCGCTCGATCCGCACGGTGTTCTGGCGCATCATGTTCTTCTACATCGGCGCGATCGCCGTGATCGGCACGCTGCTGCCGTACACGGACCCGAGCCTGCTGAGCGCCGCCGACGACTCGGCGAACAACATTGCACAGTCGCCTTTCACGCTCGTCTTCGCGCGCATGGGCATCGGTGCGGCGGCAGCCGTCATGAACGCGGTCATCCTGACGTCGATCCTGTCTGCGGGTAACTCGGGCCTCTACGCCGCCTCGCGCATGCTGCATTCGATGGCCCTGAAGCGTCAGGCGCCCGCTATCTTCGCGCGCGTCACCAAGGGTGGCGTGCCCGCCTACGCGATGGCGGTGACGACGGTGACCGCGGCGTGTGGCTTCCTGACGCAGCTGGTCTTCAACGACGCGTACATCTGGCTGGTCAACATTGTCGGTATTTCCGGCATCATCATGTGGCTGGGCATCGCGGTGAGCCACATTCGTTTCCGCCGCGCGTACCTGCTGCAGGGATATCGCCTCGAGGACCTGCCGTATCGATCGCCGTTCTTCCCGGCCGGCCCGATCATCGCCTTCGTCATGTGCCTGGTCGTTATGGCCGGACAGAACTATGAAGCGGTGCTTCACGGCCAGGTCTGGGAGGTTGCCTCCTCCTATATCGGCCTGCCGCTGTTCGGCGTGGTCTGGTGGGGCTTCCACGTCGCGCGCAAGGATCGGGTGGTGCCGTTGGTTGAGATGGACGTGGCCCCCGTGGAGATCGAGCCGGTCACTCGATAACGGGGACGAGGCCGGGGCCGGGTGCGCAGTGCGAGCTCGGTGCGCGGCTTGTCACCCCTACGCCGTGCCCGGCGTGGCGGTGCGTGAGCGGCGTGGCACTTCATAGGATGGGGTCATGATCAACACGCGACGCATTCTTGCCGTGACCTCCCTGTCGGCCCTCGCTCTGGGCATTGCTGCCTGCTCCCCGAAGGGCACCCAGCCCGAGGCGGGATCCACGGCCTCGTCCGCTTCCCCGAGCGCCTCCGCCTCTCAGGGCGACATGCCCGCCCAGAGCGGCGCTGGCCCCCAGAGCGGAGTGCCCGACGAAGGCAACCAGGCACCCGAGGTGAACGTCGCCGACAACGATCAGCGTTGCGACCTGACGAACCTGCAGCCCTCCATCGACTCTCAGCAGGAGGCGGGCGGCACCACCTACGTGGACATCGGCTTCACGAACGAGGGTTCCTCGTGCTGGATTGACGGCTTCCCGCAGATTATTTTCTCCGGCGGTGGTGCGGTTCTTTCGACGGCGGTGCGCGACGGCGAGGATCCTGGCAACGTCTACACGATCGCTCAGGGCGGCCGCGTGGGCGTGACCCTGACGGCAGAGTCGACGGATGGAGTCGACGGATGTAACCCCGCCGATTCGGAGCTGGTCGACATCATGCCCGAGGCGGGCACAGGCGCGACGAGCCTGCATCTGACCCTGCGCGTGTGCCAGGAGGTGCCCTCGGTGTCGGTGAGCCCCTTCGAGCCGCGTTCCTGAGGACAAGGGCTCCAACTTCTACGATGTAGGTGGGCGGCGAGACGGATGACGTTTCGACGCCCGCCTGCGTTTATTGGCCCGGCGTTTGCTCTCTCAACGAAGGTCGTGGTCGCTTCTGATGACGGAATATGAGATTTGGGCGCGTGCTGATAGGCTGAACCAGCTGGAAGAAGTCGCGCATCCGCAGCGTCACACCGACGCGACCGCGTCGGTGCGCGTGGCCCCTTCTTCGCCGGTGCGCGCGCGACCAGATCGCGCGTATCCGAGATAACTGAGATCTTTAAGGAGACACTCCCATGGGTATGCGTTCCACGACGCAGGCATTCCAGTTCGCCGTTCCGTTCGAGCAGCTGTTCCAGCTCGCCATCCCGGCCGCGCAGTCCGTTCCGAAGGCGACCGTGACGCTCGCCGACCCCAACCGTCAAGTTGTCACCTTCGATACCCCGATGGGCATGATGTCCTGGGGCGAGAATCTCGTTGCGGGCTTCATCCCCTCTGAGGGCAGCACCGTCGTTGAGGTCACCTGCACGACCAAGGGCCTGCCCAACCTCATGCAGGACAGCCGTAACCGCAAGTTGATTGCGCAGTTCGTGACCGCTTTGTCCAACCTCGCGCAGACCGCCGCCGTGGAGGTCGCGCGCTCCTGACGGCCCGTGAGCGTCAGACTCGGCCCCGGCCTCGTTCATAGTGACGAGGCCGGGGCCGAACCATGCGCGCGGGATCGGCCGATTGCGGTGGGGGAGCGCGCACGCGATAGGCTGAATGCGTGAGTGCCTTTGGGGCTCCACACCAGCAGGATCGGAGACGCATGAACAAGTTTGCACCGCCCACAGACGACGACGTCGCTCCCGCCGCGCAGCCGGTGCCCGGACCGAACGTCGCGTGGAACCAAGGGGGCGCCGCACCTACGAGTCAGGCTTGGGTTTCTGCGCCGATCCCCGCGGGGCAACCCGTCCCCCAGTTGGCGAGGCCGAGCTACGGCACCTTCAACGAGGTCACAGACAACGATGGGAGATCGCTTGGGCTTTGGCTCATCTGGGGTATCGGCCTCACATGCGCCAGCTTCTTCGCGTGGGTCGGCATTGCGGTTGGCGAGTGGGGCTACACAGCGGCCTCAATCATCGGCGGCGTCGTCTGCTTGCTGCTGGGAGTGACGGAGGCAAGCTGGTCGCGCTGCCTTGTCAGCATCGTATCCACATCCGATGGAACGATCGTCGTGCGTCCCGGTGGTGCCGTGATGTTCCTGCGCGTCCTTACAGCACTCCTCGCCGGTGCTGCGGGCGTGTGTTATTTCTATGCGCTTATCTTAAGTGTGGAAGCCGACATCAGGGATTTTGCTCGCGGTAACGTGCTGACAACCGTAGTCGTCGTTCTCTACTTGCTCACCAAGATCGGTGGGCTTCAGAGCGGCGAGTGCATCGTCGTCAGCCAGGAACGCGTGGACCTGTGGGGCAAGGGCGGTATACACTACTCGATCCCGTGGCGTGACCGGCCTACTGTGATCGGGCAGCGCAATAACCGCAAGAGCCTGCTGATCAGTGCGGGGCAGGATATCGAATGCCTCATCGTGTTCACGAGCCTGCGGATCCGGCCGTCGCGCGTGCGGAGCCTGCTCACCTACTACCAGACGACGCCGGGTGCGCTCGATCGCCTTGCGGCCCCCGAGGCGCGCGAAGAAGCGATAACGGCGCTCGGCTGGTGCAAGCGTTGAACCCGTAGTGCTCGCATGAGTGCGTGACTCGGCCCCGTCCTCGTTCCATATAGTGACGAGGCCGGGGTGTTGCATGCGCAGATAGGCGCTTTTCTGAGTGCGAGGGGCCACAGATGTGAGGTCGTGCCGTAAGCTAATTTGTGCGGTCCGAACCTCAGGTTAATAGCGGGCTTGCAGAGATGAAACAGACCAAGTTGGGGTGCAGCTCATGCGCTCAACGCCGGAAATGAGGACACCGTGGCGGCAGTGATCGAGCGAGCCGAGCTGCATAAGACAATCTGGCGCATCGCCAACGACCTGCGTGGCAGCGTGGACGGCTGGGACTTCAAGAGTTACGTCCTGGGCTTCCTGTTCTACCGCTTCATCTCGGAGAACCTGACGGACTACGTGAACGCCTCCGAGCGAGAGGCGATCCTCGCTGAAGGTGGAACCCCTGAAGAGGCCGCGGCCTTCGATTACGCGACCCTCAGCAACGAGGATGCGGAGGCAGCGCGTGAAGGCATCGTCAAGGAAAAAGGCTTCTTTATTCGTCCCTCTGACCTGTTTGGGAACGTGCGTGCCCAGGCTGCCAGTGATGAGAATCTGAACGAGACCCTCTCCTACGCCTTCCGCTTCATTGAAAACTCGGCGCGGGGTAGCGGCTCCGAGTCGGATCTTCGCGGCCTCTTCGACGACGTGGACGTCAACTCCACGAAGCTCGGGAACACGGTCGCTCAGCGCAACGCGAAGCTCGTCAAGATCATGGACGCCATCGGCGATCTGCCCCTGGAGCACGGTGCTGCGCAGATCGACGCCTTCGGCGACGCCTACGAGTATCTGATGACGATGTACGCCTCGAGTGCGGGCAAGTCGGGCGGCGAGTTCTACACGCCGCAGGAGGTCGCCGAAGTCCTCGCGACCCTCGCCCTGGATGGGCGCTCCGACGTGACGCGCGTGTATGACCCGTGCGCTGGCTCGGGGTCCCTGCTCCTGAAGTTCGCGAAGCTTCTCGGGCCGTCGAGTAGCCGCCAGTATTTCGGCCAGGAGATCAACCTGACGACGTACAACCTGTGTCGCATCAACATGTTCCTGCACGACGTAAACTTCTCGAACTTCGACATCACGCTGGGGGACACCCTGACGGAACCTGCCCACTGGGACGATCAGCCTTTCGACGCGATTGTCTCGAACCCTCCGTATTCGACGAAGTGGGTGGGCAAGGACGACATCGCTCTTATTAATGATCCGCGCTTCGCGCCGGCGGGCGTTCTGGCCCCCAAATCTAAGGCTGACCTGGCCTTCACCATGCACATGCTGCACTGGCTGGCTGAGGATGGGACGGCCGCGATCGTCGAGTTCCCGGGTGTCCTGTACCGCGGTGCTGCCGAGGGGAAGATTCGCCGCTACCTGGTCGAAAACAACTTCGTGCACGCGGTGATTCAGCTGCCGTCGGACCTGTTCTTTGGGACCACGATCGCGACCTGCATCATCGTGCTCAAGAAGGCGCGCCCCGACCATAGCGTCCTCTTCGTGGATGCGTCCGCCGAGTGCGTGCGTGAGGGGAACAAGAATCGCCTGACGGCGGAGAATCAGCAGTGGATCCTCTCTCTTGTGTCCGAGCGTCAGGCCGTCGACCATGTGGCTGCCTTGGTGTCGATCGACGACATTAAGGACAACGACTGGAACCTGTCGGTGTCCTCCTACGTCGAGCCCGAGGACACGCGCGAGCAGGTCGACATCGTCGAGCTGAACACTCGGATCGCCGGCATCGTCGAGCGTCAGCGTGAGCTGCGCGCCTCCATCGACGCGATCGTCGCAGAACTGGAGGCTGACCGATGAGCCGCCTCGCTGAGCTGATCGCGCAGTTGTGCCCGGACGGGGTGGAGTATCGAGCCCTTGGTGATGTCGGAGTTTTTGTTCGTGGAGGAGGTCTCCAGAAGGCTGATTTTGTTGGGAC